>NZ_CM001514.1:1502918-1835413 GCF_000263715.2 Pseudomonas synxantha BG33R
GGCTGGGCGGTACTGGAACCGTATTACTGGGCGGCTTTCTGTGGTTGAGGAAATTCCTCTCCAAGGATGCAACTGACCGGGCAATGGATAATGCCGACATTGGCACCGTCCGCCGGCTGAATGAGCTGCTCGACACCGAGCGTGCCAGAGCGAACGCCGCTGAGGCCCGCGCTGACCAGTTCGCCAAAGAGCGCAACGAGCTCGCCGCCACTGTGGGGCGCATGGAAGGCAAGGTGGAAGCCTTGGCCAGCCAGATCGCCACGCTCACTGAGAAGGTCACAACGCAGAGCGCAGAGATCGCCAGGCTGCGCTCTCAGCTCGGAGGTATCGCTTAATGGATCGTTGCGCAATGGAGTTCATCGCTCGCCGCTGGTGGCGCCGGGCAGAGATCTGGGTAGTCGCGTTAATGTTGGTCACAGGTGGCGGGATCCTCGGCTACCAGGCAGGCGTGTGGTCCGCCAGTAGCGAGCAGACCAAGCAGCTTGCTGAGGTGCGCGCCGCGTATGACGCCGCCCTGGGCAAGCGTGACCTACGCCTGACCAACCTGGCCGAGAAGACGCAGGACGCAGCCGTGAAGGTGCAAGACGCTTCACGCTCCGCAGTCCAGGCAGCTGATACGGCGAGCAAGGCGGCTGAGAAGGTCAACGAAGCGGTAGAGCGTCAGTCGCCGTAACCCGCGCCACGTTTTCGTATGCGCCAAATCGTGGCGCGAGATAGGTCACATGAAAGTAATCGTAACCAAGCTCCTGGGATCGGCTGAAGTCGAGTTCCTGCGCAAGGGCGTGGTCGTTCACCGCGAGCGATTCACCGGCAAGACCAACTCTCGGTACGAGCGCACCATCGCGACCCGGGAAGAGTTCGATGCTCACCGGTGCCGGTTTGTGACGGCCATGCCTGCTGATCGGGCATTCCAGTATGAGGTTGCACCGTGACTCCCACCAGGTGCGCTGCTTGCAATGGGTGCGGAGTGTCGTTGATTACGGATCAGCGCATTCCAATGTGCGGTACGTGCCAGGCAGTTAAGCCTCCTGAGCCGCCGCCGATGCGCCAATCAACGGCGTCGATGGCGCTAAGTATTGACTCGCTGCTGGTCATGCTGGTGTTCGTCGCCGGTATGGCGATAGGAGCCAAGATGGTCGGCGGCTGGTGAGGGAAAAATCAATCGAATGGTCGTTGAATGACGTTCGAATGCATTGAATGAATCGTTCTGCGAAAACCAACCCCATGAATGAGGCTGACTATGGCCCTATGCGGCGCATCCAAGCGCGGCAACGGGGAACCATGCAAGCGTCACGCGATACCGGGTTCCTCTCGCTGCAAGCTACACGGCGGCAAGAGTTCAGGCCCCAAGGAACAGAGGGGCAACAAGAACGCTGCAAAGCCCGGCTCGATCTACAGCCGATTCCTCACTGACGAAGAGAACGACATGCTTGCCAGCATTGAGCTGGGGCGCGTGGACGATGAGCTGCGGCTGACTCGAGTGCGCTTGATGCGTGCCCTGGCCAGGGAGAACGAATTCGGCAACACGCTTGAGGTGGAATCGGAGAAGGAAGAGCCGATCCTTGTCAGTGGCAAGGAGACCTCGCTCACATCGATAACGACTACGAGCAAGGTTCGCGACTACTCCAGCCTGATTGACCGGCTTACTGCCCGTGTCGAGAGCCTGGAGCGGACAAAGGAAGACCTGGAAACGCGCCGCCTTACCAACGAGAAGCTGCGCCGCGAACTGGAAGACCCGAATAAGGGCCTGCCCGAGCCCAAGCAAGTAATTATCGGGGTGGAAGATGCAAGCTGTCCTGATGCTGAATAAGCCCCAGTTCGAGTTCATCAAAAGCCACAAGAAGTTCATGGCGTTCGTTGGTGGGTACCGGAGTGGCAAGACGTTTGTAGGTTGCGTGCGCATGTGCGTAAACGCGCTGGAGTTCCCAGGCATACCCCAGGGCTACTTCGCGCCGACCTATCCGCAGATCGCGGACATCTTCTACGACACCATGCCGGTGGTTGCTGAGGCTTTCGGCCTATTCGCTGACATCGTGCCGAGCAAGAAGCGCGTGTACCTGCGCGATAACCGCGGCCGGTGCCTGTCCACGATCGTCTGCAAGAGCATGGAGCACCCGCACCGCATCGTGGGCTTCAACATTGCGCATGCGCTTGTCGATGAGATCGACTGCATGCCGATCAAGAAGGCTGACAGCGCCTGGAAGAAGATCATCGCGCGGATGTCCACTGTGTGGCCTGGCCGGGACATGAACACCATCGACGTCACCACGACGCCGGAGGGCTTCAACTGGGTGTACCGCAAGTTCGTCAAGGAGCTTGCATCCAATCCAAGTCAGAGGCCCCTGTACGGCATCGTGCACGCCTCCACGCGGCAGAATGCCAAGAACCTGCCGAAGGACTACATCAAGTCGCTGCGGGAGTCTTACCCATCGAACCTGGTGGACGCCTACATTGACGGCCTGTTCGTCAACCTCACCTCTGGCAGCGTGTACCCGAGCTTCTGCCGAAAGCAGAACCACACGGACGCAACGATCCGCCCAGGCGAGCAACTGCACGTCGGCATGGACTTCAACATCAACCGTATGGCCGCGACGATCCACGTCATCCGCGACGGCCTGCCCATGCTGCTGGAAGAGGCGACCAGCCTTTTCGATACGCCGGCGATGATTGTCGAGCTGAAACGCCGCTTCCCTGGCCACAGCATCACGGTATACCCGGATGCCAGCGGCAAGAACCGCAAGAGCGTGAACGGCAGCGAGTCGGACCACAGCCTTCTCCGCGCCGCCGGCTTCATGGTGATGGTGAATCCATCCAACCCGATTGTCCGTGATCGCGTGCTGGCAGTGAACGCCATGTTCCTGAACATAGACCAGAAGCGCCGCTACCTGGTGAACACCGACAACTGCCCAGTAACCACCCAGGTGCTGGAGCAACAGGCATACACCGAAAACGGCGAACCCAACAAGGACGGCACTGAAGACCCGGTCGACGCACTCGGCTACTTCATTGTCCAGCGCTTCCCGATTGCGGGCAGCTACACACTCGCAAACGTGAGCAACTCATGAGCGCATTCAGCTACCTGAAAGACAGCCTGCAGAACCTGGTCGCAGGACTGGGTACTGCGCGCGACAAGGCATCCCACTCGCACTACGCCATCCCGGAGATGGACGATCAGCAGTTGCTGAACGCCTTCCGTGGTTCGTGGACTGCACAGAAGGGCGTGACCATCCCCGCGGTGGACGCGTGCCGTAACTGGCGCAGCTGGCAAGCCGATAAGGGGCAGATCGAGCTGATCGAGGCCGAGGAAGAACGCCTGAACGTCAAGGGCAAAATCCTTGAGGCCCTATTGAAGGCCCGCCTGTTCGGTGGTGCTGCTGTGTTCATCGGCACCGGGGAGCGAGACACGGCATCCGAGCTGAACCCTGAGCGCGTGCGGCAGGGAGGCGTTAAATACCTCACTGTTATGACCCGCCGGCAACTCAGCGCGACGGAGATTGAACAAGATCCCCAGAGCCCACGCTTTGGCAAGCCCAAGGCTTACCGGTTACCGGGCAGCATGGTTGAGATCCATCCATCGCGCTTGGTGATCTTCGTCGGCACACCACACCCAGACCCTGAACTGGCCATGGGTGCCGCCTTTGGCTGGGGTGACTCGGTGCTGCTGGCCGCGATGCCTGCGGTGCGTCACTACGACGAGACGGTCGCGAACGTGGTCAGCCTGGTCTACGAGGCCAAGATCGACGTCATCAACATCCCAAACCTGATGGCGAGCATGCAGGACAAGAACTACGAGCGCTTGCTGCTGGAGCGCTTGCGCCTCGCTGCTACCGCCAAGGGTATCAACGGCGCGCTGATCCTCGACGGCAACGAAACCCACAGTTCCAAGTCGGCCAGCTTCGGCACTCTGCCTGAGGTGATCGCCAAGACGGAGCAGGGCGTGTCCGGCGCGTTCGATATCCCGGGCACCCGCATGTTCGGCCAGTCCTCCACCGGGCTGGGTGCAAACGGCGAAGAGAACACCCGCAACTACTACGACAACGTCGCATCGCGCCAGAAGCTGGAGATCAAGCCAGCCATGAGCGTGCTGGATGAATGCCTGATCCGATCAGCGCTGGGCAGTCGGCCCAGGGAGATCCACTACTCATGGGCGCCACTGTGGCAGGCCACGGCCAAGGAGCGGGCAGACATCGGCAAGACCACCGCCGACACCATCAAGGCGCTGAAGGACTCGGGCCTGTTCCCTGAGGACGCGCTATCAGCTGCATCGGTGAACCTGTTGGTGGAGCTGAGCGTGATGCCTGGGCTGGAAGCGGCCATCGACCAGTTCGGGGCTGAGATGCCGGACGAAGAGGTAGGCGGCGACCTCCCGACGTCACCAGCCCCCGAAAAAACCGACACTGAGGGACTCGACCCATGATCTTTACCGACTCCGTGCCTGTCTCCGGTGTTCGACGCACGGCAGACGGCTACCTGGTGGCCGAGGCCTTCGTCGCCCGCACCGGCATTCAGGATTACCTAGGCTCCGAGATTGACCCAGACAACGAACACGGGCTGCGTGATGTACCAATCGTCAAGGTTTACCGGCCTGAGAGCTCGGTGTTCCACAAGGACGCGATGAACTCCTACGCCTACCGCCCCATGACCAACGACCACCCAGGCGGCGACGGCGTCAATTCCAAGAACTGGAAGGACGTGGCTGTCGGCAACACTGGCGGCGAGGTCATCCGTGATGGTCAGCGGGTGAAGGTGCCGCTGGTCCTCATGGATGCCAAGGCCATCTCGGACTTCGAGGCTGGCAAACGACAACTTTCCATGGGCTATGGCGCTGAAATCATCTTCCAGGATGGCGTAACGCCAGAGGGCGATGCGTATCACGTCAGCCTGGGCCCAATGAAAATGAATCACCTCAGCCTGGTGCACAGCGCGCGGGCTGGCGAAGAGTTTCGTATCGGTGATAGCAAACCAAATACCCCAACAGGAGGCCATGACATGGCTGATGCACTGCGAAAACTCCTTGTCGATGGCATCTCCATTGATGTCACCGAGCAAGGCGCCCAGGCCATCGAGAAGCTGAACACCAAGCTTGCCGACGCTGCCACCGCCACCAAGACCCTGACCGACGCGCACGCTACTGCAATCGCGCTGAAGGATGGTGAACTGGCCAAGAAGGACGATGAGATCACCAAGCTGAAAGCAGCTGTGATCAGCGATGCCGACATCGACAAGCGCGTCACCGCCCGTGCCGATCTGCTCACCAAGGCCAAAACCATCGCCGATGCCGACTATACCGGCAAGACCGATGCCGAGATCCGCAAGGCCGTGGTCATCGCCAAGCTGGGTGATGCAGCCGTAACGGGCAAGGCGGACGCCTACATCGACGCGCGCTTCGAGATCCTGGTGGAAGACGCCGCGAAAGACCCGGCCGGCGACACCTTCCGCAAGCACATGATTCAGCAGGACGGCAAGACCGTCGGCGACGAATCGGAAAAAGCACGTCTGCAGATGATTGTCGACATGCAAACCGCCCACCTGCCGAAGGCATAAGGAGCACACCATGGCTACTTACCAAACCACCTACACCAACGCTCCAGCCAAGGGCGTGCCCGGCCTGGTCGCCAACGAAGAGAAGTGCAACAAGATCAGCCGCACCGTCTCGAACGCTGAAGGCATTGTCTTCGGCGCGCCTGGCTTCCGTGTGGCTGGTGCTGGCAACGATCACAAGATCGCCGCCACTGGCACCCTGTTCCTGGGCCTGGCCGTGCTGAGCGCAGCCGTACCGCCTGTGGCGACCGGTTCCACTCTGATCGACGGTTACCCGCGTGACTTCACTGGCGCGTTCATGACCGATGGCCAGATGTACGTAACCGCCGGCGCCGCTGTTGTGCCAGGCGATGACGTCTACTACGTCGCCGCGACCAATCGCTACGTCACGACCGCCGCTGAAGGCGCAGTGTTGATCCCTGGTGCCATCTTCGACACCACCGGTGCGAACGGCGACATCGTCGAAATCTCCCTCAAACATCGGAGCGCTTAACATGCCTCAAGTTTTCGAAGACGCTCAGTCGGCGTTCCCGTTCGTTCTGGCCCAGGGCCGGAACATCGAAACGCGCATCTACACGCGCCGCTACCCGACGTTTAACTACGCCGCGAGCATTCCAGTGGTCACTGAAGGCGCTCCATGGGCTATCGGCACCACGTTCTTCACCGTCGATACCGCTGGTGAAGCCAAGTTCCTGTCGGGTTCGGGTACTGACATGCCGTTCAACTCGGCCACCCATGACCAGGCATCGCACGACTTCGCCATGATCGGCTCCGGCTGGGAATGGAACCTGGAAGAAGTGAACCAGGCCCAGCTGTACGGCATCAACCTGAGCGGCACCAAGGCTGATTCGGCCGCCGATAAGGTTGAGCGCCTGCTGAACAGCATTGCTTTCGTCGGTAGCACCGAGAAGCGCTGGACCGGCCTGCTGAACGACGGCAACGTGTCCCGTGTGGATGCGGCTGCGTCCGGCACTGCTGGTTCGACCTACTGGACCGCCAAAGACGTCGACCTGATCATGGCCGATGTGAACGGCTTGCTGGGAAGCATCCGCACCAACACTGGCGAAGTCGAGTGGGCAGACACCCTGCGTATGCCGCCTGATGCATTCCGCGCTGTGGCAACCAAGCGCATGGGTGCTGGCGATGGCTTCATGACGGTTCTGGAATACATGCGCCGCAACAACATCTACACCGCCGAAACCGGCCTGCCGCTGGACATCGCGCCGCTGCGTGAGGCCCGTAACGCTTCGCAGGATGGTGGTGGTCGCCTGGTTGCGTACCGCAAGGACCCAGAAGTGGTTCGCTTCCACCTGCCGATGCCACGCCGCGTCCTGGCCCCGCGCCAGAAGTCCATCATGGGCTTCGAAACCGGCATCATCGCCCGTACCGGCGGCACAGAAATTCGTCTCCCGGGCGCCGTGGCGTACCTCGACGAAATCACCCCGCCCGTAGCCTGATAGGAGGTCGACATGAAAGTGACCAATAACTCGAAGGCGCTGCAGGGCGTGCATACGAAGTCTGGCGTTCAATACATCGCGCCAGGCGACTCCGTCGATGTAGACCTCACCGAAGCGGGTCTGAAGGGCGCCAAGCGCCTGGACTTCCTTGCCGTCGGCGAGGCCAAGAAAGCTGACAGCGACAAAAAGTAAATCCCGGAGCGGTTCGCCGCTCCACTTATTCGAGGATTCGAACATGAGCCAAATCAAAGCAGAGCGCTCCGGCCATATCGCGGTCGTGACAGGCCCAGGCTTCGAGTATCAGAAATGCGGCGACCTGGCAGTATTTAAGCAGACCGGCAAGGTTCCATCCCTGCGCGCCGCCAAGGCGTTTTGCAAAATGTTCGCCTCCTGACCCAAGGCCTTCGGGCCACCTATTCGAGATATCCCGATGCCTGATTTCTACGGTTCCGTCGCAGCTGCCGACGCCTATCACGCTGCGCGCGCTAATACCGCCTGGGCCGGCGATGAAGTGGCGAAGCAGGCCGCGCTGATCCGGGCATCGGCCTACATAGACGGTCGCTACCGGAAGCTGTTGGATTCTGGCGTGTGGCAGTCATTGTTCCCCGGCGTGAAGACTGAGGGCAGAGGGCAAGCCAGGGAGTGGCCGCGCACAGGCGCTTATGACTATGAAGGTCACCCGATCCCAGCGGACCAAGTGCCGATTGAGGTCGAGCAAGCAACGTACGAAGCCGGTCTTCGTGAGCTGGTCAGCCCTGGCAGCCTCAGCCCTGACTTCGTGTCCGCCTCAATGGTCAAGCGTGAGAAGGTCGGGCCTTTGGAAACTGAATTCGCCGTATCGGTGGGTGCGGACGCGGCCAGCTCGGTGCGACCGGTGATTAGCATCATCGACGAGATGATTGCACCGGTGCTGGTGGCTCGCTACACGCTGCCTGCGGTGTTTACGGTATGACCCCGGCGCAGATCATCCAGGCCATCGAAGGAATGGAGCCTGCGATGCAGCGGGCCTATCTGGAGCAGGTCAAGACGGTGGTCGGCGCGGCGACGGTTGCAGAAGTTGAGCGCCTGATCGCGGAAGAGGATGAAGAGGGCCTGGTCTCGCTGCTCAGCCTGGGAGCGCTGTCCGTGTTCCTTGAGCTGGCGCGGTCGGTGTTCATCGCCGGCGCCAAGTACGAGGTTAAGGCGATCGCGATCCCCCGTGAGCTTGGGCGTTTTGAGTTCGATGCCAGGCAGCCCGCTGCTGAGAAGTGGGTGTCGGCCAAGGCGGAAGAGATCCGCGCCAACGCATCCATCGACGTCCGCGCCGCTATTCGCGAAGTGATGGCTACTCGCCGACGCGTGGTCGGGTGGCCCAGTGCACAGCCTGCTGCAGTGCAGGTGGGAGTCATCGCTACGCCGATGATTCGCACGCCTCGCCAGGCAGCGCTTGACCTCCTGGGCCGTGTAAGCGCTCAAACAGGCTCACGCTCAGGCGGCGTCATCGGCCTGCCTGGCAACTATGCCCAGTACGTCCTGAATGCTCGTGCCCAACTCCTGGGCGGCAATCCCGACGAGATGCGCAAGTACTTGCAGCGCAAGCGCCGGGACCGCCGCTTCGATGGGATCGTGAACAGAGCAATCAAGGCGGGAACGCCAGTCGCACAGGCTGACGTGGACAAGATCGCCGGTCGCTACGCTGATCGCCTGATGAAGACTTATGCCGAGATGTTGTCCAAGGCCGAGGCGCTGGAGTCATTCGGTGCCGGCCGCGACCAGGTGTATGAGCAGTTGATTGCTCAGGGCCTTGATCGTGATCTGGTAACGAAGACCTGGCGAGACCGAGGCGACAAGAAGGTCCGTCACACCCACTCAGTGATGGGCGGGCAAGAGGTTCAGAAGGATCAGCCATTCCAAAGCCCGAACGGTGCATTACTTAGGTATCCGGGCGATACGAGCCTCGGAGCTGGGTGGAGTGAGCGCGCCAACTGCCGCTGCTCGGCCATCTACAAGATAAGGCGCAAGTGATGCCAGATATCTATGACCGCGCAAAGGCCACGGCCACACGCATGCTCGCGCCGCGCAGCAAGGGCGGCAAAGGCCTGGAACTGGTGTTGCGCCGGGAGACATTGGGCGAATACGACCCAGACAATCCGCAGCCGCCTGGAGAGCTGGTGCTGAACGGCTCAGGCTTCCGCGAGGAATACGACGACAAGTACATCGATGGCACGCTGATCGTTCGCGGCGACGTCAAGCTGCTGGTCTCGCCGGTGCAGCTCAACGGAGCCGACATGCCTTTGCCACTGAGTAACGACCGTATCCAGTTCGATGGCACCACCTACACGGTGATCGCCGTCGGCCCATGGAATTATGCCGGCCTGGCGGTTGGCTTCGAGCTGCAGGTGCGTAAGTAATGGCTAAACCTCATCACATGACCAGCCGCTACGGCGGGCTAAATGGCAGTTTTGCTGAGAGTCTGGCAGCGTTCGCGGAGCAGACCAAGGAAGCCATCGACGATGTGTTCCGTGAGGTGGTGATCGAGATCGGCACTTCGGTCATCCGCCTGTCACCGGTGGACACTGGGCGCTTCAAAGGCAACTGGCAGTTTACCGTGGGCGCCCCTTCAAGTCAGAGCCTGGACACTTTCGACAAGTCCGGACACGAGACCATTGCCGCCCTGGTGGCCGAAGTCAGCAAGCTTGAGGCTGGGCAGGTTGCCTACATCGTCAACAACCTGGTGTATGCGATCCCGCTGGAATATGGGCACTCCCAGAAAAAAGCACCCTCTGGCATGGTGCAAATAACGCTTGCCCGCTTCCAGCAGATCGTTGAGGAAGCCATCAGGAATAACCAGGTATGAGCCATAACATCATTTCGGCCGCTTTCGAGTCGCGCCTGCTGGCCTGGGCCAAGGCTCGAACTAAGCCCCTTAAGGTGGTGGTCGAGAACGAGACCTACACACCGGCTTCCGGCGAGACGTACCTGAGGGCCTTCACGCTGCCGGCGGTGACAGCCAGCAACACGCTCGGCGGCGACCACCAGCTGTACGTCGGCGTGTTCCAGGTCAACATCGTGGCACCGTCCGGCAAGTACCGGACCGAGGCGAGCGGCATTGTTGATGAGCTGGCCGCGCTGTTCCCGGTGAATCTGCGTATCCCTCGCGCTGGTCTCGTCGCCATCGTGCTTACGCCGGTCGGCCCAGGCCCAGGCATCCCTGATGGCAACACCTTCACCGTGCCGGCCTCGTTCCAGTATCGAGCCGACACCAACTAATTCGCCCGTTGGGCAAACCCAGAACCCGCCACTGAGCGGGTTTTGTCATTTCTGCAAAGAGGAAACAACCAATGGCTTTCAAATTGCCCAACGGCGCTATTATGGAAATCGCGTCGGTGTTCAGTGCTGCTGTTCTGGCCACCGCCATCACCAACGCCAACCCTGCTGTTGTGTCCGCAGTTGCGCACACCCTGGAAGACGGCGATATCATCGTTGTGACATCCGGATGGACTCGGCTTAACGACCGCACCGCTCGTGTTGACGCAGCCCTGACGGATTCGTTTGCGCTTGAGGGCATTAACACCACCAAGACGAACGTGTACACGCCTGGCGCCGGGGTTGGCTCGGTGCGCGCCGTAAGCGGTTGGGCGCAGATCGCCCAAATCACTGAAGTCGCAACCAGTGGAGGTGATCAGCAGTTCACTACCTTCGGCTTCTTGGAAGACGATGACGACCGCCAATTGCCTACCACCAAATCGCCAATCAGCATGACTATTACCGTCGCCGATGACCCGTTGCTGCCTTATGTGCCGATCTGCGAAGCCGCGGACGAAGACAAGGAAGCGCGCGTGGTCCGGCTGAAACTGCCGAACGGCTCCGAGATCTACTACAACGCGTACGTCTCGATCACCTCTACGCCATCTCTGTCCCGCAACAACATCATGACCCGCACTATCACTCTGTCGCTGGCTTCGCGCCCGACTCGTTACCAGGCGGCGGCGTAACCCATGGCCAAGATCAAGATCGCTCCAAACCCAACGTTCAAGGCCAAGGTGCAGATCCCCCGCGTGGGTGGTGACGCGGTGGCGGTGGACTTCGAGTTCAAGTACCTCGACCGCATCGCGCTGTCGGCACTGTTCGACCGCTGGAACACCGCGCGGGACGAGCACGCAACCAAAGTGCAAGACGAGGGCATGTCCTGGCAGGACGCCACGGCCTCCGAAATCGCGCTGCAGGTGAATCAGCTTAAGGACATCGTCAGCGGCTGGGGCTTCGACGAAAAGCTTTCTGACGAGTCAATGACTGCGCTGGTTACCAGTTGCATCGGCGCGCCGCAGGCAGTGCTGGACGCCTACCAGGCTGCATACAAGCCGGCACGCCTGGGAAACTGACCGGCGCTGCCCGCATCCTTTACGAGCAGGGGCCGTCAGAGGCTGATCTGGCGGCCTTCGGCATGACCAAGGCCGACATCCCCGATGAAGAGTACGAGGTCTGGCCAGACAACTGGCCGGCCTTCCTGCTGTTCGAGGCGATGTCCACGCAGTGGCGTGTGGGTATGGGCGGCGCCGTGGGCCTGGATTACAGCGCACTTAAACCGGTGGCCAGCATGATCGGCCTCAAGCGGGAAGAGCTGGCACAGGCTTTCCCCGACCTTCGGATGATGGAGGCTGAAGCGCTGCTAGTGATGGGCGAGAGCCGCACGTAAAACAATCAATGTGACGCGGCATGGCCGCAGGAGGCGAGCGTGAGAGAACTATCAGATTGGCTCACAGCGCAAGGCTACGCAGACCTTGCGCGCTTTGCAGGGCGGTCGCCTCAGGAACTGGAACAGGTGATCGTAACCAGTGCGATGACTGAGGCTTCCATGGAGTACCTCTACAGTCTCTACGATCCGTTAATGTCCGCTCATCTGTTGGAAGATGTTTTTCGGATCATGGCTGTTCTTCAGCCGAAGGCTCTGGAATGTCGGAAATTGCCGACTTGATCTTGTCAAACATGGCGTCCAATGCCGACATGATTTGATTGGACATTTGTGAGGGGGGATTGGCAGCAATAATTGTGCTGATTGATCCTACGACACCGAATACCTGATGCAAGCCGAAAGAGATCGAACGCAGATCCTGAAGTGAATACGTTTTTTCGCTCTCGGTCGGCTTTTTCGCGAGGGTATTTCTTAACAGCGCCGCTTCTACTCCTGGCTCGCAAGGATTCCATTGCCAATGAGCAATCTCGTTTCTGTAGGTAGAAAGCTTCCGATACTGCGTGATCACCTTAAGGATGCGATCGCGAATGGCTGGATCTACATGATCGGTTTTATCGACAACAGCAGAGATGAAGTCTGCCATTGATGAGCCTTTTAGTTTTAATTGTTGAATCAGCACCAGGTTCGTTTGGTCGTTTGTCTTGGTGAGTTGTTGCATAAGAGCAGCGAGAGCGGGGTCGCAATTGGCGTGTGCAACGACAATTTCACCAATTTCTTGCTTCATCCTGTCGCTAGGGCCAGAGGAAACTCCGTAATTTGATTCGTCACTCACATTGACCTCCAGGTCATAAACGCGCCGATATTGGCGCAACCCCAGTCCTTGGGCTTGCAGGCGTAGGACTGGGGAATCCTTGCGTGTGGCAGGAGGCTACTACTGGCCGATGGTCGGGCGTTACTGGGGATTCGTACAGGCGGCTTTGGCGCTCCCCGTGGATGGTGGTAGATTGCCGCTATCTACAGGGAGGCAAGAGAATGCTCATATTGGCTTGGCTGGTTATGGCCATACTTACCGCAATAGCTGCAAACGCGAAGAATAGATCTGCGATAACGGGTTTCCTGGTGGGGGCATGCTTTCCACTTGCCGGCCTAATAGGCTTCTTGATTGTTAAGCCGCTTCCACAACGGGCAGGATCTATTCCAAAAGGTCTCCTTGTTACAAGCTCAGGTGAGCGCGAGTGCCCGCACT
Source organism: Pseudomonas synxantha BG33R (assembly GCF_000263715.2). NCBI lineage: Bacteria > Pseudomonadati > Pseudomonadota > Gammaproteobacteria > Pseudomonadales > Pseudomonadaceae > Pseudomonas > Pseudomonas synxantha. Next base: position 1,515,835 of record NZ_CM001514.1, read on the forward strand.
GTGCTGAACTTATCAAGATGCAGGCCAGCAAATGCAAGCATTGCTCCGCTGATGTCACCCCTATCACTGAAGAGCAAGCAAGGGTTGCGCACTCCCAGCTATATGAGCCAATGAGGCGAAGTCGAACACTAATCGTGTGTGCTATCGGGGTAGTGATAGTGACCGCTTCATATTTATACCAATCATGATTATTGAAACCCGCTAAGGCGGGTTTTTTTACGCCCGGAGAAAAGTATGACGTCGATTGCCGAGCTTGGGATCAAGGTCGATTCGACCGATGCAACGCAGGCGAGCTCTGACTTAGACAAGCTTGCTGCCGCAGGGTCCAGGGCGGAAAAGGCAGCCGAAGGTGTATCGAAGGGTGCGGACAAAGCCTCCGCGTCTTTGAAAAAACAGAAAGACGAGCTCGCCGATCTTCTTGGAGAAATTAACCCGACAGTAAAAGCTCTTGGCAGACTTGATGAACTGGAAGCGAAGCTCGCGCGGCACAAAGGCGTCGGCCTGGACGCGTCGACTTTCAGCGAATACCAAGGAAAAATTCAGCAGTCCAGAGAAGCTCTGGGCCGGTTTGATGACTCAATAAATCGTACTGGCAATACTGCAAAACAAAATGCCGCAGCTCTCAGGATGCTACCTGCACAGTTTTCGGACATTTTCGTTTCGCTGCAGGGCGGTCAAGCGCCGCTGACTGTTTTTCTCCAGCAAGGCTCGCAAATCAAAGATTCATTTGGCGGGATTGGAGCAGCAACCAAGGCCCTTGGTGGATACATCGGCGGGCTCATAAGCCCTGTCACTATAGCTGGCGCCGCTCTTGCTGGGCTGGGCCTGGCCTTCTACAGCGCTCAGAAAGAGGCCTCTGATTTCAATAAAGCGCTTTTCTCTGGAGCAGCGAGCACAAGCTTCACATCAGATGGACTCTCTTCCATCGCTACCGCTGCATCTGTACTGACAGGAAGCTTTTCGCAAGCAAAAGAGGCGGTAATGGCTCTCGCGGGCAGCGGCCGGCTCAGCGAGAAGCAGTTTGTGAGCCTCGCAAATGCCGCCGCGGCAATAGGTGAAGTTACCGGCAAGAGCGCTGGCGAGGTGGCAGCGTCTCTTGGGGGCATGGGCGATAACGCAACGAAAGCTGCGCAGAAAATCAGCTCTCAATACGGCCTTCTAACCGCCGCACAATACGAAGCTATCGCAGCGCTCGACGAGCAGGGCAAGAAGCAAGAAGCGCTCGACTTGCTTGGAGAAACACTTAACACCAATGCCCAGAAGCGTTTGGAGCGTTACAAGCAGTCGCTGTCTGGCGTAGAGGCCGGATGGGATGCGATCGGCAGCGCAATCAGCAGGGCGTATCGGAATGTCCGGTCCGAGTTGTTCCCGGATGCCAAAAAAGAAATAGAAATCCTTGAACGGATCATTAAGACCCGCCAAGACGGGGGCATTGCAGGTGCCATATCTTCCGGTTTGAGCAAGCTGAACTCTGGTCTAGGGCTGGCAGACGGCGAGAATGACGACTCCACGGCAGCGCTTCAAAAGCGTCTTGCAGGCCTGAAAGCTATCGCAGCGGCGAGCGAGAAAGCGGCGAAGGATCAGGGGGATGCTGATAGGGCAGAGCAAGCAAGGATTGACGCTATCGGGAAGTGGGATGCTCGCCAAAAGAGTAACCTAACAGGCCGAGCGAAGCTTGAAAGCGATATCAAAGACGCCAGACAGCTTGGCATGGAGGCTGGGCGCTCCGAGGTGGAGATCGAGAAAGAGATTGCAGGGATTCGAGAGAAATTCAATAAAAGTCAGCCTAAAAATGGCGTAGACCTCACCTCGTTCAATAGCGCAAAAAACAATCTATCTGACATCGTCAACGACTACAAAAACGCTCAGAAAGAGTTGGACGCGGAGCAGAAGCGCGGCGCTGTATCGCTAATTGACTATGCCAAGCAGCGGTCAGCCCTGATCAAGCAGGAAAGGGATGACGTAACTGCTGCATACCAGGCTGAGATCGATGCGCTGGAGGCGGCCAAGGCCAAAAAGGGTACAACCGCGGCGCAGAGCATCCAGATCGATCAGAAGATCGCCGATGCGCGGCAGGGGATGGTCAAGGCGCAGAAGGATGCAGACAGCCAGCTCAAAGTGCTCTCTTCGAACGAGAAGGGCCGCATTGAGCAGCTAACTGTTGCTTCGCAGGCGTACGTCGAGCAACTGGAGCGGCAACGCAGAGCGTTGTCACTCACGGGCGACCGAAACGCTTCGGCGGTCGGCATGGGTGACCGAGAGTCAGGCCTGCAGCGCGACCTTGATGCATCGCGTGACAAGTTCAACGACGAGCGCGCCAAGCTGCTGGATCGACGCAAGACCGCTCCGGACAAGTACAGTAAGGAGGACTACGAGAACGACCTGGACAGTCTTCAGGATGCCGAGGTTAAGTATCGGGACACTGTAGTCGACAACTACGGAAAGATGTCCGAGGCGCAAGGTGATTGGAGGAAGGGGGCAACCTCTGCCTACCACAACTATCTCGAGTCTGCGCGAGATGTCGCAGGGCAAACTCGCAGCCTGTTCACCAACGCTTTCAGCTCCATGGAAGACGCGGTGGCCAGCTTCGTCACCAACGGCAAGTTTTCGTTCGCTGACTTCACCAAATCGATCCTCGCTGATATGGCGCGGATCGCCACGCGGCAGGCTGCTTCCGGCTTGCTGTCGGGCCTGGCGGGCACTGCCATCGGCGCCTGGTTTGGCGGTGGGTCAGCGGCGGGAGCAGGTGCCGGCAGTTTTGGCTCAAGCATCGGCAGCGCTCTTGTAGAAGGGCGAGCATCTGGCGGCCCGGTTGATCCAAATACCCTGTACGAGGTAAACGAAAAGGGGCCAGAGCTGTTCAGTCAGGGCGGCCGGTCGTACTTGATGACCGGTGCGCAGGGCGGCAGCGTCACGCCGTTAATGACGGGCGGCAGCTCAATCATGGCTGCGGCCGGCGGTGGCGGAGGTGGAAACACCTACAACTTCCCCGTGTCGGTGTCCGTGCAAACGGCAGGCGCTGGCGGCAACGCAACGCAGGAAGACACCACGCAGCTCGGCAAGGGTATCCAGCAGGCCGCCAAGACCGAGGCAGAAACCGCTATTTCCAAAGGGTTGCAACCTGGCGGCTCAATCTGGCGCCTGATCAACGGGAGGTAACCATGGCGATTGAAACGTTCACTTGGCCCACCCAGCACGGAGAGGCGCCCGATATCACCTATCGGGTGCGCACCTCCCAGTTTGGGGATGGCTACAAGCAAGAGGTCGGGGATGGGATCAACAATAAGGTCGATGCCTACCCGATCACCCACACGGGCAATACCGCGACAGCAGCGGCCATGATGGCGTTCTTCGACCGGCATCAGGGTGCGAAGGCCTTCTTGTGGACCACGCCACTTGGCCAACTCGGCCTGTTCACCTGCAAGAACCCAACCCCTACGCCCATGGGCGGGGGCGTATTCAAAGTGACAGCGACGTTCGAGCGCGCTTTCCATCCGTAAAGGTCAATCCATGTCGCTGATCAATGCTATCCAGACCCTTGAGCCTGGCAACGAAGTCATGCTGTTCGAACTGGACGGCAGCGATTACGGCGCCGATGTTCTGCGCTTCCACGGCCATGCGATCCCGCATACACCTGCCGAACTGATCGCCGCCGGCGGCAACGCTGACCAGTTGCCGGCCAAGTCGATTTGGTGGAAGGGCGAAGAGTACGGTGCCTGGCCCATGCAGTACGAGGGCAGCGAGGCGAATGGCGACGGCACCGCGGTACGGCCCAAGCTTTCGGTCGGCAACGTGAACGGGCGAATCACCGCGCTTTGCTTGGCCTTCGAGGATCTGCTCGAGTTCAAGCTGACCATTCGCAATACGCTGGCCGAGTTTCTCGATGCCGTGAACTTCGAAGGCGGCAACCCCGCGGCCGATCCCACTCAGGAATCGATCGAGGTCTGGTATGTCGACCAGAAAACCAACGAGGACGGCGAGACAGTCAGCTGGGACCTGGCCAGTCCGGGCGATGTCGGCGGCGAGACGATCGGCAGGCAGATGACCACTCTGTGCCACTGGTGCCTGACGGGGGGTTACAGAGGCCCCAATTGCGGATACACGGGACCTTACGTCACGAAGGATGGCGTGGTCACCGACAACCCTGAACTGGATATGTGCGACGCCACCCTGGGCAAGGGATGTATCCCCCGCTTCGGCGAGGGCAACGCCTACCCATTCGGGGGCTACCCCGCCGTCTCCCTTATAGCCCGGAGCTGACCATGCGCAAACACATCATTGCGGCCATCCAGGCGCATGCGGCGGCCGAGTACCCGAAAGAGTGCTGCGGCCTGGTGCTGGCCGTAGGCCGAGCGCAGAAGTACTTCCAGTGCCGGAACATCGCAACAGAGCCAAACGAAGAGTTCAGGCTTGATCCAGAGGACTACGCTGCGGCGGAAGTCCAGGGCGAGGTGATCGGCATCGTTCACTCCCACCCAGACGCCACCAGCCGGCCGTCATCGCGCGACCTGGCCATGTGCGAGGCTACGGCCTTGCCCTGGCACATCCTGTCATGGCCTGAAGGCGACCTTCGCACCATCACGCCCACCGGCAGCACGCCGCTGCTCAAGCGACCGTTCGTGCATGGCGCTTGGGACTGTTGGCAGGTCTGCGCTGACTGGTACCAGCGTGAATGGGGACTGGAATTCGAAGCCTTCCAGCGCACCGAGGGATGGTGGGAGAGTGCAGACAGCACCAGCCTGTACGAGGCGAACTACGCCGCCGCCGGCTTCGAGCAAGTCGACACGCCGCAGCGCGGTGACATGATCGTAATGGAGGTAGGTCGCACGGCTCACCCGAACCACGCTGGGATATATCTGGGCACCGAACCGGCTCTGCCTGGTGAGGACTCCGGCGTGTTCGGCCCTGGGCCCTTCGTCCTGCACCACCTCTATGGCCGGCCATCAGAGGTGATCGTCTACGGCGGCCCTTGGCTTCAGCGAACCCGCTTAATTCTTCGACACAAGGAGGCCCGATGAGCGCCATCGTTTATTCGCCGATGACCACCATTAAGCTGTCCGGCTCGCTGGCTCAAAAATTCGGCAGGCTGCACCGGCGCCAGGTCGGGTCTGGCGACACTTGGGAGGTATTCCGGGCGCTGAAGGCCACGATTGACGGATTCGAGGCCGAGATTCGCCGCCTCGACCGCCTGGGCCTTCGCTTCGCCATCTTCCGCAATCGAAAGAACGCTGGCCTGGACCAGTTCGGCATGGGTGGTACTAAGGAAGTTAGGATTGTTCCAGTAGTTGAGGGCGCGAAGCGAGCAGGACTGCTACAGACGGTTCTCGGCGTCATCCTGATTGCCATGAGCACCATAACCAACGGCGCGACCCTGGCGCCGGGTATCGCGCTCACTGCCGGCGGCGTGATCCAGATGCTCAGCCCACAGGCTGCAGGCCTCAAGCAGAGTGCTTCGCCTGAAAACATGCCCAGCTACGCATTTGGCAGCGCCAAGAACACCACGGCCAGCGGCAACCCTGTCCCGATCTGCATCGGTGAGCGGCGGTGGGGCGGGGCAATCATCTCGGCATCGATCTACGCCGAAGACAAGACATAACCACGACGCATCGAGCAAGCCGGCCATGAGCCGGTTTTTTATTGCCTGGAGGAAAGCATGGGCGCAGCACAGAAGCTGGATATTCACGGCGCCAAAGGTGGCGAGAGCAAGCCAAAGGCACCTGTAGAGGCTCCCGACAGCCTACGCTCCACCAACGTGGCCAAGATCCTGATCGCCGTGGGCGAGGGTGAATTCGACGGCACACCAACCGCGCGCGATATCTTCCTCGACAACACCCCGATCCAAGATGCCAGCGGCAATTTCAACTTCAACAACGTCAAGTGGGACTGGCGGCCGGGCTCTGTTGAGCAGACCTATATTCCAGGCATTCCGTCTGTCGACAACGAGACCTCTCTGAATATTGAGCTGCGCAGCGGTGCGCCATGGGTCCAGTCACTGACCAACCTTCAGCTTTCAGCCGCCCGTATCCGCCTTGCCACACCTCGTCTTGCGAGCCAGGACGCCGAAAACAACATTAACGGCTACCGTATCGAGTATGCGGTCGATGTGGCAACCGATGGCGGCGCGTATCAGGAGGTTCTGGTGGGCGCCATGGATGGCAAAACCACCACCCGCTACGAGCGGTCTCTGCGTATTGATCTGCCACCGGCTACCAGCGGCTGGCTGATCCGCGTTCGACGCCTCACGCCAAACTCCCAGAACACCGACAAGATAGCCGACAGCCTATTCATAGCTGGCTACACGCAGGTGATCGACGCCAAGTTGCGCTACCCAAACACGGCGCTGCTGTTCGTCGAGTTCGACGCCGAGCAGTTCACCAACATCCCGGCCGTGACCGTGAAGTGCAAGGCCCGCCGCTGGCAGGTGCCGAGCAACTACGACTCGGTGGCCCGCACCTACTCTGGCGCCTGGGATGGCACCATGAAGGAGGCCTGGACCAATAACCCGGCCTGGATCACCTACGGGATCTGCACCCAGGACCGTTTCGGTCTGGGCCGCCGCATCAAGCCGTGGATGGTGGATAAGTGGGAGCTGTATCGCATTGCACAGTACTGCGACCAGATGGTGCCGAATGGTGCCGACGGCGTGGAGCCACGCTTTCTGTGCGACATGAACCTGCAGGGCAAGGCCGACGCCTGGTCGCTGTTGCGCGACATCGCCGGCATCTATCGCGGGATGACGTACTGGGCCCAGGGCCAATTAGTCATGCAGGCCGATATGCCTCGGGCGCAGGACATCGATTACGTCTTCACCCGGTCCAACGTCATCGACGGCAAGATCTCCTACGGCAGCGCCTCGGCGAAGACCCGCTTCACTCGCTGCCTGGTCAGCTACGACAACCCACTCAACAACTACGACACTGACGTCACGGTCTACTCCGACCTGCCACTCCAGCGCCGCCTGGGCGACAAGCCGACGGAGATCAGTGCCATCGGTTGCACTCGGGCATCAGAAGCCCAGCGCCGCGCCAAGTGGTTGGTACTGAGCAACAACCAGGACCGCACCATTAGCTTCAGGACGGGCATGGAAGGGCGCATTCCGCTGCCAGGCTTCATTATCCCTGTCGCCGACTCGCTGCTGGCGGGCCGGGAGATCGGCGGGCGCATTGCGGCAGCGGCGGGGAAGGTCATCACCCTGGACCGCGACACCCTGGCCAAGGCCGGCGACCGGCTTGTGATCAACCTACCCGGCGGGCGAGCGGAAGGGCGCACAGTGGAGAGCGTGAACGGCCGCAACGTAACCGTTACCGTCGCCTACAGCGAGGCACCGGCCGCACAGCTGCAGTGGGCAATCGACGCTGACGACCTGGCAATCCCTCTATATAGAGTTATGAGGACCGCTCGGACGCCTGAGGGCGATTACGACATTAGCGCTTTGCAGTACGAGCCAAGCAAGTTCGCTAGCATCGACACGGGCGCACGCCTGGAAGAACGCCCGATCAGCGTCATTCCTATTACTGTCGTTCCGGCGCCCGCCAGCGTCACCATCACTTCGAACGTATCGATCGACCAGGGCATAGCCATTAGCACCATGAACATCTCATGGCCCGCTGTTGCTGGCGCCGTCGCCTATGACGTGGAGTGGCGCAAGGACAGCGGCAACTGGTTCAAGGTGCAGCGCACGGGCTCGACAAGCGTCGACGTCACCGGCATCTACTCGGGCGCCTATATCGCCCGTGTGCGTTCGGTGAGTGCCTTCGAAATTTCTTCGATCTGGAAGAACTCTAGCCTGACCAACCTTGAAGGCAAGACAGGCCTGCCACCGGCGGTGTCGTCCCTCACCACTAAAGGCGAACTGTTCGGGATCAGTATCAAGTGGGGCTTCCCTGCTGGCGCCGAGGATACCCAGCGGACAGAGCTGTGGTATGGACCAGCGAACAACCTGGAGGCGGCGACGAAGCTGGCCGACCTCGCATACCCGCAGGCCGACTACCGTATGCAGTCGCTTCTGTCAGGGGCAACGCTGTTCTTCTGGGCGCGCCTGGTGGATCGCACCGGGAACATTGGCCCGTTCTATCCGACCGTAAACGGAGTGATGGGCCAGTCTGTTTCGGACGCTTGGCCGCTCCTTGAGCAGGTCAAGGGGCAGATTGATGAATCATCGCTGGCTCCAGCCCTCAATGGACGCATCAATCTGATCGACGGCGATGGGCCTGGGTCTGTGAACGCTCGAAATGAGCAGCTTAGAAAGGATCTAGAGGCGCAAATCAAGCCATATGTTGATGCGCTGTTGTGGGATGCAGCAAAGGCTTACGCCAAGGGTGACATCGTTCGTCAGGGAAACAAGCTGTACCAAGCCCTCGCGGCTAACACTGGCTCTCAGCCGCCCAGCGCAAACTGGAAAGACGTCGGCGACATCCTCACTGATGCGAACGCTTTGGCCATACGGGTTGATAACCTCGACCAGGAAATCAACGTAGTTGATGGAAAGGTGATTGCCACTCAGGAGCAGCTTAACCAGCTCCAGACAAAGGTAAATGACCCGGTAACTGGCCTGGCGGCTACGGCAAATAACGTTACCCAAGTGAATCAGCGAGTAGACAACGTCGATGACAAGCTGACCGCGCAGACAGAGCGAATTGACGGTGTGTACGCTGAAATCAATGCGCCTATGGCTGGTTCTGAGAATGACCTGGCTGGCGGAACGCAGGGCTATGCGGGCGTTTGGTCTATCCAGTCTGCCATTACCGATGGTGACTACGCCCAGGGCAAGCTCACTCAAACTGTCGAAGCTCAGGTCATCAAAAACTACGCCACATATGAGGAGACAACGACCGCGCTCGTCAATCAGCAGACTGCTACGACCAACCAAGTAACGGCTCTTCGCTCCGATTTTGACGGGAACAAAGCCACCGTACAGACGCAGATTAAGACGGTATCCGATCAGGCGTCAGCCACCGCAAGCCAGACCACTCAGCTGCAAACAACCGTTAACGGCCACACCCAGCAGTTCCAGCAACAAGCAAGCATCAACCAAGACGTAAACGGAAAGATCACCGGCACCTACTCGTTGCGGTTCAAGTTCGACGTGAACGGTTCGCCTTACTCAACCGGGGTAGGATTTGGCATTGAAACCGGTGATAACGGTCAAGTTACTTCACGCTTCGTTATCCAAGCCGACCAGTTTGCAATCTACAACGGCGCGGTAGGGGCGGCAGGGTCAAGCGTGCCATTCGCGGTGAACGGGACAGAAACCTACATCAAGTCGGCATTCATCCAGGATGGGACGATCACCAATGCGAAGATTGGGGCCTACATCAGCTCGACCAACTACATCGCCGGACAGCAGGGTTGGATCCTGAACAAAGATGGAACCGTCGAAATCAACGGGGTGGTGCCAGGCCAGGGAAGATTAATGATGACAAATCGGTCGCTGCGCTTCTGGGACGCTAACGGTGTGAAGCGAGTACAGCTAGGGGATCAAACAGAATGAGCTCAGGTCTAAGAATGTGGTCCTCTAACGGAACACTAGAGTTTGATACAAGCCTATCTACATATCGCATTGTTCTATCAGTGCTTGTGTCTTATTCGCCAGGATCATCAGGACCAAGAACCAGAACATTTGCCGCGCCTAATTGCAATGTAAATAATGCAATTTGTTTCTTGCTGCCAATTAACAACGATACCTCACAGGTGTCGTCTAACAATCAGCTTGAATGTGAAATGGGAACGAACGAGGTGTATGTCAGGAATTTCCTTGCCGCTAGGCCAAGCGATTCTGTTTCTACTGCAACCATGCGTCTCATCGTCGCAAGGTGGGCGTGATGAGTTACGGGTTGCAAGTGGTAAATGATTCTGGGGCTATATCCCTCGACTCTGAATATGCAAGGTTGTGCGTTTTTCATAAAGGCACCTATAACTCGGGGACGTCTGTTGTCTTTCAGAACGTAGTCGACACGCAGGAGCCACCGCTTGTTTTTATCAGGCCGCCGAATAATGGCTCACTGATTCAGCTGGGCGTTCTTCTTGAAGGTTCAGCGGGGGCATGGACGGGCGCTACCGTGACATCGGGACAAGTTCACTCTGGAAGCCTATTCGTAGCGGCCTTTTCATCTAAGCCCCTCGCTACATATGGGTTGAGGATGTGGGGCGCTGATGGCAAGCAGATATTTGACTCTGCTACACAGGCGGCTGTGTTTACGAGAGCCCTTCAGAATTGGACCTATACACATACAACCTATAGCACTCAGGGACTACCGACGAATTGGTACTCTGTTCCAATGAGTTATCAGCTTGGTGATTATTTAATGGTGAACAACGGCAGAATGCCAATGATGGCGGGAAATAATGAGTCCAGAGCAACAGGGCTGCGATATGATTTTCCGGCCGGGCTTATCAGATTTAGCGTCACTACCGTGACAAACCCAACATACTTTTCGCTCGCTGCGGTATTTGGGAAGCTGGCTGTTTAATTGTCTTTTAAAATAGGGGTTTAATTTAATGGCAAGACAAAGCATTAATCTCGGCACGGCGCCGACAGGTCAAGGCGGCGATACGTTTCGTACTGCCAGCCAGAAGAATAACGACAACTCGAACGAGCTTTATACTGCCCTTGGGGCTCCGGCTAACGGACAGTTGCCAGCAGCGCTACCCGTTGCAAAAGGCGGCACGGGCGGGAATACGCCGAGTTCTGCCCGGCAAAACTTAGGGCTGGGAGCGGCCTCAACTAAAAGCTTTGGGTTGCAAGACGGCGAGCTTATCCCTGCGGGTACTTACAGTGGGTTTTATTCGAACAATGCGCCGACGACATATCAAGCAGATAGGCCTGGCGAACCCGGCCAAGGTGGTGCTTTTTCCAGACTTGGCGCTCCCGGCTCGTCTTCAGGCTTGTCGTACAGCACGGTTATCCGTATTCCCTATGCTCAGGACTTCGAGGCGCAGTTGCTCATCCCCGTTGCTCAAGGCACCGGTAACTTACATTTTAGAACCACGGAATCTAACAGTGGCGGCGCATTCGGCCCCACATACAAGCTTTATCACACAGGCAACACCACCCGCGGTTCCGGCGGTGCGCTTTCTGCGGCATCGCCAATCCTGAGAATTGCGAGTGTGTCCGCCAGCGAGCGCCGCGACCTGCAAGAGGAATCGTTTCTCCCCGCCGGCGAATGGGGTGTGGCCAACGATGAGGCACGCGGCGTTATTGTTGAGCGCCTCGGCGTTGGCGAGTATCGGGTGACGGGAAGCCTTGGCCTGGCACTGGAGGGCTGGCGGACCCACGACCCAAGCTCCCCTGACGGTGGGCGGATGCTTGGTATCACCGACAGCCATCAGGAAGAGGACGGCACTGTCATCATTCGCCTATTCAAACAGCGCTGGACGCTCACCGACGACGGGGAGATGGTGCCGGGCTGGGGCGCACCTATGGATGTCCCGCTGAATAGCTGGATCGATGTGCGGCTTGAAATGCCAAAGGTCGATACGCCGCCGCCACTCAGATCGACCGAAGAATAGCAGCCCGCCAATTGAGCGGGCTTTTTTACGCCTGGAGAAAAGCATGTCGACCACCGAAACTCGCGGGGTACGCAACAAAAACCCCGGAAATATCGATTACAACCCGGCCAACCAGTGGCAGGGCCAGTTGAAGCCAGACCCTGCGGTAGAAAAGCGCTTCGCCAGGTTCGATACGCCCGAGAATGGTATTCGCGCCCTGGGCAAGCTGCTGCTGACTTATCAGCGAAAACATGGCCTGAAAACTGTGAAGGCGATCATCAGCCGGTGGGCGCCGTCGGTAGAGAACGACACTGCGGCGTACGTGCGCTCGGTCGAAGCGAACACCGGCACCCGGCCTGGCGCCGAGGTGGATCTGGCCCGGCCCGCCGTAATGGCTGGCTTCGTCAAAGCCATCATCCATCACGAGAACGCAGGCTATGCCTACCCTGATGCGGTGTTGGCCGAAGGCGTACGGCGGGCGCTGGCATGACGCCGGTACAGAAGCTGGCCGGCCTGGGGCTGGCAATCCTGCTGGCGCTGGGCATCGGTTTTGGCGGGGCATGGCAGGTTCAGGACTGGCGTCTGGGCAAGAAGATGGCCGAGCGTATTGCGGAGCAGGGCGCCCACCACCAGAGGGAACTGGATGCAATCACTGGCGAGGCCTGGCTTCAGCAGTCGGCCGAGCTGGATAAGCGCCTAGCCACCGAGCAACAGCTCGCGCTCCAGGACCAACAACACACGAAGGAATTATCCGATGCCCAACGCAACCAAGCTCGCCTGCGTGACCAGCTTGCTACTGCTGATGTCCGGCTGTCAGTCCTCCTTGCCGAGGATTCAGCCAGTGGCTGCAACGTGCCTACCACCCCCGGCACCGCCGGCGTGGTTCATGCAGCCCGTCGAGCCCAACTTGACCCAGCGCATTCTCAAAGAATTATCCGCATCACCGATGACGGGGATAACGCCATAATCGCTTTGCGTGCTTGCCAGGCGTATGTGAGTGCTATTGCACCGTATTAAGTCTTTGTTTTATAGCCAGAAAATTCTGTGATAAACGGTGCAACCCAGTGATGCTGCGGCCTGCACGGGTGTTCAAAGATCAATACACATTTTACCCACAGTGTTATCCACAGGCAGTGCGTTGCTAACCCCTCAAAAACGCATTATCTTGTATCTGGGCTCTGGGAAAGGCCTATATATAGTGTCTCAAGTTGTCAGAAGGGGAGGGGCGATCGGGATGGTGGTACTGGTGCTGGTTTAGGTTGGTCAAGAAATTCATTGCACGCTACAAATGAAAAGGCCCCGCAAAAGCGAGGCCAGGAATTCAATGCGGCAATTAAGCTGCTTGCTTGGCGCCTACATGGGATGCCAATGCTTTTTCGGTAGCGTCCAGCTTACGCTCGATAGATTCGAGAATAGCGGTGGCGCGTTTGGCCAGTGCGGCAAATTCGAAATCGCTTAGCTTTTTCACAGGAATGACCTCATATCTAGTTGTTTAACAAAGCTTTCGAGAGCGTCAGCATCGTCTTCGTCGATTGCTTTCGCTATCCCTTCCATGCATCCCACGTATTCCTGCGCTTTTTGCGCTGTGTGGGGATCGTCAATCTGACTCGCTAGCAGATCAATGATCGAGCACACCTCCCTGAACTGTGCTGCTATTTGTGCGTACGTCGGGTTTTCAAGCTTCAGGACGCTTATAGAATAGTTTTTTGCTTGGTGCAAAACACGGTTTGCAGCATGTAGCACGTTGTCGTACAGAATTGCAACCGTTTTCTGCTTCTGATTAAGCTCTTCCTGAACCATTCCCGACGATCCTGATGTTTATAAAAGGTCGCGGGATTCTATAGCTATTGGTGAGACTGTCAACCTTCGCCAAAAGTCACAATCCAAATATGGGCTACGTTAGTGGTCTCGTCAATACGATTGACCTAACAGGTTCATGAAGCTTTTCTATGAAGCAAAATCGTAGCGAAAGCATGATGAATCCTACGTTACGGTTGTTTCATTATCTCTACAACGTTAGTCAATTTGGGTGTATTAACGTGCGATTTCAATGATCCCCGTTCGTCGGGTTTTCAGTCGATGGATTCGAAACCATCTTCGTTCAACAGATTTCACTGTATAAACATACAGTAGTTTTTGCAAGGTCATTTGTCGTTGAATGTTGTAGACCTTATAGGGCGTACCAGAAGAGCGCTATAAAGCGCGGCTGGCCCTGGCGAATGACTTGAAGGAGCAGGGCCTGATAGATGAGGGTGAGTGGCGGGTACTGACGGAAGAAGCTGTAGCAGCCTATTCAGATGAGCTCGGGTGAAGCTCATGCAGTGCTTTTAACTCTGCCAGCAGTCGTTGATTCTCACGCATGAAGTGATCGCGCTGCCCGGCCACAAGCCTAATACTGAGCACTCCAGGCTCTGTGAGCGAGCCCTTAAGGTCGGCGAGCTCTGAGCTTGCCAGGCTTAACTGCTGCTCGGCCTGAGCCTTGCCTTTCATTAGCAGGTCATTCATCTGGACCAGTCCGGCGATATTCGCCCGTGCTCTGCGCAACATGCGCTCTGTCTCGACCAGTTCATCTACGAGGATTGAGCATTGGTGCTTGTACATCTCCAGCGGAGTGGGGCAACCGAGCCAATCATCGGTGTCCATGTCAACGTTCATAGGTGAATCTCAAGTACTGTATGCGTGTACAGTAATCGAGGTGAATCAGATTTGGGAGTGGTGTTCGTCGGCAGGACGCCGGTGGCGGGATTTCGCGTTGGAGTTTCTTCCCCAAAACGCAACCGTTTGGACCAATGTTTATTGGGTTTAGAAGAGTCGCAAAAGTTGGTGCTTTTTGTGGGTGTTTTTATGGTCAAGGCCTTGATATTAAAGGCCTTGAGCGTTTCTTATGCTGCATCCCAGGCTTTGATGCCGAAAAGGTGCAGGGTTTTGCTTGAAGCGGTCAAGGAATTGCCCCCCTTTGGACCAATGAAAAATGAAAGATCACGGATTATGCCACGACCAGCCGGTTTCGGCGCCGCCCGTCAGCATCCTGCGACTTTTGTGCAAAAGCCGGTGCGCGGCATAGGCGAGTAACATAGCGGGGTAATATGGCACTTCAACGGCCAGTTGTTGCCTGATGTGTCGTTGCAAGTCGATTGTCCGGGAAATCCGCGTTATGCAAACCGCCTACACTGTTCTTATCCTGCTGATGCTGGTCAGCTTTTCGCGTCTGGTCGGACGCATCATCCCGCTACCGTTGCCCTTGGTACAGATTGCCGCCGGCGCCTTGCTGGCCTGGCCCACATTGGGGCTGCATGTGGCGTTGGACCCGGAGCTGTTCCTGTTTCTGTTCCTGCCGCCGCTGTTGTTTTCCGATGGCTGGCGCATGCCCAAGCGCGAACTGTGGCGCCTACGTGGCCCGATTCTGACATTGGCGGTGGGCCTGGTGCTGTTTACCGTGGTCGGCGCCGGCTACTTCATTCATTGGTTGCTGCCCTCGATCCCCTTGCCGGTGGCCTTTGCCCTTGCGGCGGTTTTATCCCCGACGGATGCCGTGGCGGTGTCGGCCATTTCTCAGAATCGCTTGCCTAAACCGCTGATGCACATGCTTCAAGGCGAGGCGCTGATGAATGACGCGTCAGGCCTGGTGACCTTCAAGTTTGCCCTGACGGCGGCGTTGACCGGGGTGTTTTCCCTGGCGGATGCCAGCCTGACCTTTGTATTGGTCGCCGTGGGCGGCTTGGCGGTCGGGGTAGCGTTGAGCTGGCTGGTCGGCCGTCTGCGCGCGTGGATGATTGCACGGGGCTGGGATGACCCCGCGACCCATGTGGTGTTCATGCTGTTGTTGCCCTTTGCTGCCTACGTGTTGGCTGAGCGCCTGGGCGCTTCGGGCATTTTGTCGGCGGTGGCGGCGGGCATGATGCAGAGCTGGCTCGACCTGCTGCCGCGCCAGACCAGTACGCGTTTGCTCAACCGCAGCGTCTGGTCGCTGCTGGAGTTTGCCTTCAATGGCTTGATCTTCCTGCTGCTGGGCTTGCAACTGCCGGACATCATCAAGGCTGTGGTCAGCCACGAAACCACCCTGTGGCCGACCCTGTTGTACCGCTGCCTGGACGTGGTGGCGATCTTTCTGGTGCTGGTGGTGCTGCGGTTTATCTGGGTGCAGAGCATCTGGCGGCTGTCGGGGTTGCTGCGCAGGCTGCGTGGCAAAAGCGCGCTGACCCTGGTGCCGACGGCGCGCTCCTGCTGGTTGCTGACCGTCGGCGGTGTCCGCGGTGCGGTGACGTTGGCAGGTGTCATGTCGGTGCCCCTGCTGCTGGCGCCAGGGCAGGACTTTCCGGAGCGTGACTTGCTGATTTTCATCGCGGCCGGTGTGATCCTGTTATCGCTGGTCGCTGCGTGCATCGCGCTGCCGCTGCTGTTACGCGGCGTCGAAAAAAGCCCGGATGAAAAACGCCACAACGAAGTGCGCGAGGCCTGGAAAAAGACCGCCGTGGCTGCAATCCATGCCCTTGAGGCCGAAGAGCCTGCCGACGCCGAAACGCCGGACGCCGCCCAGGCGGCATTGGCTACCGAACTCAAGGCCCGGCTGATGTCGGAATATCGCCATCAGTTGGAAGTCTTCAACGATTCGGCTGAAGCCCAGGCGCTGGCGCACCAGATGGACCTGCTTGAACGCAAGCTGCGGCTCAAGGCTCTGCGTGCGCAACGGCTGGAGTTGTACAGCTTGAGCCGTCACCACCAGATTGGTGATGACGTATTGAGGGAGGTGTTGGCGGAATTGGATATGAGCGAGGCAAATTTGGGTCACATGAAGTGACCCGCGAGCCTTTAGCCGCGACGCTGAATAAAAGCGCGAATCCGCTCAGCCGCTTCCACACATTCGGCCAACGGCGCAACCAGTGCCAGGCGCACACGGCCGGCACCCGGGTTGAAGCCATCCACTTCCCGTGACAGGTACGAGCCCGGCACCACGGTCACGTGTTCTTCCACGAACAAATCGCGGCAGAAGGCGGCGTCGTCGCCATTCACATTCGGCCACAGGTAGAACCCACCGTCCGGGCTTTGTACATCCAGCACCGGTTTGAGGATCGCCAGCACCGCATCGAACTTCTCGCGGTACAGGTCACGGTTGGCCAGTACATGGGCCTCGTCCTGCCAGGCAGCGATACTGGCTAGCTGGGTCTGCACCGGCATCGCGCAACCATGGTAGGTGCGGTACAGCAAAAAGGCCTTGAGGATGTCGGCGTCGCCGGCCACGAAACCTGAGCGCAGGCCTGGCAGGTTGGAGCGCTTGGACAGGCTATGGAACACCACGCAGCGTTTGAAATCCCGGCGCCCCAGTTCGACGCAGGCGCTGAGCAGGCCGGGCGGTGGGGTTTGTTCGTCGAAGTAGAGTTCGCTGTAGCATTCGTCGGCGGCGATCACGAAGTCGTATTCGTCGGCCAGGGCGATGAGTTTTTTCAGTGTGTCGACGGGAATCAGCGCGCCGGTCGGGTTGCCTGGGGAGCACAGGAACAGGATTTGGCAACGTTTCCAGATGTCGGGGGAGACGGCGTCGAAGTCCGGGTTGAAGCCATTGCTATCCAGGCACGGCAGGTAATGCGGCTTGGCCCCGGCCAGGAACGCGGCGCCTTCGTAGATTTGGTAAAACGGGTTGGGACTGACCACCAGCGCATCGTCGCCACGGTTGACCACGGTCTGGGTGAAGGCGAACAGGGCTTCACGGGTGCCGTTGACCGGCAGGATGTTACGCGCCGGGTCCAACCAGCCCTTGGGCACATTGAAGCGGCGTTCGCACCAGGCGCCGATGGCTTCACGCAGGGCAGGGGTGCCAAGCGTGGTGGGATACACCGCCATCTGGTCGAGGTTGTTGCTCAGCGCCTCGGCGACAAAGGTCGGGGACTTGTGCTTGGGTTCGCCGATGGACAGTGCAATCGGGCGTTTGTCCGGGTTCGGCGTCACGCTGCCGAGCAGGGCGCGCAGTTTCTCGAAGGGGTAGGGCTGCAACTGGTTAAGGGCGTTGTTCATATAAGCCTCTATCACGGTGAGCGCGGCCCCTGTGGGAGCTGGCTTGCCTGCGATGGCATCACTGCGGTCGACCTGACGGACCGAGGTGTCTGCATCGCAGACAAGCCAGCTCCCACATGACTCGTGTTCACAAAGTTAAGAATTCAAATAGTCAGTCGGGTCAGCTCAACGCCGGGTTCCTGGGTCACGCTCAATTGTTCCACGATCGCATCCTGCAGGCGGCGACACAGCTCAGGGTCGGACAGCGGCTGGTTATCAGCGTCGGTGATGAAGAACACGTCTTCCACCCGTTCGCCGAGGGTCGCAATCTTGGCATTCTGCAACGACAGGTCGAACTCCAGGAAAATCCCGCCGATGCGCGCCAGCAGGCCCGGGCGATCCGGCGCGCTGAGTTCCAGCACCGTCACCGGTCGCTGCGCGTCGTTGGAAATGGTCACCTGGGGCGCAAAGGCAAAATGCTTTAGCTGGCGTGGTACCCGGCGTTGGATGATGGTTGGGTAATCGTCCGGGTTGCGCAGGGCTTCGGTGAGGCCTTCGCGGATCTTTTTCACCCGCGCCGGGTTATCGCCAATAGAGTCGCCGTCTGTGTCGAGCACGATGTAGGTGTCGAGGGTGAACTGGCTGCTGGAGGTGATGACCCGGGCGTCATGGATGTTCAGGTTGAGCTGGTCCATGGCGGCCACGGTCACGGCGAAGAAGTCGTGCTGGTCCGGCGCGTAGATGAAGATCTGCGTGCCGCCTTCGAATTCGCGCTGGGTGGTTTCCTTGATCAATACCAGCGGGCCACCGTCGGCCGGCTGCTGCAGGATCGCATCGCTGTGCCAGGCCACGTCGCCGGCGGTGTGGCGCAGGAAATAATCGTCGCCCAGTTGCGACCAGAGCTGTTCGACGTCGTCCGGGTCGTTACCACCGCGTACCAGAATATCCAGGGCCGCACTTTGGGTGCGACGGATCTGCTCTTCGCGGTCCACCGGGTTTTCCAAGCCGCGGCGCAGGGCGCGCTTGGTCTCGGTGTACAGCTGACGCAACAGGCTGGCGCGCCAGGAGTTCCATAACGTGGGGTTGGTGGCGTTGATGTCGGAGACGGTCAGCACATAAAGATAGTCGAGACGGGTTTCATCGCCGACTTTGCCGGCAAAGTCGTGGATCACCTGCGGGTCGGACAAGTCCTTGCGCTGGGCGGTTGTCGACATCACCAGATGGTTTTGCACCAGCCAGACGATCAGGCGGCTGTCCCAGAGGGGCAGTTGGTGGCGCTGGCAGAAGGCTTCGGCGTCCACTGCACCGATTTCCGAGTGATCGCCATGGCGACCCTTGCCGATATCGTGATACAGGCCCGCCAAGTAGATCAGCTCGGGCTTGGGCAGCTTGGCCATTAGCTTACTGGCCAGCGGGAATTTCTCTGATACCTGGGTGTACTGCAACTTACGCAGGTGCTTGATCAGGTTCAGGGTGTGGGCATCGACGGTGTAGATGTGGAACAGGTCGTGCTGCATTTGCCCGACGATAAAGCCGAACTCCGGCAGGTAGCGCCCGAGAATGCCGTAGCGGTTCATGCGCCGCAGGTTGCGGTGGATGCCGATGCGGCACTTGAACAGTTCGATAAACAGGCTGGTATTGCGGATGTCGTTGCGAAATTCGTCGTCGATCAGGTGACGGTTTTCCCGCAGCAAGCGGATGGTATCGGCGCGCACGCCTTTGATGTCCGGCTGCTGGGCCATCAGCACAAAGATTTCCAGCATGGCGAACGGGGTGCGGCGGAACACGTTGTCGTTGCGTGCTTCGATATAACCGTCATGCAGTTGGAAGCGCGCATTGATCGGCTGCGGCGGCGCTTCGTCTTCGGGGGCCAGGATCACCTCCTCGAAGTGCTGGATGATCAAGTCGCTGAGCTGAGCGATGCTCATGACCACCCGGTAGTACTGTTGCATGAAGCTTTCGATGCTGGTCTTCGCGTCTTCGCCCTCAAAGCCCAGCAGGGTGGCGATGGAGCGTTGGTGATCGAACAGCAGGCGGTCCTCGGAGCGCCCGGCGAGCATGTGCAGGGCGTAGCGCACCTTCCACAGGAACTCCTGGGACGAGGCCAGCAGGGTGTTTTCGCTCTCCACCAGGAAGCCTTCGCCAGCCAGGGCGCGCAGGTTCAGCGTGCCGTATTGGCGGCGCGCCACCCACAAAATCGTCTGGATATCCCGCAGCCCGCCCGGGGAGCCTTTGACGTTGGGCTCCAGGTTGTATTCGGTGTCGTTGTACTTGTGGTGCCGTGCCTTCTGTTCGGCGCGCTTGGCCAGGAAGAAATCCTTGCTCGGCCACATGTGTGCGGTGCTGGTGACTTCGAGCATCCGCTGGCGCAGGCGCTCGGGGCCGCAGATGGTGCGGCTTTCCATCAGGTTGGTGACCACCGTCAAGTCGGCACGGGCCTCTTCGGCGCATTCATCCACCGAGCGCACGCTCTGGCCGACTTCCAGGCCGATGTCCCACAGCAATGTCAGAAAACGCTCGATGGAATCGCGAAAGGTTTCGTGGTCGGCGCTGTCCAGCAGGATCAACAGGTCGATGTCGGAGTAGGGGTGAAGTTCGCCGCGACCGTAGCCGCCGACCGCCACCAGGGCGATATCGGCGTCTGCACTCCAGCTGAACTGTTCCCAGGCTTTCTGCAGGATGTTATCGACGAACCAGGCGCGGTCCTCGATCAGTCGTCTGATGTCCCGACCACTGCGAAAACGCGCGTCGAGCACCTCGCGTGCCTGGCGGATGGCTTTCTTGAAGGCGGCGATGGGGCTCGCCTTCAATGCCAGCTCGGCCTGGAACTGGCCACGGTCGAAGAGTTCGGGATCCACCTGGGGCATCGGTCGGCTTTCCTATCTATCTATTGAGTCAGTCACACGGTTGAAGCTGGAAAACCGAAGCAACCCTCACGCCGAAACGCGAGGAATGGTGTCGTCTGCACGCAACGTGAAGATCTCGTAGCCGGTTTCGGTGACCAGCAGCGTGTGTTCCCACTGGGCCGAGAGCTTGCGGTCCTTGGTGATAGCTGTCCAGCCGTCGCCCAGCACCTTGGTATCGGCCTTGCCCTGGTTGATCATCGGCTCGATGGTAAAGGTCATGCCTGCCTTGAGTTCCATGCCGGTGCCGGCGCGGCCGTAGTGCAGGATCTGTGGTTCTTCGTGGAACACGGTGCCGATGCCGTGGCCGCAGAATTCGCGCACCACCGAGAAGCCGTTCTTTTCGGCGTGCTTCTGGATCACTTCACCGATGTCACCCAGGCGGCAGCCTGGCTTGACGATTTCGATGGCCTTGTACATGCATTCCTGGGTCACCTGGGACAGGCGCTCGGCCCAGACCGGCACGTTGCCGACGTGGAACATGCGGCTGGTGTCGCCGAAGTAGCGGTCCTTGATCACGGTGACGTCTATGTTCAGGGTGTCGCCGTCCTTCAACGGCTTGTCACCGGGAATGCCGTGGCACACCACATGGTTGACCGAGGTGCAGATCGACTTGGGGAAGCCTTTGTAGTTCAGCGGCGCAGGGATGGCCTTTTGCACATTGACGATATAGTCGTGGCAGATCTGGTTCAGCTCTTCGGTGGTGACGCCCGGCTTTACGTGCTCTGCAATCATTTCCAGCACGTCGGCGGCCAGTTTGCCGGCGATGCGCATGCCGGCGATGTCTTCGGCGGTTTTCAAACTAACGGTCATACAGGCTCTCTCTAGCGCGACGCGCTGAAATCAATACGGTTTACGGGCGTGCGACAAAAGGTTGCTGAATTCGCACAAACCACAAAAAACGCGATTCTACCAGACGCGGGCGGTAAACCATGAGCCCCTGACGATCGCTTCTATCTATAGAGTGGGGGTAAATCCGCTCTATTCAACGGCTTGCGCACAGACCGCTGCGGTCAGGTGTGATTGCGGGTTTCGTTTTCGCCCTTGCTGTGGTATAAAATGCGCCGCTTTCCGGGGATACCCCGAAAAGCTTAAATCCACACACGTGTCGACACGATGACCTGGGTGCCGGAGGCCTTGATGCCGCTGGTTGGTCATTGGGATACGTGGAGGCCAAACCCGACTTATTAAGGAACTATCATGTCCCAAGTCAACATGCGCGATATGCTGAAGGCCGGTGTGCACTTCGGTCACCAGACCCGTTACTGGAACCCGAAAATGGGTAAATACATTTTCGGCGCGCGTAACAAGATTCACATTATCAACCTTGAAAAAACCCTGCCAATGTTCAACGAAGCTCTGACTTTCGTAGAGCGTCTGGCCCAGGGCAAAAACAAGATCCTGTTCGTCGGCACCAAGCGTTCCGCTGGCAAGATCGTTGCTGAAGAAGCAGCACGTTGCGGTTCGCCGTACGTCGATCACCGCTGGTTGGGCGGCATGCTGACCAACTTCAAAACCATCCGTGCTTCCATCAAGCGTCTGCGTGACCTTGAAGTGCAAGCCGAAGACGGTACTTTCGCCAAGCTGACCAAGAAAGAAGCGCTGATGCGCTCCCGTGACCTGGAAAAGCTCGATCGTTCCCTGGGTGGTATCAAGGACATGGGCGGTCTGCCTGACGCACTGTTCGTTATCGACGTTGATCACGAGCGCATCGCGATCACCGAAGCCAACAAGCTGGGCATCCCGGTTATCGGCGTAGTCGATACCAACAGCAGCCCGGAAGGCGTTGACTACATCATCCCAGGCAACGATGACGCAATCCGCGCTATCCAGCTGTACATGGGTTCGATGGCTGACGCTGTAATCCGTGGTCGCAACCACGTTGCTGGCGGTACCGAGCAGTTCGTTGAAGAAGCTCCGGTAGCTGCCGCTGAGTAACTGACGCCCTGGCGTTGACTCAGTAAGCAAAAAGGGGGCTTGGCCCCCTTTTTGCCACCTCGAAAACCATTTGTCGGCAGCGCAGCTACATCATTTGTAACGTGCAGCGGCCTACAACGGAAATTCGGGAAGAATTGATCGCCCGTTTGATCGGGTGGAATGGTTGAAAACCTATCCAAGAGGATTTTGAAATGGCAGAGATTACTGCAGCGTTGGTTAAAGAACTGCGTGAGCGTACCGGCGAAGGCATGATGGATTGCAAAAAGGCCTTGACCAAGGCCGGCGGCGACATCGAAAAAGCCATTGATGACATGCGTGCTTCCGGCGCCATCAAGGCTGCCAAGAAAGCAGGCAACGTCGCTGCTGAAGGCGCTATCGCCCTGAAAGAAGACGGCAAATCCGCCGTTCTGCTGGAAGTCAACTCGCAGACCGACTTCCTGGCTCTGCAGGATGACTTCAAGGCATTCGTTGCTGCCAGCGTCGAAAAAGCCTTCGCTGACAAGCTGACCACTGTTGAGCCTCTGATCGAAGCTCAAGAAGCAGCTCGCCTGGTACTGGTCGGCAAGGTTGGCGAAAACGTCAACATCCGTCGCCTGGTTCGCGTTGAAGGTGATGTTGTCGGTGGTTACCTGCACGGCAACAAGATCGGTGTAGCAGTTGTTCTGAAAGGCGGCGACGTTGAGCTGGCCAAAGACATCGCTATGCACGTTGCTGCAAGCAACCCTGAGTTCCTGCTGCCTTCGGAAGTGTCTGCCGAAGCGATCGAGCGCGAAAAAGCTGTGTTCCTGCAGCTGAACGAAGAAAAAATCAAAGGCAAGCCAGAAAACATTGTTGAGAACATGGTCAAAGGCCGTATCAGCAAGTTCCTGGCCGAAGCAAGCCTGGTTGAGCAGGCGTTCGTCAAGAACCCTGAAATCAAGGTTGGCGAACTGGCCAAGAAAGCCGGTGCTGAAATCGTTTCCTTCACTTACTTCAAAGTAGGCGAAGGCATCGAGAAGCCGGTCGACAACTTCGCTGAAGAAGTTGCTGCCCAGCTGGCTGCCGCCAAGCAATAAGACAGTCCCAAACTGTCGCCGAAAGAGGCTGCCCGCTCACGCGCGCAGCCTCTTTTCAAATGGGAAGGCCAATTTTATTTGGTTTCCTCTCGGAACTGGCTTACAAAGCCGTGTTCCGATGGCGCTGTGACAGCGTCCAGCTAGAGTGAACGCAAGCCGTAAACGGCTCGCCAAGAATTTTTAAAAAATACGCCGCAGGAGAGATTCGCAATGGCTCAGCAGGGCAGTGGTTATCAGGCTCGCTATAAACGCATTCTACTCAAGCTCAGCGGCGAGGCCCTGATGGGCTCGGAAGAGTTCGGGATCGACCCCAAGGTGCTTGACCGCATGGCGCTGGAAGTCGGCCAATTGGTCGGTATCGGTGTGCAGGTCGGCCTGGTGATCGGCGGCGGCAACCTGTTCCGCGGCGCGGCACTGAGTGCGGCCGGTATGGATCGGGTCACTGGCGACCACATGGGCATGCTGGCCACTGTGATGAACGCCCTGGCCATGCGCGACGCCCTGGAGCGTGCCAATATCTCGGCCATCGTGATGTCGGCTATCTCCATGGTTGGCGTGACCGATCACTACGATCGCCGCAAAGCCATGCGCCACCTGAACTCCAAGGAAGTGGTGATCTTTGCCGCCGGCACAGGCAACCCGTTCTTCACCACGGATTCGGCGGCGTGCCTGCGTGCTATCGAAATCGATGCCGACGTGGTGCTCAAAGCCACCAAGGTGGATGGCGTATACACTGCAGACCCATTCAAAGACCCGCATGCCGAGAAGTTCGATCATCTGACCTACGATGAAGTGCTGGATCGCAAGCTGGGTGTGATGGACCTGACTGCTATCTGCCTGTGCCGCGACCACAAGATGCCGCTGCGCGTATTTAACATGAACAAGCCCGGCGCCCTGCTGAATATCGTACACGGCGGCGCGGAAGGGACTCTGATCGAGGAAGGCCAACAATGATCAATGAAATCAAGAAAGACGCCCAGGCGCGTATGCAGAAATCCCTGGAATCCCTGAGCCATGCATTTGGTCAGATCCGTACCGGCAAGGCGCACCCGAGCATCCTGGGCAGCGTGATGGTGCCTTACTACGGTTCCGACACCCCGCTCAGCGGCGTGGCCAACGTGACCGTGAAGGACTCGCGCACCCTGCAAGTCGTAGCCTTCGAGCGCAACATGCTCGCGGCAGTCGACAAGGCGATCCAGAGCGCCGGCCTGAACCTCAACCCGACCAACCTCGGCGAGTTGTTGTTGATCTCCATGCCAGCTTTGACCGAAGAAACCCGCAAGGGCTTCACCAAGCAGGCGCGCAGTGCCGCTGAAGATGCGCGCGTTGCGGTGCGTAACATCCGTCGCGATGCGTTGGGTGACCTGAAGAAGCTGGTCAAGGACAAGGAAATCAGCGAAGACGAAGAGCGTCGTGCCGTTGCTGATATCGACAAGCTGACCAAGGACGCCGAAGCCCAGATCACCAAGGCTACCGAAGAAAAAGAAAAGGACCTGATGGCCGTATAAGGGGTCAGGACGCCTTTATGGAAAAGACCAAGCAGACTGTGCCCTCCGTGGTGCCGCGCCATGTCGCGATCATCATGGATGGGAATAATCGCTGGGCGAAAAAACGCTTTATGCCGGGTGTTGCCGGGCATAAAGCGGGTGTTGACGCGGTAAGGGCAGTGATTGAGGTGTGTGCCGAGGCCAAGGTCGAGGTGTTGACCTTGTTCGCCTTTTCCAGTGAGAACTGGCAGCGGCCCGCGGACGAAGTCAGTGCCTTGATGGACCTGTTTTTCAAGGCGCTGCGTCGTGAGGCCAAGCGCCTCAACGACAACAACATCAGTCTGCGCATCATTGGTGATCGCTCGCGGTTCCACCCGGAGCTGCAAGCGGCCATGCGCGAAGCCGAGGCTATCACCGCAGGCAGTAATCGTTTTGTGCTGCAGATCGCAGCCAATTACGGTGGCCAGTGGGATATCGCCCAGGCTGCGCAACGGCTTGCCCGCGAAGTGCAGGCCGGCCATCTGCGCCCCGACGACATCACGCCCGAACTGTTGCAAACCTGCCTGGTGACCGGCGACCTGCCGTTGCCGGACTTGTGTATCCGTACCGGTGGCGAGCATCGCATCAGCAATTTCCTGCTGTGGCAGCTAGCCTATACCGAGTTGTACTTCTCCGACCTGTTCTGGCCGGACTTCAAACACGATGCCATGCGCAATGCGCTGGCCGATTTCGCTTCCCGTCAGCGTCGTTTCGGTAAAACGAGCGAGCAGATCGAAGCTGGAGCCCGGGTTTAAATGCTTAAACAACGAATCATCACGGCGCTGATCCTGCTGCCGATTGCCTTGTGCGGTTTTTTCCTGCTTGAAGGCTCCGGCTTTGCGCTGTTCATCGGCCTGGTCGTGAGTCTGGGTGCCTGGGAATGGGCGCGCCTGGCAGGCTTCGGCAACCAGTTGCCGCGCGTGGCGTACGCCGCAGTGGTCGCGGTGTTGTTGTTCCTGATGTACATCCTGCCGGACATCGCACCCTGGGTATTGGGGGCGGCGGTGCTGTGGTGGGCGTTGGCAACATTCCTGGTGCTGACTTACCCACGCACCAGCGGTCAATGGTCCAGCGTGGCCTGCAAGCTGGTGATCGGCTTGCTGATCCTGCTACCGGCCTGGCAAGGGCTGGTGGAAATCAAGCGCTACCCCATGGGTAATGAATTGATCCTGGCCGTGATGGTGCTGGTGTGGGGGGCCGATATCGGCGCCTACTTCTCTGGTCGCGCATTTGGCAAGCGCAAGCTGGCTCCGGCCGTCAGCCCGGGCAAGAGCTGGGAAGGCGTATACGGTGGCCTGGCCTTGACGCTACTGATCACGCTGGTGGTCGGTTTGGTGCGTGACTGGTCGGTGAAAGAGATTCTGCTGGCCTTGCTGGGCACCGCTATCGTCGTGTTTATCTCGGTGGTGGGTGACCTCACCGAGAGCATGTTCAAGCGCCAGGCCGGGATCAAGGACAGCAGTAACCTGCTGCCGGGTCATGGTGGCGTGCTGGATCGCATCGACAGTCTGACTGCCGCGCTGCCGATCTTCGCGGTGTTGCTGTGGATGATCGCTTCGTGAGCGGCCTGCAGCAGGTTACCGTGCTGGGCGCGACCGGCTCCGTCGGGCTGAGTACCCTGGATGTCATCGCTCGTCACCCGGATCGTTACCAGGTTTTCGCCCTGACCGGCTTCACGCGTTTGCGCGAATTACTGGCCTTGTGCGTGCGCCACTCACCGCGCTTTGCCGTAGTGCCTGAGGCCGCGGCGGCCCGTGGGCTGCAGGATGATCTGCGGGCTGCAGGGTTGACCACCCAGGTGCTGGTCGGGGAAGCGGGGTTGTGCCAGGTGGCGGCCGACGCCGATGTGGATACCGTGGTGGCGGCGATTGTCGGCGCGGCGGGGTTGCGTCCGACCCTGGCGGCAGTCGATGCCGGCAAGAAAATTCTGCTGGCCAATAAAGAAGCCCTGGTCATGTCTGGCGCGCTCTTCATGCAAGCCGTGCGCAAGAGTGGGGCGGTCCTGCTGCCGCTGGACAGCGAGCACAACGCAATCTTCCAGTGCATGCCCGGGGATTTCGCCCGCGGCTTGAGCCAGGTCGGTGTGCGCCGGATTCTGCTGACGGCGTCCGGTGGCCCCTTCCGGCAGACTCCGCTGGCTGAGCTTGAGCATGTGTCTCCCGATCAGGCCTGCGCTCATCCGAACTGGTCCATGGGGCGCAAGATTTCCGTGGATTCGGCGAGCATGATGAACAAAGGCCTGGAGCTGATCGAGGCGTGCTGGTTGTTCGATGCACGGCCTGATCAGGTCGAGGTGGTGATCCATCCGCAAAGTGTGATCCACTCTTTGGTCGATTACGTGGACGGTTCGGTGTTGGCGCAGTTGGGCAACCCGGATATGCGCACGCCGATCGCCAATGCCTTGGCCTGGCCGGAGCGGATCGATTCCGGCGTGGCGCCCCTGGATCTGTTTGCGATTGCGCGCCTGGACTTCGAAGCCCCGGACGAGCAGCGTTTTCCGTGCCTGCGTCTGGCGCGGCAAGCGGCCGAGGCGGGTAACAGCGCGCCGGCCATGCTCAATGCGGCCAATGAAGTGGCGGTGGCGGCGTTTCTCGAACGGCGCATCCGCTTTCCGCAGATCGCGAGTATCATCGAGGACGTCCTGAATCTTGAGCCAGTCGTGGCTGTAAATGACCTGGGAGCGGTATTTGAGGCTGATACCAAGGCCCGTGCCTTGGCCCAGCAATGGCTGGATCGCGACACACGTTAGGGTGGGCGCGTTTGAGCCTTCAGGCATCGGATTGAAATGCGGAGAAATTAGATGAGTGCGCTCTACATGATTGTCGGCACCCTGGTTGCTCTGGGTGTGCTGGTTACCTTCCACGAATTCGGCCACTTCTGGGTGGCGCGTCGTTGCGGCGTCAAGGTATTGCGCTTTTCCGTTGGTTTCGGCATGCCATTGTTGCGCTGGCATGATCGTCGTGGCACCGAGTTCGTGATTGCCGCTATCCCGTTGGGTGGCTACGTCAAGATGCTCGATGAGCGCGAAGGTGAAGTGCCGGCTGATCAATTGGATCAGTCTTTCAATCGCAAGACCGTTCGTCAGCGTATCGCAATTGTTGCAGCGGGCCCGATCGCCAACTTCCTGTTGGCAATGGTGTTCTTCTGGGTTCTGGCCATGATGGGCAGCCAGCAGGTGCGCCCGGTCATCGGTGCAATCGAGGCGGACAGCATCGCGTCCAGGGCCGGCTTGGTGGCAGGGCAGGAAATTGTTTCCATTGATGGCGAGCCGACCACCGGTTGGGGCGCGGTCAATTTGCAGTTGGTGCGCCGCCTGGGTGAAAGCGGCACCGTCAATGTGGTGGTGCGTGACCAGGATTCCAGTGCCGAAACCCCGCGGGCGTTGGCTCTGGACCACTGGCTCAAGGGCGCCGATGAGCCTGATCCGATCAAATCCCTGGGGATTCGTCCTTGGCGTCCGGCCTTGCCGCCGGTACTCGCTGAGCTGGATCCGAAAGGTCCGGCCCAGGCCGCAGGCCTGAAAACCGGTGATCGCCTGCTGGCCCTCGATGGCCAGGCGCTGGGTGACTGGCAGCAAGTGGTCGACCTGGTACGCGTGCGTCCTGATACCAGAATTGTGCTGAAAGTTGAGCGCGAGGGTGCTCAAATCGACGTTCCCGTGACCTTGTCGGTTCGCGGGGAGGCGAAGGCGGCCGGGGGTTACCTGGGGGCCGGGGTCAAAGGTGTCGAATGGCCGCCATCGATGGTCCGAGAGGTCAGCTTCGGGCCTTTGGCCGCGATTGGCGAGGGTGCGAACCGCACCTGGACCATGAGCGTACTGACCCTCGAATCCCTCAAGAAAATGTTGTTCGGTGAGCTCTCGGTAAAAAACTTGAGTGGACCGATAACCATTGCTAAAGTGGCGGGCGCTTCTGCCCAGTCGGGTGTCGCGGATTTCCTGAATTTCCTGGCTTATCTGAGTATTAGCCTTGGGGTTCTGAATTTGCTGCCCATTCCAGTATTGGATGGGGGGCATCTGCTGTTTTATCTGGTCGAGTGGGTGCGTGGTCGCCCCTTGTCGGATCGGGTGCAGGGTTGGGGGATACAGATCGGTATCAGTTTGGTGGTCGGGGTGATGTTGTTAGCTCTGGTCAACGATCTGGGACGACTGTAACGCTTCGCTGAATTGCGAATCTGCCGCATTTTGCGGCAGTTTGTTTATTGCCAGTTGGAATAAGAAAGGACTTCATGAAACGTCTGCTGCTAACTGCGGTTCTCACCGTATTGATGATCGCCGAAGTTCACGCCGAGTCCTTCACCATCTCCGATATTCGCGTCAACGGCCTCCAGCGGGTTTCCGCGGGTAGCGTCTTTGGTGCCTTGCCGTTGAACGTCGGGGAACAGGCGGATGATCGTCGCCTGGTGGAATCCACTCGTGCGCTGTTCAAAACCGGGTTCTTTCAAGATATCCAACTGGGTCGCGAAGGCAACGTCCTGGTCATCACGGTCGTCGAACGACCTTCCGTTGCGAGTATCGCGATCGAAGGTAACAAGGCCATCTCCACTGAAGACCTGATGAAGGGCCTGAAGCAATCCGGCCTGGCCGAAGGCGAGATCTTCCAGCGCGCGACCCTTGAGGGTGTGCGTAACGAACTGCAACGCCAGTACGTTGCCCAGGGCCGCTACTCCGCGACCGTGGAAACCGAAGTGATCCCGCAGCCTCGTAACCGTGTGGGCCTCAAGGTCAACATCAACGAAGGTACCGTCGCGGCCATTCAGCACATCAACGTGGTGGGCAACACCAAATTCGCTGATGACGACCTGATCGACCTGTTCGAGCTCAAGACCACCAACTGGCTGTCGTTCTTCAAGAACGATGACAAATACGCCCGTGAAAAACTTTCCGGTGACCTTGAACGCCTGCGCTCCTACTACCTGGACCGTGGCTACATCAACATGGACATCGCTTCGACCCAGGTGTCCATCACCCCGGACAAGAAGCACGTCTATATCACCGTGAACGTCAACGAAGGCGAGAAGTACAAGGTTCGTGACGTCAAGCTCAGCGGCGACCTGAAAGTCCCTGAGGACCAGGTCAAGTCCCTGCTGCTGGTGCAGAAGGATCAGGTGTTCTCGCGCAAGCTGATGACCACTACCTCCGAACTGATCACTCGCCGCCTGGGTAACGAAGGCTATACCTTCGCCAACGTCAACGGCGTGCCGACCCCGAATGATGAAGATCACACGGTAGACATCACCTTCGTCGTCGATCCTGGCAAGCGCGCCTACGTAAACCGCATCAACTTCCGTGGCAACACCAAGTCTGCGGACGAAGTGCTGCGTCGTGAAATGCGTCAGATGGAAGGTGGCTGGGCTTCGACCTACCTGATCGACCAGTCCAAGACCCGTCTTGAGCGTCTGGGCTTCTTCAAGGAAGTCAACGTCGAAACCCCGGCCGTACCGGGTGTGGATGACCAGGTTGACGTGAACTACGCCGTTGAAGAGCAAGCTTCGGGCTCGATCACCGCCAGCGTCGGTTTCGCACAGAGCGCCGGCCTGATCCTGGGTGGCTCGATCACCCAGAACAACTTCCTCGGTACCGGTAACAAGGTGTCCATCGGCCTGACCCGAAGCGAATACCAGAGCCGCTATAACTTCGGTTATGTCGACCCCTACTGGACAGCTGACGGTGTGAGCCTGGGCTACAACGCCTTCTACCGCACCACCGACTACAAAGACCTCGACGTCGACGTTGCAAGCTATGCGATCGACAGCCTGGGTGTGGGCGCAAACATCGGTTACCCGATCAGCGAAACCTCGCGCCTGACCTTCGGCATCACCGCGCAACAGGACGAGATCAAGACCGGTGTATATACCGTGGACGAGATCTTCGACTTCACTCGTCGTGAAGGTGACAAGTTCCTGAACTTCAAGGCATCTGCCGGCTGGTCCGAGTCGACCTTGAACAAAGGTGTACTGGCAACCCGTGGTCACTCTCAAAGCCTGACTGCGGAAGTCACCACACCGGGCAGCGACCTGTCGTTCTTCAAGCTTGACTACCGCGGCCAGTTGTTCCAGCCGTTGAGCGATAACTACACCATGCGCCTGCACACAGAGCTGGGCTATGGCGACGGTTATGGTTCGACCGATGGCTTGCCGTTCTACGAGAACTACTACGCAGGTGGTTTCAACTCGGTGCGTGGCTTCAAGGACAGCACTCTGGGCCCACGTGGTACCCCAAGCCGCGGTGTTGACCAAACCGGTAACGTCGGCACTCGCCGCGATGATGACGATGATCCACTGCCGTTCGGTGGTAACGTGCTGATCCAGGGTGGTGCCGAGATCCTGTTCCCGCTGCCGTTCGTCAAGGACCAGCGTTCCCTGCGGACTTCGGTCTTCTGGGACGTGGGTAACGTGTTCGACTCCAAGTGCGAGCAGATCAAGAACCCAAGCGGTCTGAAGTCCAACACCCAGTGCAACGACGTGAGCCTCAGCAACCTGGCGAGCTCCGTGGGTGTGGGTGTGACCTGGGTGACTGCGCTGGGCCCGTTGAGCTTTGCTCTGGCCATGCCGATCAAGAAACCGGATAACGCTGAAACCCAGATTTTCCAATTCTCCCTCGGCCAGACGTTCTAAGCGTCTGACCCAAGATAACGACAACGGATTCTGTAGGAGTACATCGTGCGTAAGTTGACTCAATTGGTCCTGCTGGCCACTGTGCTGGTAACCACCCCGGCCTTCGCCGAAATGAAAATCGCCGTCCTGAACTATCAGATGGCTCTGCTGGAATCCGACGCGGCCAAGAAGTACGCCGTGGATGCCGAGAAGAAATTCGGTCCGCAACTTACCAAGCTCAAAACCTTGGAAAGCAGCGCCAAGGGCATCCAGGATCGTCTGGTAGCCGGTGGCGACAAGATGCAGCAAGGCGAGCGCGAGCGTCTGGAGCTTGAATTCAAGCAAAAGGCCCGTGACTACCAGTTCCAGTCCAAGGAGCTGAACGAAGCCAAGGCTGTTGCCGACCGTGAAATGCTCAAGCAGCTCAAGCCCAAGCTCGACAGCGCCGTGGAAGAAGTCATCAAGAAGGGTGCTTTCGACCTGGTGTTCGAGCGCGGCGCCGTGATTGACGTCAAGCCTCAATACGACATCACCCGTCAGGTGATCGAGCGCATGAACCAGCTGAAGTAAGCCATGACCGCGACTATCAAACTCGGCGAGTTGGCCGAGTTCCTGGGAGCCACCTTGCGTGGCTCCCCGGAGAAAGAAATCACTGGGCTAGCCACCTTGCAGGAGGCTGGCCCAGCTCAGTTGAGCTTCCTCGCAAATCCCCAATACCGTAAATACCTGGTTGATTGCCAGGCCGCAGCCGTGTTGCTGAAGGCCGCTGACGCTGAAGGGTTTATCGGGGATGCGCTGGTGGTGGCCGACCCGTACCTGTCGTACGCCAAGGCGTCACACCTGTTCGATCCCAAGCCGAAAGCGGCCGGTGGTATTCACCCATCTGCGGTAATTGCCGATGATGCCCAGGTTGACCCTGCGGCCAGCATCGGTGCGTTTGCAGTGATCGAAAGCGGGGCGCGTATTGGCGCAGGTGTCACCGTGGGCGCCCACTGCTTTATCGGCGCACGCTGTGAAATCGGTGCCAATGGTTGGCTGGCCCCACGTGTAACCCTCTACCACGATGTGCGTATTGGTCAGCGTGTGGTCATTCAGTCCGGCGCTGTTATCGGCGGCGAAGGCTTTGGCTTTGCCAACGCCAAAGGTGTCTGGCACAAGATTGCCCAGGTCGGCGGCGTATTGATCGGCGACGATGTGGAGATCGGTGTAAACACTGCGGTGGATCGCGGGGCTTTGGCCGATACGGTGATCGGTAACGGCGTGAAGCTCGACAACCAGATCCAGATCGCCCACAACGTACAGATTGGCGATCACACCGCCATGGCTGCGTGCGTGGGTATTTCCGGCAGCACCAAAATCGGCAAGCATTGCATGCTCGCCGGCGGCGTCGGGCTGGTGGGGCATATCGATATTTGCGACAACGTCTTTATCACCGGCATGACCATGGTGACTCACTCGATTACCGAGCCGGGGGCCTATTCTTCCGGTACCGCCATGCAACCTGCGGCTGAATGGCGCAAGAGCGCGGCGCGTTTGAGGAAGATCGACGACATGGCACGACGTATCAAACAGCTGGAAAAGCGTGTTGGGGACGTGACCCCTGGCGGTAATGCTTCATCTGAAGGCTGATACCATTTCCATATCAAGTGTGCACAGCCGCTAGACTGCCTCCTTGATTTGCTAGCGGGGCGTGCGCTTAGTTCGCCCGCCCCCAATCTTTATTACAGGCTTCCCCCCGAAATGATGGACATCAACGAGATTCGCGAATACCTGCCTCACCGTTACCCGTTCCTGCTGGTGGACCGCGTAGTGGACCTCAATGTCGAGGAAAAGCGCATTCGTGCCTACAAGAATGTCAGCATCAACGAACCATTCTTCAACGGTCACTTCCCAGCGCATCCCATCATGCCGGGCGTGTTGATCATCGAAGCGATGGCCCAGGCTGCCGGTATCCTTGGTTTCAAAATGCTCGACCTCAAGCCTGCCGACGGCACGCTTTACTATTTCGTGGGCTCCGACAAGCTGCGTTTTCGCAACCCGGTCACCCCGGGTGACCAGTTGATCCTGGAAGCCAGGTTTATCAGCTGCAAGCGCCAGATCTGGAAGTTCGAATGCCAGGCCTCGGTAGATGGCAAGCCGGTATGCTCTGCCGAGATCATCTGTGCGGAACGCAAACTATGAGTTTGATTGACCCTCGCGCAATCATCGATCCGTCGGCCGTACTGGCCGCCGACGTTGAGGTCGGCCCTTGGTCGATCGTCGGCGCAGGTGTGGAAATCGGCGAGGGGACTGTCATCGGGCCACACGTGATCCTTAAAGGTCCGACCCGTATTGGCAAACACAATCGTATCTACCAGTTTTCCTCGGTAGGCGAAGACACCCCGGACATGAAGTACAAGGGTGAAGAAACACGCCTGGTAATCGGTGACCACAACATCATCCGTGAAGGCGTCACCATTCACCGCGGCACCGTACAGGATCGCGCTGAAACCACTTTGGGTGATCACAACCTGGTCATGGCCTATGCGCACATCGGCCATGACAGCGTGATCGGCAACCATTGCATCCTGGTCAACAACACTGCGCTGGCAGGCCATGTGCACGTTGACGACTGGGCGATTCTGTCCGGTTTCACCCTGGTGCATCAGTACTGCCATATCGGCGCCCACAGCTTTTCCGGCATGGGTACCGCCATTGGCAAGGATGTCCCTGCATTCGTGACGGTGTTCGGCAACCCTGCCGAGGCTCGCAGCATGAACTTCGAAGGCATGCGCCGTCGCGGATTCAGCGAAGAGGCGATCCACGCTCTGCGCCGTGCCTACAAGACGGTTTACCGTCAGGGGCTGACGGTTGAGCAGGCGCTGACCGAACTGACCGAGCCGGCAACCCTGTTTCCGGAAGTCGCGGTGTTCCGTGACTCGATCCAGGCGTCGACTCGCGGCATCACCCGCTGATCATGGCCAATCTGCGTATTGCGCTGGTGGCCGGTGAAGCGTCCGGCGACATTCTGGGTGCTGGCCTGATGCGAGCCCTCAAGGCCCAGCATCCTGCGGTGGAGTTTATCGGCGTGGGTGGGCCGTTGATGCAGGCCGAAGGGCTTGCCTCCTACTTCCCCATGGAGCGGCTGTCGGTCATGGGGTTGGTGGAGGTGTTGGGGCGCCTGCGTGAGCTGCTCGCTCGCCGCAAGCTCTTGATCAAGACGCTGATCGAAGAAAAACCTGACGTCTTTATCGGCATCGATGCGCCGGACTTCACGCTCAATATCGAACTCAAGTTGCGCCAGGCCGGGATCAAGACCGTGCACTACGTCAGCCCATCCGTGTGGGCGTGGCGCCAGAAGCGTGTGTTGAAAATCCGCGAAGGCTGCGACCTGATGTTGACCTTGCTTCCATTCGAAGCCCGGTTCTACGAGGAGAAGGGCGTGCCGGTGCGGTTTGTCGGCCACACCCTGGCTGACGCCATTCCCTTGCAGGCTGATCGTGCGGCTGCACGCGCCGAGCTGGGCTTGCCCGCTGGCCCGTTGGTAGCGTTGATGCCAGGCAGTCGTGGCGGTGAGGTGGGGCGTTTGGGGGCGTTGTTTTTTGATGCTGCCGAACGTCTTCAGGCGCAAAAGCCGGGAATCCGCTTTGTGCTGCCTTGCGCCAGTCCACAACGTCGTGCACAGATCGAAACCCTGCTGGAAGGCCGCAACCTGCCGTTGACCCTGCTCGATGGCCAGTCCCACCTGGCCCTGGCAGCCTGCGATGCGGTGTTGATCGCCTCGGGCACTGCCACACTTGAGGCCTTGCTGTACAAGCGGCCGATGGTCGTGGCCTATCGCCTGGCGCCACTGACCTTCTGGATCCTCAAGCGCATGGTCAAGAGCCCTTACATTTCCTTGCCCAACCTGCTGGCCCAGCGCCTGCTAGTGCCGGAGTTGTTGCAGGACGATGCAACGCCCGAAGCGCTTGCGCAAACCCTACTACCCTTGATTGACGGCGGCGAAGAGCAGACCCGTGGTTTCGACGACATTCATCGCACGTTGCGTCGTGATGCCTCGAACCAGGCGGCCGACGCCGTGCTGACCTTGATCGGCCATAAACAGGAAGCCTTATGACCACGCAAATGGGCCTGGATTTCAGCCTGGTTGCCCAAGCTCACGAACTGGTGGCCGGTGTTGACGAAGTAGGGCGCGGCCCGCTGTGTGGCGCAGTGGTCACGGCGGCGGTAATCCTTGATCCGAACCGCCCGATCCTGGGCCTCAATGATTCGAAAAAGCTTACCGAGGCCCGTCGCGAAAAGCTCTATGACGAGATCTGCGAGAAGGCCCTGAGTTGGCATATCGCTCGCGCTGAAGTCGAGGAAATCGACGAACTTAATATCCTCCATGCAACCATGTTAGCCATGCAGCGTGCTGTTGAAGGGCTGCATATCACCCCGAAAATGGCGATGATCGATGGCAACCGTTGCCCGAAGCTTGCGGTGCCGTCGGAAGCGGTGGTCAAGGGCGATAGCAAGGTTCCGGCCATTGCCGCTGCCTCGATCCTGGCCAAGGTCAGCCGTGACCGTGAAATGGCTGCGTTCGAATTGATCTACCCCGGCTACGGGATTGGCGGCCATAAAGGCTACCCGACGCCCGTTCATCTGGAAGCCCTGGCTCGGCTGGGCCCGACCCCGATCCATCGCCGCTCGTTTGCCCCGGTACGCCTGGCTTATGAGGCCCGCGAAAGTCTGATCGTGGTTTAGCAGCAAGGCTGATGTTTTTACCAAGGCCCGGTACAATCCGGGCCTTGTTGTTTTCATGTATCAAGACAGGATCACTATGCCGGCTTCATTCGTTCACCTGCGCCTGCACACTGAATATTCCCTGGTCGACGGCCTGGTACGGATCAAACCGCTGGTCAAAACCCTGGTGGGCATGAATATGCCTGCGGTGGCGGTAACCGATCAGAACAACATGTGTTCCCTGGTCAAGTTCTACAAGAACGCCATGGGCGCCGGCATCAAGCCGATCTGCGGCGCCGACCTGTGGCTGTCCAACAAGGACCCGGATAACCCACTGAGCCGCATCAGCCTGCTGGCGATGAACGGCGTGGGTTATCGCAACCTCACCGAACTGATTTCCCGTGGCTTTATTGATGGCCAGCGCAACGGCTCGATCATCATCGAGCGCGAGTGGGTGGCCGAAGCCAGCGAAGGCCTGATCATGCTCTCGGCGGCTAAAGAGGGCGAGATCGGTATCGCGTTGCTGGGCGGTAATCCCCAGGAAGCCGAGGTGCTGGCACGTGAGTGGATGCAGGTATTCCCGGACCGTTTCTACCTGGAAGTCCAGCGTACCAGCCGCCCCAACGATGAAGAACATCTGCATGCTGCCGTAGCCCTGGCCGATAAGCTGGGTGCGCCGCTGGTGGCGACCAACGATGTGCGGTTTATCAAGAAAGAAGATTTCGAGGCCCATGAAACCCGCGTGTGCATCGGCGAAGGCCGGGCCCTGGATGACCCGCGCCGCTCGAAGAATTACAGTGAAGAGCAATACCTCAAAAGCGCCGATGAAATGGCGCAGCTGTTCAGCGATTTGCCCGAGGCCCTGGAAAACTCCGTCGAGATCGCCAAGCGCTGCAACATTGAAGTGAAGCTGGGCAAGCACTTTTTGCCCAACTTCCCGATACCCGATGGCATGACCATCGACGAATACTTTCGCAAAGTGTCGTTCGATGGCCTGGAAGAACGCCTTAGCGTCCTGCTGCCCAAGGACACCACTGAAGACTACGAAGCCAAGCGTCAGGTGTATGTCGACCGGTTGAATTTCGAGCTGGATATCATCATCCAGATGGGATTCCCCGGCTACTTCCTGATCGTAATGGACTTTATCCAGTGGGCCAAAAACAACGGCGTACCGGTAGGTCCTGGCCGTGGGTCAGGTGCTGGCTCGCTGGTGGCCTATGTACAGAAGATCACCGACCTTGACCCGCTGGAATATGACCTGCTGTTCGAACGGTTCCTGAACCCGGAACGGGTGTCGATGCCCGACTTCGACGTCGACTTCTGCATGGATGGTCGTGACCGTGTGATTGAATACGTGGCCGAGAAATACGGCCGCAACGCGGTAAGTCAGATCATCACCTTCGGTTCCATGGCGGCGAAAGCGGTAATTCGCGACGTGGCGCGGGTGCAGGGCAAGTCCTACGGCCTGGCCGACCGCCTGTCGAAGATGATCCCGTTCGAAGTCGGCATGACCCTGGAAAAAGCCTACGAGCAGGAAGAAATCCTGCGCGACTTTATCAAGGTCGATGAAGAAGCCGCCGAAATCTGGGACATGGCGCGCAAGCTCGAAGGCGTGGTGCGTAACGTCGGTAAACACGCCGGTGGTGTAGTTATTGCCCCGACCAAGCTCACCGACTTTTCGCCGATCTACTGCGATGAAGAAGGCGACGGCCTGGTCACCCAGTTCGACAAGGATGACGTGGAGGCGGCCGGCCTGGTGAAGTTCGACTTCCTCGGCCTGCGTACCCTGACGATCATCGACTGGGCACTCAAGACCATCAACCGCGACCGCGCCAAGGTTGGCGAAGAACCGCTGGATATCGCGTTTATCCCGCTGGACGACAAACCGACCTACAGCCTGCTGCAAAAAGCTGAAACCACGGCGGTGTTCCAGCTTGAATCCCGGGGCATGAAAGAGCTGATCAAAAAGCTCAAGCCCGACTGCCTGGAAGACTTGATCGCACTGGTGGCGCTGTTCCGTCCGGGCCCGCTGCAATCGGGCATGGTGGATGACTTCATCAACCGCAAGCACGGTCGCGCCGAGCTGGCTTACCCGCACTCCGACTATCAATACGAGGGCCTCAAGCCTGTATTGGCGCCGACGTACGGCATCATCCTGTATCAGGAACAGGTGATGCAGATCGCCCAGGTAATGGCCGGCTACACCCTCGGTGGTGCGGACATGCTGCGTCGCGCAATGGGTAAAAAGAAACCCGAGGAAATGGCCAAGCAGCGCGGCGGTTTCATTGAGGGTTGCGCCACCAACAACATCGACGCCGATCTGGCCGGTAACATCTTCGACCTGGTAGAAAAATTCGCCGGTTATGGTTTCAACAAATCCCACTCCGCCGCCTATGGCCTGGTGTCGTACCAGACTGCCTGGCTGAAAGCCCACTACCCGGCGCCGTTCATGGCAGCGGTGCTGTCGGCCGATATGCACAACACCGACAAGGTCGTGACCTTGATCGAGGAAGTGCGCACCATGAAGCTGCGCCTCGATGCGCCGGACGTGAACGCCTCTGAGTTCAAGTTCACGGTGAACGACGAAGGCCGCATCATCTATGGCCTCGGCGCGATCAAGGGCGTGGGCGAAGGTCCGGTGGAGGCCATCACCGAAGCGCGCCAGGATGGGCCATTCAAGGACCTGTTCGACTTCTGCGCGCGTGTTGACCTCAAGCGCATCAACAAGCGTACCCTCGATGGCTTGATCCGCAGCGGCGCGCTCGACCGTCTCGGTCCGTATTTCCATGATGAGCCGAAGGCTTACCAGGCCAATATCGACCGTAACCGTGCGGTGCTGCTTACCGCCATGGAAGAGGCGATCAAGGCTGCCGAACAGACTGCCCGCACCCATGACAGCGGCCACGCCGATCTGTTTGGCGGGCTGTTCGTCGAAGAAGACGCGGATGTCTACGCCAATCATCGCAAGGCCAAGGAGCTGACCCTCAAGGAACGCCTCAAAGGTGAGAAAGACACCTTGGGCCTGTACCTCACCGGCCACCCGATTGACGAGTACGAAGGCGAAATCCGCCGTTTCGCCCGCCAGCGCATCATCGACCTCAAGCCCGCGCGGGATACCCAGACCGTCGCCGGCATGATCATCGCCCTGCGGGTGATGAAAAATAAAAAGGGCGACAAAATGGGCTTCATCACCCTGGATGACCGCTCGGGCCGGATCGAAGCGTCACTGTTTGCCGATGCGTTCCACTCCGCCCAATCGCTTTTACAGACCGATGCCATGGTGGTGGTGGAAGGGGAGGTCAGCAATGATGACTTCTCCGGCGGCCTGCGCCTGCGTATCAAACGGGTGATGAGCATGGAAGATGCGCGCACCAACCTGGCCGAAAGCCTGCGCTTGAAGGTCAAGACCGAAGCGCTCAAGGGCGATCAGCTACGCTGGTTGGGTGACCTGCTCAAGCGCCACCGCGGCGCGTGCCCGGTAACCATGGAGTACACCGGCAGCGACGCCAAGGCCATGTTGCAGTTTGGTGAGACGTGGCGGATTGATCCGGCTGATGGCTTGATTCAAGCTTTGCGTGACCAGTTCGGGCGAGACAACGTCTTCCTCCAATACCGTTGACGGTCAGTACCCCTGACCTCGGCTGAACATTTAATCTCGACCTAAACGCGCCTCTCCCTTAAGGTAGGGCGCGAATAGACAACCGGCTGGCCAGGCACTCCCTGGCCGTCGACCCAAGACGGACGCTTATGAACCCGAATTTTCTTGATTTCGAACAGCCGATCGCTGACCTGCAAGCCAAGATCGAAGAGCTGCGCCTGGTCGGCAATGACAATTCGCTGAATATCGGCGACGAAATCGCTCGCCTGCAAGACAAAAGCAGCACGCTCACCGAAGACATCTTCGGCAAGCTGACCAGTTGGCAGATCGCGCGCCTGGCTCGCCACCCGCGCCGTCCGTACACCCTGGACTACATCGAACACATCTTCACCGAGTTCGATGAGCTGCACGGCGACCGCCACTTCTCCGACGACGCGGCCATTGTGGGCGGTATCGCTCGCCTGGACGACCAGCCGGTGATGGTGATCGGCCATCAGAAAGGCCGTGAAGTGCGCGAGAAAGTCCGTCGCAACTTCGGTATGCCGCGTCCGGAAGGCTACCGCAAGGCTTGCCGCCTGATGGAAATGGCCGAGCGCTTCAAGATGCCGATCCTGACCTTCATCGACACTCCGGGCGCATACCCGGGTATTGACGCCGAAGAGCGCAACCAGAGTGAAGCGATTGCCTGGAACCTGCGCGTCATGGCTCGCCTGAAAACCCCGATCATCGCCACTGTGATCGGTGAAGGTGGTTCCGGCGGTGCGCTGGCCATTGGCGTGTGCGATCAGTTGAACATGCTGCAATATTCGACCTACGCGGTGATTTCGCCGGAAGGGTGTGCCTCGATCCTGTGGAAAACCGCAGAGAAGGCGCCGGATGCGGCTGAAGCCATGGGCATCACCGCCGATCGCCTCAAAGGCCTGGGTATCGTCGACAAAGTGATCGCCGAACCACTGGGCGGCGCCCACCGTGACCCGGCCGCGGCTGCCGCGACCATCCGTGCTGAACTGGGCTCGCAACTGGCGATGCTCAAGAAGCTGGATAACGAAGCGCTGCTGGCCCGTCGTTACGAGCGTCTGATGAGCTACGGTCTCTAAAGTCGGCGCCGTAACTCGATGTGGGAGCCGGCTTGTGTGGGAGCTGGCTTGCCTGCGATAGCATCACCTTGGTATCACTGATAGACCGAGGTGCCTGCATCGCGGGCAAGCCCGGCTCCCACATTTGTTTTGTGTATGCTGACGAACGTATTCCAGCTTTGCGGCGGTGACGTGTGATGAAACCAACCCTGCCGGCCACACTCCTGCGCACCCTGGCACCCTGGCGCAATGCGCCGGCCTGGCATATCGCATTCTCCGGCGGTCTCGACTCCACCGTCCTGTTGCACCTTCTGGTCTCGCTGGCCAAACTTGAAAATCTGCCTGCTCTCAGCGCCGTCCATATCCACCATGGCCTGCAAGCTGCTGCCGATGCGTGGCCCGCGCATTGCCAATCGGTCTGCGACAGCCTGGGCGTACCCTTGCGGGTCATGCGCGTGCAAGTCAGTCCTGGTGCGAGCCTTGAACGTGCGGCCCGCGATGCGCGTTACCAGGCGTTCATGCAGGTAATGGGGGCCGGGGAGGTGTTGCTCACCGCCCAGCATCGCGACGATCAAGCCGAGACCCTGCTGTTCCGCCTGTTACGCGGAGCCGGAGTGCGTGGGTTGGCGGCAATGCCCGAGCGTCGCCCGTTGGCGACGGGGCACTTGGTGCGGCCATTGCTGGCGGTTTCCCGGGGAGCATTGGAAGCCTACGCCCACGAACACCAATTGAAGTGGATTGAAGACCCTTCGAACGCCGATCCACGGTTCTCGCGCAATTACCTGCGCCGCCAAGTCTTTCCAGCGCTGACTCAACGCTGGCCCCAGGCAATCTTGAGCCTGGCCCGCACTGCCGAGCACCTGAGTGAAGCCCAGGGCCTGCTCGACGAACTGGCGCACATGGATCTGACCGCCGCCGATCAGCCTTCAGCGTTTCGCTGGTTGCCTTTGCCTTCCCTGGTCCTTGCTCCGTTGCGCGATCTTTCCGATGCGCGCCAGCGCAATGCCTTGCGTCATTGGCTGAATCCCCTGACTCGTATGCCCGACAGTGACCACTGGGCCAGTTGGTACGCCCTGCGCGATGCCAAGGGGGACGCACAGCCGTTATGGCGCCTGGCAGACGGTCAGCTTCATCGTTGCGGCGAACGCATTTGGTGGCTGCCTTCCACGTGGTCGGAATTTTCCGACGAGTCGGTGAGCTGGCCCGATCCGCGAAATCCACTAGAGTTGCCCGGGAACGGCCAACTGATGTTTGCCGGCAAGGCTCCCGAGGGACCCTTGTCGATTCGTTATCGCCAGGGTGGCGAAATCGTCGAAGTGCCAGGTCGAGGCCGGCGTGATCTCAAGCGCCTGTTGAATGAAAGTGGTATGCCGGGCTTCGTCCGTGGCAGATTGCCGCTGGTCTATCGGGGCGAGCAATTGCTGGCTGTACCAACGCTTGCGGGGCTGAGTGCCAGTCCGCTGGATGACTGGCAATTACATTGGTTGCCACAGACCTGCGATCAAGGTTTGAGCTGATAGCGCCTTTCCGGTAGACTACGCTCCCTTCTTGATACAACTTCTGTGGATTCGACTGAATCGCAGCAGTTGCCGATTACCAAGCAGTCTTTGCTGGGCGATTCCAAAAAATGTGTAGCGATCAACGTACCGGTGTTTCCTTGCTGGTCTGTCACAACGCGGCGGTTTTTTTGAAAGGTGCACTGTGATTAATGCAGGTGATCGGGGGCTTCGGCCTTCCTTCGCTTTCCCCGGCGGCTCGGACCGCTTTAACGCAGACTTCTAGGGTTTTTCATGACGCGCTACATATTCGTCACGGGCGGTGTTGTTTCTTCATTGGGGAAAGGCATTGCCTCCGCTTCATTGGCGGCCATCCTGGAGGCGCGGGGGCTTAAAGTCACCATGCTCAAGCTGGACCCGTACATCAACGTCGACCCGGGCACCATGAGCCCGTTCCAGCACGG
The DNA here is from genome assembly GCF_000263715.2 of Pseudomonas synxantha BG33R. Taxonomy (NCBI): domain Bacteria; kingdom Pseudomonadati; phylum Pseudomonadota; class Gammaproteobacteria; order Pseudomonadales; family Pseudomonadaceae; genus Pseudomonas; species Pseudomonas synxantha. The sequence continues at coordinate 1,558,664 of NZ_CM001514.1, forward strand.
TGAAGTGTTCGTCACTCACGACGGCGCCGAGACCGACCTGGACCTGGGCCACTACGAGCGGTTCATCCGCACGACCATGACCCAGAACAACAACTTCACCACTGGCCGTGTCTACGAGCACGTGCTGCGCAAAGAGCGCCGTGGTGACTACCTGGGTGCAACCATCCAGGTGATCCCGCACATTACCGACGAAATCAAGCGCCGCATCATCAAGGGTGCAGGCGATGCCGACGTGGCGATGGTCGAGATCGGTGGCACCGTGGGTGACATCGAATCCCAACCGTTCCTTGAAGCCATCCGCCAGCTGCGCTTCGAAGTCGGCGCCAAGCGCGCGATGCTGATGCACCTCACGTTGGTGCCGTACATCGCCACCGCCGGCGAAACCAAAACCAAGCCTACCCAGCACTCGGTCAAGGAGCTGCGTTCCATCGGCCTGCAGCCGGATGTACTGGTGTGCCGCTCCGATCATCCGATCGACATTTCCTCGCGCCGCAAGATCGCGCAATTCACCAACGTTGAAGAACGTGCGGTGATCGCGCTGGAAGACGCCGACACCATCTACAAGATCCCGGGCATCCTGCATTCGCAGGGGCTGGATGATTTTGTGGTCGAGCGTTTCGGCCTGCAGTGCAATGGCGCGGACCTGTCCGAGTGGGAAGCCGTGGTCGACGCCAAGCTCAACCCTGAGCATGAAGTCACCATCGCCATGGTCGGCAAGTACATGGAGCTGCTGGACGCGTACAAGTCGCTGATCGAAGCGATGAGCCACGCCGGCATCAGCAACCGTACCAAGGTCAACCTGCGCTACATCGATTCCGAAGACATCGAGAACCAGGGCACTGCGCTGCTCGAAGGCGTTGACGCCATCCTCGTGCCGGGCGGTTTCGGCCTGCGTGGCGTGGAAGGCAAGATCACCGCGGTGCAATACGCTCGCGAGAACAAGGTGCCCTACCTGGGTATCTGCCTGGGCATGCAAGTGGCCGTTATCGAGTTCGCCCGTAACGTGCTGGGCTGGAAAGACGCCAACTCCACCGAGTTCGATCACAGCAGCGGCCACCCGGTCGTCGGCCTGATCACCGAGTGGGAAGACGCCACCGGCGCCGTTGAAACCCGTACCGAAACGTCCGACCTGGGCGGCACCATGCGCCTTGGTGCGCAGGACTGCCTGCTGGAAGCCGGCTCGCTGGTACACGACTGCTACGGCAAGGACGTAATCGTCGAGCGTCACCGTCACCGCTATGAAGTGAACAACAATCTGCTGCCGCAGATCAAAGAGGCTGGCCTGAAGATTTCCGGTCGCTCCGGTGACGGCAAGCTGGTTGAAGTGGTCGAAGCGCCGGATCATCCGTGGTTCGTGGCCTGCCAGTTCCACCCGGAGTTCACCTCGACGCCGCGCGACGGTCACCCGTTGTTCAGCGGTTTCGTCAAAGCAGCACTGACGCAACATCAGAAGAAGGCGTAACCCTGATGGCCCAGAAGATCATTCGCGTAGGCGATATCGAGATTGCCAACGACAAGCCCATGGTGCTGTTCGGCGGCATGAACGTGCTGGAAAGCCGCGACATGGCGATGCAGGTCTGTGAAGAATACGTGCGAGTTACCCAGAAGCTGGGTATTCCATACGTGTTCAAGGCCAGTTTCGACAAGGCCAACCGTTCGTCCGTGACCTCCTATCGCGGCCCGGGCCTTGAAGAGGGCATGCGGATCTTCCAGGACATCAAGCAAGCCTTCGGCGTGCCGATCATCACCGACGTCCACGAGCCTGAGCAGGCTGCCGTGGTCGCGGAGGTGTGCGACATCATCCAGTTGCCGGCCTTCCTGTCGCGCCAGACCGACCTCGTGGTCGCCATGGCCAAGACCGGCGCTGTGATCAACATCAAGAAAGCCCAGTTCCTCGCCCCTCAGGAGATGAAACACATCCTGAGCAAGTGCGTGGAAGCGGGTAACGACCAGTTGATCCTCTGCGAGCGTGGTTCGAGCTTCGGCTACAACAACCTCGTGGTGGACATGCTCGGTTTCGGCATCATGAAACAGTTCGAATACCCGGTGTTCTTCGACGTGACCCACGCGCTGCAAATGCCCGGTGGTCGCTCGGACTCCGCCGGCGGTCGCCGTGCCCAGGTCACCGACCTGGCCAAGGCGGGCATGAGCCAGTCGCTGGCGGGCCTGTTCCTTGAAGCCCACCCAGACCCGGACAACGCCAAATGTGATGGCCCATGCGCCCTGCGCCTGGACAAGCTGGAGCCATTCCTGGCCCAACTCAAGCAGTTGGACGAGCTGGTCAAGAGTTTTCCGACGGTAGAGACCGCGTAACTGCCATTTCTCCGGTAGAATTTCCCACGCTAAATGCTCAGGCCCTTGGGCCTGAGCCTTGTCGTCTGCAAGCCTGCCCCGTTGTTCCACCCTTGCGGTCGGTCAAAAGATTTCCTTCAGCTGCGTCGTTTTCGTCAACTTTGGAGTGTTTACAACAATGGCAAAAATCGTCGACATCAAAGGTCGTGAAGTTCTCGACTCCCGTGGCAACCCCACCGTCGAAGCCGACGTGCTTCTCGATAACGGCATCATCGGCAGCGCCTGCGCGCCGTCCGGTGCTTCCACCGGTTCGCGCGAAGCGCTGGAACTGCGTGATGGCGACAAGAGCCGTTACCTGGGCAAGGGTGTACTCAAGGCTGTAGCCAACATCAATGGTCCGATTCGTGACCTGTTGCTGGGCAAGGACCCGCTGGACCAGAAAGCCCTGGACCACGCGATGATCAAGCTCGACGGCACTGAAAACAAAGGCAGCCTCGGCGCCAACGCAATCCTCGCCGTGTCCCTGGCTGCCGCCAAGGCAGCAGCTCAGGACCAGGACCTGCCGTTGTACGCGCACATCGCCAACCTGAACGGCACCCCGGGCGTCTACTCGATGCCGGTACCGATGATGAACATCATCAACGGTGGCGAGCACGCGGATAACAACGTCGACATCCAGGAATTCATGGTGCAGCCGGTGGGCGCCAAGTCCTTCTCCGAAGGCCTGCGCATGGGCACCGAGATTTTCCATCACCTCAAGGCTGTACTGAAGGCCCGTGGCCTGAGCACCGCTGTGGGTGACGAAGGTGGTTTTGCACCGAACCTGGCCTCCAACGAAGATGCACTGAAAGTGATCTCCGAAGCCGTGGCCAACGCCGGCTACAAACTGGGCACCGACGTGACCCTGGCCCTGGACTGTGCGGCCAGCGAATTCTATGAAGATGGCAAGTACAACCTGTCCGGCGAAGGCCAGGTGTTCAACTCCGAAGGTTTCGCTGAATACCTCAAGGGCTTGACCCAGCGCTACCCGATCATCTCGATCGAAGACGGCCTGGACGAGTCCGATTGGGATGGCTGGAAAATCCTCACCGACAAGATCGGCGAGAAAATCCAGCTGGTGGGCGACGACTTGTTCGTGACCAACACCAAGATCCTGAAAGAAGGCATCGACAAGAAGATCGCCAACTCGATCCTGATCAAGTTCAACCAGATCGGCACGTTGACCGAAACCCTGGAAGCCATCCAGATGGCCAAGGCTGCGGGCTACACCGCCGTGATCTCCCACCGCTCCGGCGAAACCGAAGATTCCACCATTGCCGACCTGGCCGTGGGCACTTCGGCGGGCCAGATCAAGACCGGCTCCCTGTGCCGTTCCGATCGCGTTTCCAAGTACAACCAATTGCTGCGCATCGAAGAGCAATTGGCAGGTAAAGCCAAGTACAACGGTCGCGGCGAGTTTCGCGGCTAAGCAGTAAATGGTAAAAAGTCTGCGGGTTGCGTCAGAAATTTCACGAAAGTGTGAATTTCGGCGCTAATCTGCTGACTGACAAGCGCAAGCCTGGTTTTTCCAGGCTTTGTGCTATCAGTTGCTGCAAAAGGTTTGCATGACTGTCTTTTTTCACTGGATATCCGGATTTCGATGCGCAGTCCCAATTGGTTGTTCCTCGTCTTGCTCTTGTTGCTGGCTGGCCTGCAGTACCGCCTATGGGTCGGTAATGGCAGCTTTGCGCAGGTGGAAGAACTGACCCAGCAAATTGCCGACCAGCGTGCCGAAAACGAACGCCTGCTGGAGCGCAACCGTGTCCTGGACGCCGAAGTGCTTGAGCTGAAAAAAGGTACGGAGACCGTTGAAGAGCGGGCTCGCCATGAGTTGGGCATGGTCAAGGAGGGCGAGACCCTCTACCAGTTGGCCCAATGAACAACGATCTACCGGCCTTCTGGGCCGTGATTCCTGCCGCGGGCGTCGGTGCCCGTATGGCCGCGGACCGTCCCAAGCAATACCTGCAATTGGGCGGGCGCACTATTCTCGAACACAGCCTCGGCTGTTTTCTCGACCACCCCTCGCTCAAGGGGCTGGTGGTCAGTCTTGCTGTTGATGATCCTTATTGGCCCACCCTGGCGTGCGCCACAGACCCGCGCATCCAGCGTGCGGACGGTGGCTCGGAACGCTCGGGCTCGGTGCTTAATGCACTGCTGCACCTTAATGCCCTGGGTGCCAGCGATGATGACTGGGTGCTGGTGCATGACGCGGCGCGGCCTAACTTGAGCCGTGATGACCTCGATAAACTCCTGGCTGAACTGGCGGATGACCCGGTGGGCGGTCTGCTGGCGGTGCCGGCTCGCGACACGCTCAAGCGCGTCGACAAGCATGGCCGCGTGGTGGAAACCGTTGACCGCAGCCTGATCTGGCAGGCTTATACGCCGCAGATGTTCCGCCTGGGGGCCTTGCACCGCGCCTTGGCCGACAGCCTGGTGGCGGACGCCGTGATCACCGACGAAGCGTCGGCCATGGAATGGTCCGGCCAGGCGCCACGGCTGGTCGAAGGGCGTGCGGACAATATCAAGGTCACCCGCCCCGAAGACCTTGAATGGCTGCGTCAGCGCCGGGCTTATCAGGCGTCCTGACCCTCAGCCGTAGACTTGCTCCAACCCGGGCAGGGTTTTCAGCTCGCTCACCAATGCCTCAATGCTGTCGAATGGCTTCTCATCAATAGGCCAGCCGACCACGTTGATGGAGTTCCGGCCTTCCTGGCTGTTGATCCTGAAACTGCGCAGGTCCCCGCGTCGGGATCGATAGTCAATGTGGGTGGCCTCGGTGAGCATGAATTGGCCTGGCCGTGTCAGCAGTGCCTGGGCCGACTTCACCACTCGACTGTGCGAAGGGCCGGGTTGTGATTCCATTGAGTGCTGCAACGCGGCAGGATCAACGCGCAAGACCAGGTTGGCTTTGACCGTGCCTTCCCCTTTGTTCAGGCCCAGGCTGGCGGTGCGCCCCGGATCGACTTCGATGCCCAACGGGTGGGTGCCCGTTCTATCTTCTATCCGCAGGCCGATGCTGCCGGTGAGTTCGGCCAGCCCAGGGATGTCCTTGAAGGTATTGGTATGGGTATCGCCCACCAGTGCGACCCATTTACCGGGTTGGCGCTTGGAGGTCTGGATCCACTGAATCACCTCGGTGGCGTAATAGTTCATCATCCGCTGGCGCAGGGTTCCTGCACTGTCGCGCATATCGCGAAGTATGTAGCTCACGGTGCAGTCGATCGGCTGGATCTTGATTCCGGCCTCTCGGGCTTTGGTCACGACGTTTGTGAATGAGTAATAGTGGTTTCGAGGCAGTGGGTAGATCCCGTTCAGGAAGTTTGTCAGCGCCTCGGCCATGGGGGCGTTCTTCGACCGGTAAAAAGCCTTCAGCATCGGAATATGCACATCCGTCAGCAGATGTTCGAAGTAGATGCGTTTGACACCTTGGCTGGCGAGTATCTGCATGTTGTCGATCAGAAAGGCTTTGCTCGATTCGGCGCTGTGGCTTTCGCCGATCACGAGGCCGTCACTGGCACGTAGCAGTTTCTCGATAATGCTTCGCTGTGATTCGTTCAAGCTCAAGCGGGGGAGGACCGGCTGCAGGGGCGAGTAGGGCAGGTGGTGAAAGAAGATCGCCGAATCCTGGTTTAATTGGCTCCTTTTCTCAAAGAACAGTCTCCGGGCGTTGCTGATCGACTGTGCATCCATTCCGAAGGGTTCGAAGTCTTCCGAAAATGAGCTGGTGTCGGTGAGCATCTGCACGACGGTCTCGCGCACGGGCGCTGGCATCTGGTAGGCGCTGAAGAAACTCAACTGCTGGGTGCTACCAAACAGTTTGTAAACCCGTTGCCAGGCATTGCGAAATGCCCCCCCTCCGGTCAATCCGGCACGTCGCCATTGCAGGTCGGCGCTCTGAATAGCATAGAGACCCGTGGATTGAATCTTCTCGGGGGCTTCTGGATTATTCACGAACAGCTCAAAAGAACCCCAGTCATTCGGGCTTTTGTAGGTCAGGAAGGTCTCGCCCTGAATCCTGACGGTCTGCAAGCCGCTGGGGGATGTTGCAGCGACCAGGGGGCGAGTCTCGGTTTGGGCGGAGGCCTGAGTGATCACCTTGACGCTGATCTGGCCCTCCTCTGCCCGCGTAGCCGGGCCAAGCACGGGGCGTAACGCCTCAAGACTGCTCGCGCCTTTGCTGATGCCGTGGATAACCACCGGGAGCGCGTTCAGGGCGCCGAACACCATGCGCTCAACGGCGTGGGGTTTGTCCTTGAGCACGTCATCGGCGCCGATCGCCATGCCAGTCAAGCCTGAGGTAATGAAACAAAACTCCGCCAGCAACGCCGTGCCCATGGTCAGCGCCACGGGGATCGCCAGCAGGCAGGCTTTATCCAAGGCGTCGAGGGTGTCGGCCTTGAATGTGTCCAAGGGCGAGACAACGGTTTTGGCTGCCAATTTTGCAATCCGACTGCGGATCTGTCGTGCGATAAACGCAAATGGGTTGCTTCTGAGCGCCGGATACATTGGGTTATTAATGTATTGCTCGGGGTCCCAATAACCGTTGCGCAACAAGCTATTGAAAAAACCGGGGGGGCTGGAAGATTCCGGGTACATCGCCATACCGATCAATGCTTCCTCGACACCACTGTAGATCAGGCCGGAGTCAATCGAGTCGGGTTCAAAGTGGTTGGTCAGCGCTTTGCGCTGGGTCGGGTCCTTGGCCACTTTTACCAGCGCATTGCGCATGTCCGTTGGGCTGTTGAAACCATGGATGGGGGAGGAGTTGCCGGGGACGTACAGCAGGGTGATCTGGCTCTGGGTGTCGGTAATCGTAAGAATGTCGGTGGCGTCGAACTGATGAATGCGCAGCACGCGCACGGATAAGTTTTTATCCGGTGAGTAGGGCGCCTGAAAATCCTCAAGAGTCAGGTTGCTGGCGTCCCTGTCGACGCCGATACCTGCCGCTCGTGCAGCCAGTTGCCGTTCTGCTTCGGTGAGCGTGAATTCTTCGTACTGATTGAGGTAAGCCTTGGCGAAGGCGATGCGCATCAGGGTGGTGTAATTGTCCCGATGTTCCTCCCAGAATTGGGTGATGGCCTTGTCATAGGTTTGTTCAAAGTTGCTTGAGTCAATCACCTTTCTGAGAACAGCAGGCGCGATCTCCAGTTGGGTGGTCGGGTCGTAGACCTGAGGTTCGCTTTGCCGGTAAAGCGCCTCATACCGTCTGGGCGGAATCCAGCCGGAAGTGATGAACTCTTCGTTGAACATTTGCGGTATGCGGTTATCCATCAGGCGCGGCAGTTCATCAACGATATTGAAGTACGGCGCGATAGTGGAAAAGCCCGTGTTGTTGATCATGCCGCCAGGGGCATGGGGCGCATTGCAGATCATGGCCTCGGTCAGGCTCATGGATTGGACGATCACTGCAGTGTAGGGGGCATCGGGGTTGTCGAGGTTGTATTCCAGAGTGGTCAGGAACGTAGTATCCGGGTCCAGTTGTTCCTGAGTGAATGGTTGTAGATGCTCGCAAAGCAATTGGGCTGCGATAGCGCTGGGCACCGGAAAGTCGGCCAGAACCTTTCGGACAAAATGATTGATGTGCTGGAGTTGCCGAGTGTTGGACGTCATGGGCTTGCCTGGTTTTCTAATGAAAGCGGTTATTAACCGGTGTCCAGGCAATGCACGAACGGTAGCTGTTTATGTTCGATAGACCGAATTGTCACCCAAGCCTTCTTTGAGAAAGTCCACCAGCTTCCTGACCTTCGGCGACAAATGCCGCTGCTGCGGGTACAGCGCCCACACCGCCGTATTCGGTGGCTGATGCGCCTCCAGCAACGACACCAGCGCACCACTGTGCAAGTGCTCCAGCACGTAATAATCCGGCAACTGACACAGCCCTACACCTTGCAGCGCCGCATCCAGCACCGCCTGCCCACTGTTACAGCGCCAGTTTCCCTGAACCCTTTGGGAAAATTCCCGCCCGTCCTGGGCCAGTTGCCAGATATCCGAGCTGCCGATCAGGCAGTTATGCCGACTCAGTTCCGACAAGCTATGTGGCCGACCATAGCGTTCCAGGTAGGAAGGGGAGGCGCACAGGTACATGCGCCGCGGTGCCAGGCGGCTGGCGACCATGCGCGAGTCTTGCAGGCGACCCAGGCGGATGGCCAAATCCAGGCCCTCGTGCACCAGATCCAATTGACGGTTGCTCAGTTCGATATCCACCCGCAGTTGCGGATAGAGCGCCATGAACCGGGTCACCAGTGGCACGATAAAGCGCTCGCCATAGGCGACTGCGCAGGTCATGCGCAACATGCCCTTGGGTTCGCTGGTGAGGTCGCCTACCGCCCGCAGGGCTTCTTCGCGACCGTCCTGCAAACGCTGGCAATGCTGCAGAAACGTCTGACCCGCTTCGGTCAGCGTCACCTTGCGTGTACTGCGATACAACAGGCGCGTTTGCAGGCGCTCCTCCAGGCGTGCCACCTGGCGGCTTATATGGGACGACGATACTCCCAGGCGCTCGGCCGCCGCCGTGAATTGGCTGCACTCGGCCACTGCGACGAATTCGTCGATGCCTTCCCAGCGGTTTTCCAGCATGGTCATTATCCCTGTACAGCAATAAAGTTTTTCTTTTGTCTGGATTATTAATCAAGCAGCCATGTTTTACACTGCTGCAATCCATTTTTAACCCCCTGGAGAAACCCGGATGATCAAGTCCCGCGCCGCCGTAGCCTTCGAAGCCAAGAAGCCCCTTGAGATCGTGGAAGTGGACGTCGCCATGCCCAAGGCTGGCGAGGTGCTGTTGCGGGTGGTTGCCTCCGGCGTGTGCCACACCGACGCCTATACGTTGTCGGGTGCGGACCCGGAAGGCATTTTTCCGTCGATCCTGGGCCACGAAGGCGGCGCAGTGGTCGAAGCCATCGGCGAGGGCGTAACTTCAGTCGCTGTCGGCGATCATGTGATCCCGCTGTACACCCCGGAATGTGGCAAGTGCAAATTCTGCCTGTCGGGCAAGACCAACCTGTGCCAGGCCATCCGCTCTACCCAAGGCAAAGGCCTGATGCCGGATGGCACCACGCGTTTCTCCTACAAAGGCCAGCCGATTTTCCACTACATGGGCACGTCGACGTTCTCCGAGTACACCGTGTTGCCGGAAATCTCCGTGGCCAAGATTCCTAAGGAAGCGCCGCTGGAAAAAGTCTGCCTGCTTGGTTGCGGCGTCACCACAGGCATCGGCGCGGTGCTCAACACCGCCAAGGTCAAACCGGGCGACACCGTGGCTATCTTCGGGCTGGGCGGTATCGGCCTGTCGGCTGTGATCGGCGCGGTCAAGGCCAAGGCCGGTCGCATCATCGCCATCGACATCAACCCGGCCAAATTCGAAATCGCGAAGCAACTGGGGGCTACCGACTGCATTAACCCGAAAGATTACGACCGCCCAATCCAGGACGTAATTGTCGATTTGACCGACGGCGGCGTGGACTTTTCCTTCGAGTGCATCGGCAATGTGCAACTGATGCGTGCGGCGCTTGAGTGCTGCCATAAAGGCTGGGGCGAGTCGGTGATCATCGGCGTGGCCGGTGCCGGCCAGGAAATCGCTACGCGTCCGTTCCAACTGGTCACCGGGCGCGTCTGGCGCGGTTCGGCATTCGGTGGCGTACGTGGGCGCACAGAGCTGCCAAGCTACGTGGAAATGGCCCAGACCGGTGAGATCCCGCTGGACACCTTCATCACCCACACCATGGGCCTTGAAGATATCAACAAAGCGTTTGACCTGATGCATGAAGGCAAGAGCATTCGTACCGTCATTCACTTCTGAGGTCGGCCATGAGTCTGGAAAACCTGTCATGCCAGAAGAGCTTCGGCGGCTGGCATAAACGCTACAAGCATCATTCCGATGTGCTCGGTTGCGACATGACCTTCGCCGTCTATCTGCCGCCGCAAGCAGAGCAGGGCGGTAAGTTGCCGGTACTGTACTGGCTGTCCGGCTTGACCTGCACCGATGAGAACTTCATGCAGAAGGCTGGTGCCCAGCGCATGGCCGCCGAGCTGGGTTTGATTATCGTCGCACCGGACACCAGCCCCCGCGGCCCCGGTGTGCCGGACGATCCGGACAACGCCTGGGACTTCGGCCTCGGCGCTGGTTTCTATCTGAACGCCACGCAGGAGCCCTGGGCCAAGCACTATCGGATGCATGACTACGTGGTGCAGGAGTTACCGGCCTTGGTGGAGGCGCATTTCCCGGCGTCGGCTAAACGCGGCATCAGCGGTCATTCCATGGGCGGACATGGCGCATTGGTATGCGCGCTGCGTAACCCGGGACGCTACCAATCGGTGTCGGCGTTTTCGCCAATCAACAATCCGATGGACTGCCCCTGGGGGCAGAAAGCTTTTTCCCGTTACCTGGGCGAAGAGCGTTCCAAGTGGCGAGAATGGGATGCCTGCGTGCTGATCAGCGAAGCCTCGGAAAAACTGCCGCTACTGGTGGACCAGGGCGATCGTGACGATTTCCTTGCGGTTCAGCTCAAGCCCGAGGCCCTGCTGCAAGCGGCCAAGGCGGCCAACCATCCGTTGGAACTGCGCCTGCAACCTGGCTACGACCACAGCTACTTTTTCATCGCCAGCTTCATCGAAGACCATTTGCGCCATCATGGTCGTGCTTTGCTCGGTTAATGTGAGGCAAAAGTAGGTAGAATCACGCCCTGAATTAAATCGGGGCGTTTTTTTATGCGTATTGGCCACGGCTACGATGTGCACCGTTTCGCTGAGGGCGATTTCATCACCTTGGGCGGCGTGCGCATTGCACATCACCATGGGTTGCTGGCTCATTCCGACGGCGACGTTGTCTTGCATGCCTTGAGCGATGCCTTGCTCGGCGCGGCGGCATTGGGCGATATCGGCAAGCACTTTCCGGACACCGATCCGACCTTCAAGGGTGCGGACAGCCGTGCGTTGTTGCGCCATGTGGTCGGGTTGATCCATGCCAAGGGCTGGAAGGTCGGCAACGTCGACAACACCATCGTGGCCCAGGCGCCGAAGATGGCCCCCCATATTGAAACGATGCGTGCGCTGATTGCCGCAGACCTGCAAATTGAACTGGATCAAGTCAACGTGAAAGCCACCACCACCGAAAAGCTCGGGTTTACCGGTCGTGAAGAGGGCATCGCCGTGCACTCCGTTGCCTTGTTGCTGCGCGCATGAACGACTTGCAACTGCTGGGCCCGCGGGCCTACGGCGAGGCCCTGGGCAGCGCGGTGCTGAAGGCGACGGCAGAAGACTTCCAGGTTGATGAGGTGCTGGACATCCCGTTGACTGGTGACGGTGAGCACCTGTGGCTGTGGGTGGAAAAGCGCGGCTTGAATACTGAAGAGGCCGCACGGCGTATCGCCAAGGCCGCCGGTGTGTCGCTGCGCACCGTCAGCTATGCCGGGCTCAAGGACCGTCAGGCCCTGACCCGCCAATGGTTCAGCGTACAGTTGCCCGGCAAGGCCGACCCGGACCTGAGCGGTGCGGAAAATGACACCCTCAAGATCCTGAAAACCACCCGCCACAAGCGCAAGTTGCAACGTGGTGCGCATTCGGCCAACGGCTTTACCTTGCGCCTGACCCAACTGGCCGGCGATACCGCCGCCATCGACGCGCGTTTGCAGTTGATTGCCCGGCATGGCATTCCCAATTATTTCGGCGCCCAGCGCTTTGGCCACAACGGTGGCAACGTGGTGGATGCCCGTGAATGGGCGGCTCGCAAGGCCCTGCCGGAGCAACGCAACGTGCGTTCGCGATTGCTGTCCACCGCTCGTAGCTACTTGTTCAACAAAGTGCTGGCAGCGCGTGTCGCCGACGGCTCCTGGCAGCGCGCCCAGGTGGGTGACCTGCTGGCCTTTACCGACAGCCGCAGTTTTTTCCCTGCAGGGGAGGCTGAATGCAGCGACCCGCGTTTGGCGATCCTGGACTTGCACCCGACTGGCCCACAATGGGGCGAAGGCGACTCGCCGGCGAAAGGTCTTACGCATGATCTGGAACAATCTGTCGCTGCCAGCGAATCCGACCTACGTGATTGGCTGGTGAATGCAGGAATGAGCCAGGAACGTCGCATTCTGCGACTGCCCATTGGCGGGTTGACGTGGCATTATCCCGGGCCTGACATTCTGCAATTGGAATTCGTCCTGCCGGCCGGATGCTTCGCCACTGTCTTGGTGCGCGAGCTTGTTGATCTGGTGCCGGTGGGGCAGACGGACAGCCCATGCGTATTCTGATATCAAACGATGACGGTGCCACCGCACCCGGTCTTGCCGCGCTCTATGCTGCGCTGCAGGATTACGCCGAGTGCGTGGTGGTTGCCCCCGACCAGGACAAGAGCGGCGCCAGCAGTTCGCTGACGCTCGACCGTCCGCTGCACCCGCAGGTTCTGGCCAATGGCTTTATCAGCGTAAACGGCACCCCCACCGACTGCGTGCACCTGGCAATCAACAGTTTGCTGGAGCATGAGCCGGACCTGGTGGTCTCGGGAATCAACCTGGGCGCCAACCTGGGTGATGACGTGCTGTATTCCGGCACTGTGGCGGCGGCCCTTGAAGGGCGCTTCCTGGGGCGCACCGCGTTCGCCTTTTCCTTTGCTTCGCGGCAACTGGATAACCTGGCAACCGCGGCGTATTTCGCGCGCAAGCTGGTGCAGGCCCATGAGTCACTGGACCTGCCGCCGCGTACGGTACTCAACGTGAATATTCCCAATCTGCCCCTCGACCGTATCCGCGGTATCCAGCTGACGCGCCTGGGCCATCGCGCCCGAGCGGCGGCGCCCCTGAAGGTGGTCGACCCGCGCGGCAAGGAAGGCTATTGGATCGCCGCGGCCGGTGATGCCGAGGATGGCGGGGAGGGCACGGATTTTCATGCGGTGATGCAAGGCTATGTGTCAATTACCCCGTTGCAATTGGATCGCACCTTCAGTGATGCCTTCAGTGGCCTCGATGGCTGGCTGGAGGGACTGCGTTGATGGCTCGTGAACAAGACGACTTGTTGCGCCGTGGCATCGGGATGACTTCCCAGCGCACCCGGGAGCGGTTGATCCAGCGTCTGTACGAAGAAGGCTTGTCCAACGCCCAGGTGCTGGAAGTGATTCGGCGTACGCCGCGGCACCTGTTTGTCGATGAGGCCCTGGCGCACCGCGCCTATGAAGACACGGCGTTGCCTATCGGCCACAACCAGACCATCTCCCAGCCCTATATGGTTGCGCGCATGAGCGAGCTGTTGCTGGCGGCCGGGCCCCTGGACAAGGTGCTGGAGATCGGCACCGGCTCCGGTTACCAGACAGCCGTGCTGTCGCAGTTGGTAGAGCGAGTGTTTTCGGTAGAGCGCATCAAGGTGCTGCAGGACCGTGCCAAGGAGCGTCTGGTAGAACTGAACCTGCGCAACGTGGTGTTTCGCTGGGGCGATGGCTGGGAAGGCTGGCCGGCGCTGGCGCCGTACAACGGCATTATTGTCACCGCCGTGGCCACCGATGTGCCTCAAGCCCTGTTGGATCAGTTGGCGCCTGGCGGGCGGCTGGTCATCCCGGTGGGCTCCGGCGAAGTGCAACAGTTGATGCTTATTATCCGCGAGGAAGAAGGTTTTTCCCGGCACGTGCTGGGCGCAGTGCGCTTCGTGCCGCTGTTGAATGGCCCCTTGGCCTGAGCATTTATTCCCTGGCAGTGAATTCTGCTGGCGAGGATGTGTCTTACGCCGGGGTCTATTGAATCAACAGGCTTGGCAGCCGCAATTGAACAAGATGAATTTTTCGTTTCAGTCGGGTGCCAGTAAAAAGCCAATGCCCAGTTATACTTGCGTCATATTTCAAGCCTGATCCAGGCGTTAACGTTCAGCCACCACAAAGGGAGCGGCGGGTGAGTCTCACAGGTCCTGCGCAGCGAATGAGTAAAACAAGCTTTCAGCGACTGGTGCTTGGCCTTGTCTTGAGTTCCTTATTGGCCGCCTGCTCGAGCACGCCATCGGGCGGTGCGCGTGTCGTTGACCGCACCAACGCAGCACCGCAGCGGCCCACGGTGACCACGGGCCAGTATGTGGTGCGCAAAGGCGACACACTGTTCTCCATTGCCTTCCGTTATGGCTGGGACTACAAGGCGCTGGCTGCTCGTAACAACATTCCCGTGCCCTATACCATTCATCCAGGGCAGACCATTCGTTTCGATGGCCGCACAGGTTCGGCGGCTACGGCAGTTGTGACAAAGTCGGGATCTTCGCCATCGTCTTCGAGCAAAACCACCATCATCACCCGGCCTGCAGGCAGTGCTGCGCCTAGCGTTGCAAGTAAGCCCGCTCCCGCGCCGTTGCCACCTGCAGGGCCGGCGCCGACCGGCTGGGGTTGGCCTTCAAATGGCGTACTGATTGGAAAATTCTCTTCAAACGGTAGTTTGAATAAAGGCATTGATATCGCCGGGGATTTGGGACAGCCTGTTTTGGCTGCGTCTGATGGGACAGTGGTGTACGCCGGGAGTGGTCTACGGGGCTACGGCGAGCTGGTCATCATCAAACACAGCGATACCTACGTCAGTGCCTACGGTCATAACCGCAGGCTGTTGGTTCGGGAGGGGCAGCAGGTCAAAGTCGGACAGACAATTGCCGAAATGGGTTCAACGGGCACAGACCGGGTGAAACTGCACTTTGAGATTCGCCGCCAAGGGAAGCCTGTAGATCCGCTGCAATTCCTGCCCCGTCGTTGATGTGTTGCACAGCCTGTTCCCTCACGTAGAAGGAACAGGCTCCAGCGTTGCCAAGGATAAAGGCGTCGCTTGAGCTTGAGGTCGAACTCACCAAAGGACTATAACAATGGCTCTCAGTAAAGAAGCGCCGGAGTTTGACATCGACGATGAGGTTCTCCTTATGGGGGCCGAAATCGCTACGGAACCGATGTCAGAGAATGAAGGAGCGGCACCACCTTCAGTTCGTACCAAATCCAGGAGCGCCTCCGCGTTAAAGCAACACAAGTACATTGACTACACCCGGGCGCTCGATGCGACTCAGTTGTACCTCAATGAAATCGGCTTTTCCCCTCTGCTCACTCCCGAAGAAGAAGTCCATTTTGCGCGCTTGTCGCAGAAGGGCGATCCGGCTGGGCGCAAACGCATGATTGAAAGCAACCTGCGCCTGGTGGTGAAAATCGCCCGACGCTACGTCAATCGTGGGCTGTCGCTGCTGGACTTGATCGAAGAGGGCAACCTGGGCTTGATCCGGGCGGTGGAAAAGTTCGACCCCGAGCGGGGCTTCCGCTTCTCGACGTATGCTACCTGGTGGATTCGCCAGACCATCGAACGGGCGATCATGAATCAGACCCGTACGATCCGGCTGCCGATCCATGTGGTCAAGGAGCTCAACGTCTACCTGCGGGCGGCGCGTGAGCTGACGCAAAAACTCGATCATGAACCTTCGCCTGAAGAGATCGCCAACCTGCTGGAAAAACCGGTAGGGGAGGTCAAGCGCATGCTGGGCCTTAACGAGCGTGTATCGTCGGTCGACGTCTCGCTGGGGCCGGATTCGGATAAAACCCTGCTGGACACCCTGACGGATGATCGCCCGACCGATCCCTGCGAGCTGTTGCAGGACGATGATCTTTCCCAAAGTATTGACCAGTGGCTGTCAGAGCTTACGGACAAGCAGCGTGAGGTGGTGATTCGCCGCTTCGGCCTGCGTGGTCACGAGAGCAGCACCCTGGAAGACGTAGGCCTGGAGATTGGCCTGACCCGTGAGCGGGTGCGGCAGATCCAGGTGGAGGGCCTCAAGCGCTTGCGTGAGATCCTTGAGAAGAATGGCTTGTCGAGTGAGTCGTTGTTCCAGTAAGCCACGCCGCTTGAAAGCTTGGATGTGGGAGGGGGCAAGCCCCTCCCACATTTTTTATGCCCGGCTTTTGTTCAGGTCTCCCCCAAAATCCAGGCATAAAAAAACCCCGCTTTTAAGGGCGGGGTTTTTTCGACTGAGTCAGTACAAGTTAGATAACTTGAACTTCTTCAGCTTGCATGCCTTTCTGACCGCGGGTAGCGATGAAAGAAACCTGTTGGCCTTCTTTCAGGCTTTTGAAGCCGTCGGATTGGATAGCTTTGAAGTGAACGAACAGGTCGTCACCGGATTGTGGAGTGATGAAGCCGAAGCCTTTTTCATCGTTGAACCACTTAACGGTACCAGTTTGGCGATTAGACATGGTGTAACTCCTTGGACAAAGTTAACTGCGACTCAGGAAAAGCCCTGGCCGAGACTGAGTGCAAAGAGCAGGAAAAATTCTTGGAGATGGTTGGATCGAAATTCAACATATCGTGTAGAGATTCTCAGTGACACAAGCAGCACAGTGGCGCCACCTTAACCCTTTTTCCGGAACGTGCCAATGGTATTTCCGAAGGTTTCTCTATTTTCGTGACTGGCGGTGGTATTTACAGCCCTCCCTGACAGCAGTCCCGGCCCCGGCCATGTTGGCTGAGGCTTATAGCGGGCAGGGCTTTGATCAAGAAAACCCTTGCGGCCTTTGAACCCCAAGGCTGGCCCCGGTAAGATGGCCCACAGATTTTTTCCACCTCGCTATTCAGGACACCGCCATGAGCATCAAATCGGACAAGTGGATTCGCCGCATGGCGCAGGAACACGGCATGATCGAGCCGTTCGTCGAGCGCCAGATTCGTGGCTCGGGCGACGAGCGGGTGATTTCGTACGGGGTCTCCAGCTATGGCTATGACGTGCGTTGCGCCGATGAATTCAAGGTGTTCACCAACATCAATTCGGCGATTGTCGATCCGAAGAACTTCGATGAAAAAAGCTTCGTCGACGTCAAGAGTGACGTGTGCATCATCCCGCCCAACTCCTTTGCCCTGGCGCGTACCGTGGAATTCTTCCGCATTCCCCGCGACGTATTGACCATCTGCCTGGGTAAAAGCACTTACGCTCGTTGCGGCATTATCGTCAACGTCACCCCGCTTGAGCCGGAGTGGGAAGGCCATGTGACCCTGGAGTTCTCCAACACCACCACCTTGCCGGCAAAGATCTATGCCAATGAGGGCGTGGCACAGATGCTGTTCCTGCAGTCCGACGAGGCTTGTGAAGTGTCCTACAAAGACCGCGCCGGCAAGTACCAGGGCCAGCGTGGCGTCACTCTCCCACGCGCTTGATCGAAAGCTCCTACGGTTAAAGGGAATTAGTCTGCACAAAGTGACTCTATTCAGGTGTACTGCCTCGGCGCGTGCAAAACGCGTCGGGCCACGCTTGAGGAGTACCTTATGAAGATCGACCCGCGAATCAGCGCAGAACTCGCCCGGCTTGAACCCAACCAGATTGGTGTTCTGGCCTGGTCCCTGATGGCCAACCCTGCCCATGCAGGCGGCATTCCAGGCCAACCCGAACCCGATTACCCCCAGCCTACCGAACCCGGTGAGCCGACCCTGCCAGACGAGCCACCGCCCGCGCCTGTCGCCTGATACCTGGACGTCCAATCAGTCACATTACTGAATGGGCCATACCTTGTGTTCGCCGATGACAAAGATTCGGTGCTCATCGTCCTGCTGCACGGCATAGCCCCCGGTAAAGGCGCCAAACGCCGGCAGCAGGCTGACCCGTTCGCCGATCTGGAAGCACGGCAAGCGCAAGCGCTCGCGGCCCTTGCCGCGCAGGTGGTACACCGGATGCACATGCCCCGCCAATACGTGGTGGCTGGCATGGGCGTCAGGCTCATGTTGCAGGGCGAAAGGGCCCATCAGCAGCGGCTCTGGCACCACCTCGATCCTCAGGTCAGCAGGCGGGTCGCCTGCCCGTTTATCGTGATTGCCGCGAATCAGGGTCATCGCTAGGGCATCGTTACGTTCACGCCAGGCCCGGATCGCGCCGAGGGTGCCGCTGGCGTGAGAGCCTGGGCCATGCAGGAAGTCACCGAGAAAGATGACCTGCGTGCAAGGCACGGCCGAGAGCAGCTTGTCCAGGCGTTCCAGGTTGGCCGTTGTGGTGCCCTGCGGCACCGGTTGCCCGAGGCTGCGATAGGCTGATGCCTTGCCGAAATGCGCATCGGCTATCAGCAGGCACCGGCGAGCGGGCCAGTACACGGCCTTGTCCGCCAATAACCACAGTTCTTCGCCTGCAAGCGTCAGTGCACAATGCATCAAGCTTTTCCTTTGTCTGCGACTTTTTCCAGGTCCTTGACCATCCGGGCGATGCGCTCCGACAACTTCTCCGAACTCATGCTTTCGCGCATCCGTTCCACCAACAGCGGGAAGGCCAGGGGCGTGGGCCGCTGAATCGTGTGCATGTCCAGTTTCAGTGCCGATAGATGACTTAATGTCTCTTCCAGCCGACGAATATCCAACTCATCGCGCAAGACTTCTTCCCCGGCCTGGGCCAGCAGCAGGTTCTGCGGGTCATATTGCTTGAACACTTCAAAGAATAATCCGCTGGAAGCCTGCACCTGCCGCGTGCTTTTCGGCGCACCGGGATGCCCGGCAAACACCAGCCCGGCGATCCGCGCGATTTCGCGAAAGCGGCGCAGGGCCAGTTCTCCTGCGTTAAGGCTGGCGGCCACATCCTCCAGCAAGCGCTGGGGGCTCAGCAACGCCGTATTCAACAACAACGACCAGTTCACTGGCGTGGCGCTCAACAGTTCCAGGCCATAATCATTCACAGCTATGGAGAAGGTCACCGCCTGCTGCTGACTGACCCGCCACGCCAATAAGCTCGCCAGGCCCAGGTGTACCTGACGGCCGGCGAAGGGGTACAGAAACAGGTGCCAGCCTTCTCGCGATTGCAGGGTTTCGGCGAGCAGGTTGTCGCGCGTCGGCAGGCCAGACCAACGCAGTTGGGTTTGCAGCAGTGGCTGTACCGCCTGCATTTCCGGCCCGTCGAAACGCCCATGCGCCGCCGCGTCAAAACGTTCGACTACCGCTTGGGCCAGCTCGTTGGAAAGCGGCATACGCCCGCCATTCCAGCGTGGCACCGCGGCTTTTTTCGCGCTGCTGCGGCGCACGTAGGCGGTCATGTTTTCCACGCGCACCAATTCCAGCAAACGCCCGGCGAACAGAAACCCATCCCCCGGCTTGAGCCGCGCAATAAAACCCTCTTCGACACTGCCCAGGTTCTTGCCGCCGCCGCCCTTGCTCCAGAATTTCAACTGGATACTGGCATCACTGACGATGGTACCGACGCTCATGCGGTGACGGCGTGCCAGGCGGGCATCCGGTACACGCCAGATGCCATGCTCATCGGGCTCCACACGGCGGTAATCCGGATAGGCGGTAAGTGACAGGCCGCCATGGCGTACAAACCCCAGGGCCCAGGCCCAATCCGCTTCGGTGAGATCGCGATAGGCCCAGGCGCCGCGCACCTCCGCCAGCAGCGCATCCGGGGTAAACCCACCCCCCAGGGCCATGCTGACCAAGTGCTGCACCAGGACGTCCAGCGGCTTGTGTGGCGATTCGCGCGCTTCGATGCGCCGTTGCGCAATTGCATCCTGGGCGGCAGCCGCCTCCACTAGTTCCAGGCTATGGGTCGGCACCAGCGTCACCCGTGACGGCCGACCCGGTGCATGGCCGGAGCGCCCGGCGCGTTGCATCAGCCGCGCCACACCTTTTGCGGAGCCGATCTGCAACACTCGCTCCACCGGCAGGAAGTCCACACCCAAGTCGAGGCTGGAGGTGCACACCACCGCCTTGAGCTGCCCATCTTTCAATGCTCGTTCCACCCAATCCCGGGTCTCCCGCGATAACGAGCCGTGGTGCAGGGCAATCAATCCGGCCCAGTCCGGGCGGGCATCGAGAATCGCCTGATACCAGATCTCCGATTGCGCCCGGGTGTTGGTAAAGACCAGGCAACTGCTGCTGGCTTCTACCTCTGCGACCACTTGCGGCAACATCTTCAAGCCGATATGCCCGGCCCAGGGAAAGCGCTCGGTGACGGGCGGCAGCAAGGTGTCGACCTGCAGTGCCTTGGCCGTCTGCCCCTGTACATTGATCCCACCGCCCTGTGGGACCAGAACCTCCAAAGCGTGGGCCTGATTACCCAGCGTCGCGGAAATGCCCCACACCATCAACTCAGGATGCCAGCGCCGCAAGCGCGCCAGCGCCAGTTGCAACTGCACGCCGCGCTTATTGCCGATCAACTCATGCCATTCATCCACGATCACCATGCGCAGGTGCGCCAGGCTCGTTTCACTGTCGGCCCGCGCCAGCATCAACGTCAGGCTTTCCGGAGTGGTGACCAATGCGGTGGGTTGACGACGGGTCTGGCGTGCGCGTTCGCTGCTGCTGGTGTCGCCGGTGCGCAGGCCCACGCTCCAGGGAATCTGCAGGGCGTCCAGCGGTGCCTGTAGGGCGCGTGCGGAGTCGGCGGCCAAGGCGCGCATGGGCGTGATCCACAACACGGTCAGCGGCTCAGCAGGTGGTTTGCGCTTGCCAGTGGCGGGCGGGCGAGTGATGGCGAAACGGTTGAGGGCGGCAAACCACAGGGCATAGGTTTTACCCGCGCCGGTGCTGGCATGCAGTAACCCTGATTGGCCCGCCTTGACCGCTGCCCAGACGTCTTTCTGAAAGGCGAACGGTTTCCAGCCTTTGGCGGCGAACCATTGTTTGGCGAAATCGTGGGTTTTTGCCATGCGGCAGCTGACGCTCTGGAGGCTCTATTGCAGAGACCCTCCAGACGTCGCAAAGGTTTATTTCAAATTGCCACTCAGAAACTGCTGCAGGCGTTCGCTTTTCGGATTGCCTAGCACATCCTCTGGTGTGCCTTGCTCTTCCACCAGGCCCTTGTGCAGGAACAGTACCTGGCTTGAAACCTTGCGCGCAAAGCTCATTTCGTGGGTCACCATGATCATGGTGCGGCCTTCCTCGGCCAGGCCCTGGATGACCTTCAACACTTCACCGACCAGCTCCGGGTCCAGAGCCGATGTGGGTTCATCGAACAGCATCACCTCCGGCTCCATGGCCAAGGCGCGGGCAATGGCCACCCGTTGCTGCTGGCCGCCGGACAGGAACGCCGGGTATTGATCCGCCACGCGCGCCGGCAGCCCGACTTTGTCCAGGTAGCGACGGGCGCGGTCTTCGGCGTCTTTCTTGCTGCAACCCAACACGCGGCGCGGGGCCATGGTGATGTTTTCCAGCACGCTCATGTGGCTCCACAGGTTGAAGTGTTGGAACACCATCGCCAGCCGTGTGCGCAAGCGTTGTAGCTCGGCGTCGTCGGCCACGCGCATACCATGGCGGTCGCTGACCATGCGGATCGCCTGGCCGTCCAGGGTCATGGCGCCATCGTTGGGGGTTTCCAGGAAGTTGATACAGCGCAGGAACGTGCTCTTGCCGGAGCCGCTGGCGCCGATCAGGCTGATCACGTCACCGGTCCTGGCCTTGAGCGAAACACCTTTGAGCACTTCATTGTCGCCATAGCTTTTATGCAGGCCTTCAACGGTCAGTTTGTACATGGGGCGTGCATCCTCAAGGCGAAAGTAGATAGCCGCTGCGGTAGGCCTGCGTGCCGGCGATATGGCCGATGACCATCCCGGCAGTGGCCATGCGTCGCAGCGAACGGGCGTACAGCAGGCCGGCGTGCTTGCAGCGCACCGGCGTTACGCGGTCGGTAATGGGGTCGATGATTTCGGCGACCAGTTGCCCGGCCTCCAGGTATTGACCCGGCAAGGCACTGAACACCAGCAAGCCGCCGACCGGGCTGGTGACGGGCTCCACACCCGCCAATGGCGTGGCCGGGTAAGCCAGGGCGGGCAGGGGCGTCACATCGCCGGTAATGGCGCCGAAGTGGATCAGGTAATCGATGATGGCCTGGCAGTCCAGCGCGGCAAGACCATGGTTTACATCGCCCTGGCCGCGCAGTTCGACGGTCACCGAAAAACTGCCCATGGGAATCGGGAAGCGCTCGCCGAAACGTTGCTGCAACTGCCACCACACCAGGGTGAAACACTCATCAAAGGACTGCCCGCCGGAGTCGGTGGCCAGCAGGTTGGCCTCGGAGCCGAGGTACCGCGCCAATGGCTCTACCTGTGGCCAGGCTTCAGGTGTGGTGTACAGGTGCGCCACGGCTTCGAAGTCGCAATGCAGGTCGAGCACCATGTCGGCATCACAGGCCAGGCGTTGCAGTACCAGGCGTTGGGATTGCAGTTGGGTCTGGGCGGTGTGCGCGGCCAGGGCGCTGGACAATGCGCTGCGGATCAAGCGGGCATTGTGCTGGGGATCATCGCCCAGCAGCTCTTCGACCTGGTTGCCGACCTCTTCGCCAAGGTCAACGAACAGGCGATTGAAGTTCTGCCCGCTTTCCAGTTCATAGCGGCCCAAGGGGATGTCCATCAACACTTGTTCGAGGCCCACCGGGTTGGCGACCGGCACCAGCACGATTTCGCTACGCAAGCGCCCGGCCGCGGCCAACTCGACCAGGCGTACTTTCAAATGCCAGGCCACCAACATGCCCGGCAATTCATCGGCGTGCAGCGACGACTGGATGTAGACCTTGCCTGCGGCCTGCTGCGGGCCGAAGTGAAAACTGTGGATCTGCCGCGCCGTGCCGGGCACCGGCGCGATCAGGTCATGTAGCTGATGGCGCATTGAGTCTCCTTAATGGCTCGGCCCGAGAAAGGCTAGCCAGCGGCGCTCCGCCAGGCGGAACAGGCCGACCAGGGCAAAGGTCACCGCCAGGTAGATCAACGCGGCGATGCCAAATGATTGAAAGGTCATGAAGGTGGCGGAGTTGGCGTCCCGTGCCACTTTGAGGATGTCCGGGATCGTTGCGGTAAATGCCACCGTGGTCGAGTGCAGCATCAGGATCACTTCGTTGCTGTAGTAGGGCAACGCACGGCGCAGCGCTGACGGCATGATCACGTAGGCGTACAACTTCCAGCCGCTGAGGCCGTAAGCCTTGGCCGCCTCGACTTCGCCATGCGCCATGCTGCGGATCGCCCCGGCGAAAATCTCCGTGGTGTAGGCGCAAGTGTTGAGCGCGAAGGCCAGGATGGTGCAGTTCATCGCGTCGCGAAAAAACGCATCCAGCAGCGGTTGTTCGCGTACGGCGGCAATGCTGTAGATACCGGTGTAGCAGATCAGCAACTGGATATAGAGCGGCGTACCGCGAAACAGGTAGGTGTAGAACTGCACCGGCCAACGTACCAGGCGCTTGCGCGAGACGCGGGCGATGGAAAGCGGGATCGACACCAGAAAGCCGATGACCAGTGCAGCCGTCAGCAACCACATCGTCATGGCAAGGCCGGTGACGTGCTGGCCGTCGCTATAAAGGAAGGGGCGCCAGTATTCCTGCAATAGCTCGATCATCGCACTGCCTCCCGGGCGCCGGCGGAGTAGCGACGTTCCAGACGGCGCAAGACAAAGTTGGAGGCGCTGGTGATCAACAGGTAGATCAGCGCGGCGAGTACCAGGAAGTAGAACAGTTGATAGGTACTTTTTCCCGCATCCTGGGCGGCTTTCACCAGGTCTGCCAGGCCGATGATCGATACCAGCGCGGTGGCCTTGAGCATCACCATCCAGTTATTGCCGATGCCCGGCAGGGCGAAGCGCATCATCTGCGGGAAGGTCACGTAGCGAAACCGCTGCCCGCGCTTGAGCCCGTAAGCAGTGGCGGCTTCCAGTTGGCCGCGGGGCACGGCGAGGATAGCGCCGCGAAACGTTTCGGTGAAATAGGCACCGTAGATAAAGCCCAGGGTGATCACCCCGGCGCTGAACGGGTCGATCTCGATGTATTCCCATTCCATGAAGTCGGTAAAGCTGCTGAGCCAGGTTTGCAGGCTGTAGAAAATCAGCAGCATCAGCACCAGGTCGGGCACCCCGCGAATCAGCGTGGTGTAGAGCTGGGCGGGGATACGCAGGAACGGCAGGCTGGACAGTTTGGCGCTGGCGCCGAGCAGGCCCAGCAGTACGCTGACGGCCAGGGACAGCACCGACAACTTGATGGTCATCCAGGTGCCTTGCAGCAACAGCGGGCCGAAACCCTTCAAGCTGAGCGCGCTCAACCCGAGGGTTTGCAACAGTTCTTCGAACATAAATCAGGACCTATGGCGATAGAAAAGCGCCCCTGCAGGGAGGGGCGCTCCAGGCATTATTTGCCGCTGTACAGGTTCAAATCGCCAAAGTGTTTCTTCTGGATGGTGGCGTAGGTGCCATCATCGTGTAACGCTTTGATACCTTTATCCAAAAGCGCCTTCAGTTCAGTGTTACCTTTTTTGATACCGACCGCGGTTTTCGACGGCAGCAACGGGTCGTCGATGGCGGCGCTGACTTCATAACCGGCACCGGCCGGCGACTTGAGAAAGCCCAGTTCGGCTTGCAGCATGTCCTGCACCGACGCGTCGAGGCGGCCGGAGGTCAGGTCGGCATACACCTGATCCTGGTTGGCGTAGGCCTTGGTGGTTACCCCGGCTTTGTCCAGCACGGCCTTGGCGTAGGCTTCCTGGATGGTGCCTTGCTCGTAGCCCACGGACTTGCCCTTGAGGGACTCAGGTGTCGAGTAGCCAGCCCCTTTTTTGAACACCAGCGACGTGGGGCCGGAGAACAGCTCGGTGGAGAAGTCGATTGCCTTTTCGCGCACCGGCGTTACGGTCATGGATGAAATCACGCCATCGAACTTGTTGGCTTTGAGGCCCGGGATCATGCCGTCAAAGTCACTTTCAACCCACTTGCACTTGACCTTCAGCTCCGCGCAGATCGCATTGCCCAGGTCGATATCGAAGCCAACCAGGCTGCCGTCGGCGGCTTTGGATTCGAACGGTGCGTAGGACGGGTCGACACCAAAACGCAATTCCTTATATTCCTTGGCGGTAGCGACACCAGCGGCCATGCACAGAGCCAGTGCAGAAAGGGTCAGCAATGCTTTTTTCATTATGTATTCCCTGGAAACCAAGATAAGCGCTTGTGGCGCGTTTAGGACTGTTACTGAACGGTGTCAGACGCAGCACAAGTAGCAATTTCTGCACCATAGTTCCGGACGGGCTTTTTAAAAGGTGGGATAAGGCAAGGCTGAGTGTAGGAGATGCCCGAAAATGGGCATCTGAAAATGGGTGCACCATTGCAGGTCTGTGGAGATCCCACAGGGATTTAGGTCAAGTCAGTAGGTCCTGCAGTGTGGCGAGGTTGTCAGCCTCTTCCACCGTCTTGTCCTGACGCCAGCGCAACATGCGCGGAAACCGCACCGCAATCCCGCTCTTGTGCCGTTTGGACAGGGCGATACCCTCAAACCCCAACTCAAACACCATGTTTGGCGTCACGCTGCTGACCGGGCCGAACTTCTCCACGGTAGTTTTGCGCACAATCGCATCGACTTTGCGCATTTCCTCGTCGGTCAGCCCGGAATAGGCCTTGGCGAACGGCACCAGCGTGCGCTCGCTGCCCGGCGGGCCGTCCCATACCGCGAAGGTGTAGTCGCTGTACAGGCTGGCGCGCCGGCCATGGCCGCGCTGGGCGTAGATCAACACGGCGTCGACGCTGAAGGGGTCGACCTTCCATTTGAACCACAGGCCCATGTCCTTGGTGCGGCCCACACCGTACAGGCCCTTGCGATCCTTGAGCATCATGCCTTCAACACCAAGGCTGCGAGAGGCTTCGCGCTGGGTCGCCAGCGCTGCCCAGGTTGGCCCCTCGATCAGCGGCGAAGGCAACAGCACCGGTTGGTTGCACGCGGCAATCACCTGTTCCAATTGCGTGCGGCGCTCGGCCTGGATGTGGTTGCGCCAGTCGTCGCCCTGATACTCCAGAAGGTCGTAAGCGAGCACGGCGACGGGCGCATCCTCAAGTACCTTTTTACTCAGGGTTTTGCGACCGATCCGCTGTTGCAGCAGCGCGAAGGGTTGCACCGCGTCTTTCCACACCACGATTTCGCCATCGATCACCGTGCCGTCGGGCAGGCCACTGACCAGGCTGTGAAGCTCGGGGAAACGCTCGGTCACCAACTCTTCACCCCGTGACCAGATCCACAGGCGCCCCTCGCGCTTGACCAACTGCGCACGGATGCCATCGAACTTCCATTCCACCTGCCAGTCGGCGGGGGAGCCGAGCAGGCTGTCGAATTGCTCGACGGGTTGCGCCAGCCCGTGGGCGAGAAAAAACGGATATGGCTGCCCGCCACGTTGTGCATGTTCGTCGGATGATTCGGCAGCGATCAGCTTGAGATAGCCCTCGGCTGTAGGACGGTTGGACAGGTCGGTATAACCCACCAACCGCTGCGCCACGCGCTTGCTATCCAGATTGGCCATGGCGGCAAGGGCGCGGGTAACCAGCAGTTTGGAGACGCCGACGCGAAAGCTGCCGGTGATCAACTTGATGCACACCATCAGGCTCGGTTGATCCAGTTGCGCCCATAACGCAGGCAGGCGCTCGGCAAGGTCCATGGGTGAAAGGCCGCGCAGAGGCAGCAGTTTTTCTTCCAGCCACACGGCAAGCCCGTCTTCAGAGCTGTAGGTCGATTCGGGGAGCAGCAGGGAGATGGTTTCGGCCAGGTCGCCTACGGACTGGTAGCTCTCTTCAAACAGCCACGGCTCGATGCTCGCCGCCTCAGTCGCCATATCCCTGAGCAAGCGTGTGGGCACCAGTTGCCGTGGTCGCCCGCCGGAGAGGAAGTACACCGCCCATGCCGCATCTTCCGGCGGCGCTTGCAGGAAGTAGGCTTGCAGGGCTGCGAGCTTGGCATTGCTGGAGGTGGTGGCGTCGAGGTTGGCGTACAGCTCGGCGAAGGCTTTCATGCCGTGGCCTCTTCTTCGTCATCACCGTATTCGGTGCTGAAGCCCTGGGCGTCCAGGCCCTTTTCTCGCAGGTGGCGTACCAGCACGCCGACCGAACCGTGGGTAACCATCACCCGTTCGGCGCCGGTTTGTTCGATGGCCCACAACAGCCCGGGCCAATCGGCGTGGTCCGACAGCACAAAGCCGCGATCCACCCCGCGCCGGCGTCGTGTACCGCGCAGGCGCATCCAGCCGCTGGCGAAGGCGTCGCTGTAGTCGCCAAAACGGCGCATCCAGGTGCTGCCGCCGGCGGAGGGCGGGGCGATGATCAAGGCTTGGCGCAGTAAACGGTCGGTCTTTTTGAAATCCCCGGCATACAGGGTTTCGGGAATGTAGATGCCGGCCTCGCGGTAGACCCGGTTCAGCGGCTCGACGGCGCCATGGCTGAGGATCGGACCGATGCTGGCGTCGAGGCCATGCAGAATGCGCTGGGCCTTGCCGAAGGAATAGCAGAACAGCACGCTGGCCTTGCCCGTGGCGATATTGGCCTGCCACCAGTCATTGATCCCGGCAAAGATCTGCGCTTGGGGCTGCCATCGGTAGATCGGCAGGCCAAAAGTGGATTCGGTGATAAAGGTGTGGCAACGCACCGGCTCGAAAGGCGCACAGGTGCCATCGGGTTCGACCTTATAGTCGCCGGACGCGACCCAGACTTCACCCTGATATTCCAGGCGCACCTGAGCCGAACCGAGCACGTGCCCGGCCGGATGGAAACTCAAGGTCACGCCGTGATGCAGCAACTGCTCACCGTAGGCCAGGGTTTGCAAGTTGATGTCCTGGCCCAGGCGCCAGCGCAGGATGCCTTCGCCGGGGGCGGCGGCCAGGTAATGTTGGTTGCCGGTGCGGGCGTGGTCGCCGTGGGCGTGGGTGATGACCGCACGTTCCACTGGGCGCCAGGGGTCGATATAAAAATCACCGGCAGGGCAGTAGAGGCCTTCGGGGCGGGCGATGACGAGGTCCATGGGGTGACCGGGGCTGGGGGCTTGTTACTTATGAGGCGGGGCTGGTTGCAGAAGTTCTATCTGAATGCAGGTAATGCAAAGGTGGGAGTTGGCTTACCTGCGATGACGGCCTGACAGTCGACGCTGTTATAACGAGTACATATCCATTCCTGCGGTAACGGCCACTTAGGGTTCCGCCCTGACGGCGGCTAAACCGGCATCCCTGCCGGTTTACCCCCCAAATCCCTGTCGAATTCCGGCCAGCGTGGTTTGACGGGGCGCTTCAGATCAAGAGCAAGAGCAAGATCAAGAGCGGCCGCTTCGCATCGTGGTTACTCGGCTGCTATCGCAGGCAAGCCGGCTCCCACAGCGTTATCCGGTTTTGTCAGGGAAGCCCGGTTACTTACCGGGCGTCAGGGTCAACCTGGTCTTGCCATACACCTTTTCAAAGTTCTGCGGCTGCATCGGGAAGCTCAGGTATTGCGCCTTGAGCGACGGGTCAATGCCGTTGGCATAGTTCGGGCTGGCCGGGTTGCCGGACTGGCCGATACCGCCCTGGCCCAGCATGGGTTCGGCCAGGCCGAAGTCGATGATCATGCGCAGCGCCGACACCTGGGTGGTGTTGAAATCCTCACCCCAGTTATACGGCGCCGGGTTCAAGGTGTTGTGGTCGCCACCACTGGCGAAGGGGCCGCGAATCACCTGGCCACTGGCGTTTTTCCAGGTGGTGCTGTGCAGCTTGCCCCACTGCCAGGCTTTGTGATCGGCACCCAGTTGGCTGTCACCGGCAGTGATAGCGGCGGCAAGCGTGCGGGCCAGGATCGCCGGTTTGTCTTCTTTTTGCGGTGTACGCGTGTCATCCCAGAACGGACTGTCTTCGCGGCCCAGCAGGTGGTCGGCGATGGCTGAGTAGGACAGGCTGGCGTTGCTGACAAAGGCTTTCCAGCTGGCGCTGTCTTGCGGGCCGAGTTTGTCGAGGAAAATCTGCCTGGCGCTTTCCTGCAGGAACAGCTCGTAGATCGCCGCGTCAGCCGAGGTTGGCGCAAGGCGACCATCGAATGCCATCAGGCGCTCCAGTGCTTCGCGAGCCTTGACGCGCTCCGCTGGCGGCAGGGCGTCGATTGCCTGCTTGAGCGGCTGGGCCATGCCCGGGGCCTGGAACATGCTCTTGAGCTTGGCGGCGAAGGTCGTGGTCTGGTCGTATTGCATGGCGATCAGGCTGCGGCTGTCATGCTTGCCGGCACCGGCCAGTTGCGCGAGGCGTTCGCTGCGCTCCGGTGCATCCCAGGAGTTGGACAGTTGCATCCCGTAGCCACGCGGTGCGGTGCGCTGGTTGGCCGTGCCGATCCAGCCCTGGGCCGGGTCCTGGTCGTAGGGGTGCAGCATCGCATCGGCATAACCGTCCCAGTCAAAGCGCGTGTCCCAACCCGGCGATGGCAACAGGCCCTCGCCCTCGCGGCGGTTGGGGAAGCGGCCGGTGACTTGCCAGCCGATATTGCTGGCGTCGGCAAAGATCATGTTCAACGCGATGGCGCGAATCTCGCGAGTGGCGTCCGAGGCCTTGCCGGCGTTTTGCGCACGGGACAGGTCGAAGAACGCGTCCAGGCTCTTGTCGTCCTTGAAAGCAGCAGTCTGCAGGGCCAGGCCGAGACCGCTGGTGAGGGCCTGGCTGCTATTGAGCAACGCACCGTGACGGGTTTCGTACACCGTTTCGCGAATCGAGCGCTGGCCCTTGATAAAGAAGGTTTCGTTGCGCACGCCAGCCGGCAGCCATTTGCCGTTGTTCTCGTAGTACAACGCGTTGCCCTGGCGCTTGACCTTCTCCAGGAACAGGTCCTGGGTGTCGCCCTTGACCGCGCTCATGCTCCACGCCACCTTGCCGTTGAAACCGGACAGCAGGGTCGGCAGGCCAGCGATCGAAGCACCCACGGCCTGATATTTAGGCGCGCGAATCTGCACGTAGCTCCATGGCGACGGGGCTTGTGGCGTGGCGGCGATATCGTTGGCGAGCAGGCTTTTGCCGCTGCGGCTGCGTTGCGGGGCGATGGCCCAGTTGCTTGAGGTGGTGACCCCGAGCGTGTTGAGGCCGCTCAACTGCTGGCTTACGGTGCCCAGGGCGGCGAGGCCGCTGATCTGCCCCAGGTTCACGCCCTTGAGCTTGTCGGCCTCGGCCAGCGGCACGGCTTCGTCCGGCGCGCTTGGGATGAGCCAGGCGAGTTTGTCGACGCCGACCTTTTGCGCCAGCACCAAGGACGAAATCTCTTCCTGCAGGTTGCTCGACTCACTGAAATTGAGCAGGCAGAACAGTAGCGCCGAGTCTTCCGGCTTCCAGTATTCGGGTGTGTAACCGCTTTGTGCCAGGTCCGCCGGCAGCTTGTCGCGATAGCGGAACAGGTAGGCATTGACGCCCCGGGCATACACTTCAAAGAAGCGCTTGAGGCGCGGCGACGAGGCGTTGTACAGCTCGCCCGCGCTTTTCTTGAGGTTGACCGCACGCATGAAACGGTCGACATCCAGCACTTGAGGCCCGGACATTTCCGCCAGGCGGCCCTGTGCCAGCAGGCGCAAGGTGACCATCTGGGCAATGCGGTCGCTGGCGTGCACATAACCAAGGCTGAACAGCGCGTCGTGGAAGGTGTTGCTTTCGATCAGCGGCATGCCTTGGGCATTGCGGCGTATCGATACATTCTGTGCCAGGCCCTTGATTGGCTGTACGCCAGCCACAGGTGGCAGGGTGTCCTGGGTGTTCTGGAGCTGGCAACCCGCCAGGCCCAAGGCACTGGCCACTGCCGCGGCAACGCCGAACCGGGGAAGAAAGTGTAAGAGGGCTGGCGAGGCCATGGCAAAGCTCCTGCGGGGGGTAGCGTCAGTAAAGGCGCTACGTTAGTGAGCGCGGCGAAACGACGCAAGCGGGAGTTGTGTAATTGCGTGAGTGCTCAAGCTATGTGCAAATCAATGTAGGAGGGAGAAAGCCCCCTCCCACATTTTGATCATCAGTGCGGCTTATGCGCCATGGCACTTCTTGAATTTCTTCTCGCTGCCGCACGGGCAAGGATCGTTGCGGCCAACATCCTTCAAGGCGTTGCGCACCGGTTCCTGGTGAGCGTGGCCGCAGTTCGGCCCGTGGACATGGCCGTGGTCGTGATCATGGTGATCGTGATCGTGGTTGCAGTCAGGACCATGGACATGGGGTTGCTGAGTCATCGATGTTGCTCCGGAATAAAATCGCCGGGGATTATCTCGCCATTGTGAGCCACCTGCACGTCATTACCGATGAATAATCCGGTTTTCAGCTCGCCCTCCAGGCGATAGGGCACGGGGCGCTCGGGATTTTTCAGCATCTGCACCACATCGCGTACGCGTGGCCAGAGGTTGGTGCGTACCGAGACCCGGAAGACTTTATGACCGCGCGGCGGCACGGTCAGCCATTCATTGGATTCGCCTTCGGTCAACACCAGATCGCCAAGGGTGACCTTGTAGATCAGGCCGCGCACGGTCAGGTCGGCATCGTCGCGGTTGTCCACGCGAAAGTAGAGTTTGAATTTCTGCTCCAGCAGCTTGGCGCGCACGACTTCGACCTTCACCAGCGATACGTGAGGCGGCGGCGAGTCGTCTTCGAACCACGAGGCGCAGCCGGTCAGGCCCAGGGTTAACGCCAGCATCAAGCTATAAATCCGAAGCATGGCGTTATCCCTGTGAGTGAATTAAAGGTAGCTGGAACAGCACTTCTTGAACTTCTGCCCACTGCCGCACAGGCACGCGTCATTACGCCCGGCCTTCAGTTCCACCGTAGGGTCGATGAAGTACCAGCGCCCCTCATTCTGTACGAAAGAAGACTGCTCGCGGTGGCTATGTTCGCCGGTGCTGTCATGCCAGCGCGCAGTAAAGGTGACGAACGCGTGTTCCGGCTGGCCGCCGAAGACCTCGGAGCTTTCCACCTCAAGGCCCAGCCAGGTGCTCTGCGCACTCCAGGCGGCGATGGCGTCGCGGTCCAGACCGGCCTGTTGCGCGGGCAGGGTGGTGGCCACCAGGTAATCGACCAGGCCCAGCACATAGGCGCTGTAGCGCGAGCGCATCAACGCACTGGCACAGGGCGCCGGGTGGCCGGCGTGATAATGGCCGCAGCAGGCATCCAGCAGATTGCCGCTGCCGCACGGGCAAATGGATGTACTCATCGGGTTACCACCAATACTTTCCAAAATTCTCCGGGTTGGCCCAGAAGCGTGCGTTGAGCCAGTCGGGCACTTGTTTATAGTCAAGCAGATCATAGGTAAACAGCGTCAGAACTTGCTCATCGCGCTGGAAGCGCTCGCCGGCTTGCAAGGCCAGGGAAAAGAAGTCGGTGTCCTTCCAGTCGCAGGCACGCAGGTCGACCAGCACCGCGATCCGGCTGGCATTGAGGTTTCGAATGCCGCCCAGAAGCGTCAGACCTTGAGGCTTGGGCAAGTGTTCAAGGCAATCGACTACCAGCGCCAAATCAAAACGCTGCGCTGCCAGTTCGGCAGGCAGTGGCCCAGGTGCGGCGACACAGACGTTCACATCCGGGTGCGCGGTTTTAAACGCCTCCAGCGCCGGAAACTGGCTGGCGCCCAATAACAGCAGGCGTTTGGGCTGGTGCAACTCAAGCAGGGCAGCCAGGGCTTGCTGGGGTGTACGGGAAGAAATTCCAGCGGTCATTGCAGATCCTCACATCAGGACGGTAGAGACTAGCGCGGCTGGGCGTGCCAGCCTAGGACATTGCGGTCAGGGCCACGGCGGCTTGTACCGTACCAGCGGAAGTTTTTTGATCCTTCACTGGCAAATCGCCGGTAGAAGTCGTTACTGTGCGCTCAAAGAAAAATTTGAAAACACTCAGGAGCCCCATGATGCGTAAGGTTTTTCTGTTGGCCCTGCTGGTCAGCCCCATTGCCCTGGCCCAGAGCGTCAGTGTCGAAACCAACTCGTTGATTCGCCTGCCCAGCAGCACCAGCGTGTTGCAGCTTGAGCGCCTGGACGTGGCGGACTATGGCACTTTGCTGATTCCGGCCACTATCAGTCAGGTCACTGTGGATGAGTTGCACCTGGGGCGTGACGCACGCATCACCATTGTTCCCGGCGCTAGCGCGCTGCAAATGCAAGTGCGCCAGGCGCAACTGGAGCAGGGTAGCCAGATCACGTCGCGCGGCGCCCCCGGCACCCATGAAAAACCTGCCAAGGCTGGGCGTGACCTGACCTTGCGGATCAATTCCCTCACTGCTGAAGCGTTGTCGGTAGACGCCCGCGGCGGTGCCGGTGCCCAAGGGTATGCGGGCCTGGATGGCGCCAACGGCGTGGACCCAGGCTGCACCTGGGGTTCGGCCGGGCGCGGGTTTAACGGTGACAACGGCGGTGACGGCCTGCCGGGTGCGGCGGGTGCGCAGGTACGTCTGGAGTTGCCGCAGGACTTCCCGATTGAGCAAATCAAGGTCTGGGTGGACGGCGGTGCCGGTGGGTTGCCTGGCGTGGCGGGTAAACCTGGCAAGGGTGGGCAGTCCAAGGGCTGCCTGGTGTACCGCGCCGATGGTGGCGACAAGGGTCGGCCGGGGCTTGAAGGGCAGCCGGGGCCGGCCGGGCCTGCGGGGGCGGTGACCATTCAGCGGCTTTGAGTCGACTGTTCCGATGCTACCGGGGCAAGGCGAGTCGTCGCATCGCCCCTTCCACATGTTGGAATGCATTTCAGGTGGGAGGGGGCTTGCCCCCGATGGCGGCCTCAGGGCCGACCAGGATGCTGGATCAGACCGAGTACATATCCGTTATTTGGGTAACGGCTGCTATTGGTTCCGCTCTTACAGCGGCTCACTTTTGAAAAGCCGGAATGCCGGCCCAGACAAAAGTAAGCAAAACGCTCTTGCCCCACCACTTGGCACCTCGCCTAGGCTCGGTGTGCCCGTAATCCGCCAGTGATTTGGGGGGCCGCCGCCACGCGCCATCCATGGCGCGGGGCGGCTAAACCGGCATCCCTGCCGGTTTACCCCCCAAATCCCTGTCGAATTCCGGCCAGCGTGGTTTGACGGGGCGCTTAAGATCAAAAGCAGATCAAGATCAAGAGCGGCTCGCTTCGCATCGTGGTTACCGTTGGGTACGGCGAACTGTAGTTGTGTAGATATCCACACCCCGATGGCGATGCAAGCCTCGCCTCAGAACATCGGTCGAGCCGAAGCAATCGCCACCACCACCAACCCTACGATCAGATTAATCCCCACCAATTTGCGAATCTGCCCCAGCGCAGCCGCGCCCGCCGGCCAGTCCTCAGCCGCCACCGCCTTGCGCAGTTCCGGGAACTTCAACGCCTGGATGCGGATAAACAGCGCAGTCATCACCAGATACAACCCCATCATCACCTGCACATAGCGCGGCGCGGTTTCAAAACCGTTGAAGCGCAGTTGCAGCAAACCAACGCCGCTGATCGGCAAAATCACGACCGCGACCCACACCCACACAAAAAAACGTTGAAGCACATTTGCCCACAACTTGAGCCGGGCAGGGCCCTCAAGGGCCGCCATGGCGGCGGGTCGCAGGATCATCCAGGCGAAAAACATACCGCCGACCCAAATCAGGGCGGCCAGTACATGCAGGGTGTAAGCGAGGCTAAACGCGGTCATTGTGGTACTCCGTTCTGCGCGGGATTAATTAGCGGGGTATGATAGCGGCCGATCCGAACCACTGAAAATTTATCCAGCGTTTTTTGCGCCCGACTATCCATGATCAGCACTGAACTCAAAACCACGATCCAGGGCGCCTATTCGCGTTTTCTCGAAGCCAAGAGCTTGAAACCGCGCTACGGCCAACGCCTGATGATCGCCGAAGTGGCGAAAGTCCTCGGGGATATCGACACCGATGACGAAGGTCGCCGCGAGGGCGAACCCGCGGTTGTGGCCGTCGAGGCCGGCACCGGTACTGGCAAGACTGTGGCCTACAGCCTGGCCGCGATCCCCACCGCCAAGGCCGCCGGCAAGCGCCTGGTGATCGCCACCGCCACCGTCGCCCTGCAAGAGCAGATTGTCTACAAAGACTTGCCCGACCTGATGCGCAACAGCGGCCTGAGCTTTACCTTCGCCCTGGCCAAGGGCCGTGGCCGCTACATGTGTCTGTCCAAGCTCGACGTGTTGCTGCAGGAAGGCCATGCGCAAACCGCCACCGCATCGCTGTTCGAAGAAGAAGGCTTCAAGATCGAGGTCGACGAGGCCAGCCAGAAGCTGTTTACCAGCATGATCGAGAAACTGGCCGGCAACAAATGGGACGGCGACCGCGACAGCTGGCCCACCGCCCTGGAGGATTCCGACTGGGCGCGCCTGACCACCGACCACAGCCAGTGCACCAATCGCCATTGCCCCAATTTCGGCCAGTGCGCCTTCTACAAGGCCCGCGAAGGCATGGGCAAGGTGGATGTCATCGTCACCAACCACGACATGGTGCTGGCCGACCTGGCACTGGGCGGCGGCGCGGTGCTGCCCGACCCACGCGACACGCTTTATGTGTTCGACGAAGGTCACCACCTGCCGGACAAAGCCATCGGCCACTTCGCCCATTACACGCGCCTGCGTTCCACTGCCGACTGGCTGGAAACCACTGCCAAGAACCTCACCAAGTTGCTGGCCCAGCATCCGCTGCCCGGCGACCTGGGAAAGCTGATCGAGCAGGTGCCGGAGCTGGCGCGGGAGATCAAGACCCAACAGCAATTCATGTTCAGCGCCTGCGAACAGGTGGCCGACTTCAAGCCCGGCGAAGACGTCGAGGGCCGTGAGCGCCCGCGCCACCGTTTTGTCGGCGGCATGATCCCCGAGCACATGCGCGAAATGGGCATCGAGCTGAAGAAAGGCTTTTCACGCCTGACCGACTTGTTCACCCGCCTTACGGATTTGCTCAAGGAAGGCATGGACGGCGAGGTCAATATCGGCATTGCCAGCAACCAGGCCGAGGAGTGGTACCCGCTGTTCGGCAGCCTGTTGTCCCGCTCACAGGGTAACTGGGAGCTGTGGACCGCGTTCACCGTGGAAGATCCGGAAGACAACCCGCCCATGGCCCGTTGGCTTACCCTGTCGGAAAGCGGTGCGCTGTTTGATATCGAGGTCAACGCCAGCCCGATCCTCGCCGCTGAAATGCTGCGCCGCAACCTGTGGAACGTGGCCTACGGCTGCCTGGTAACGTCGGCCACGCTGACCGCCCTGGGCACCTTTGATCGCTTCCGTATGCGCGCCGGCCTGCCGAAAAAGGCCGTTACCGCTGTGGTACCGAGCCCGTTTCATCATGCCGATGCCGGTGTGCTGCGCGTACCGGACCTCAAGGCTGACCCTCGGGATGCGGCTGCCCACACGGCGGCGATCATTCGCGATCTGCCGTCACTGGTGGAAGGTTCGCGCGGCACCCTGGTGCTGTTCTCGTCGCGCAAACAGATGCAGGACGTGTTCGATGGCCTCGACCGCGACTGGCGCAAACAGGTGTTTATCCAGGGCAACCTGTCCAAGCAGGAAACCCTGAACAAGCACAAGGCGCGGGTCGACGGCGGTGATTCCAGCGTATTGTTCGGCCTGGCAAGTTTTGCCGAGGGCGTGGACTTGCCTGGCGCTTATTGCGAACACGTGGTGATCGCCAAGATCCCGTTCTCGGTGCCCGATGATCCGGTCGAGGCCGCACTGGCCGAATGGATCGAAGCCCGTGGCGGCAACCCGTTCATGGAAATCTCGGTGCCGGATGCCTCATTGAAGCTGGTGCAGGCCTGCGGGCGCTTGCTGCGCACCGAGCAAGACCGCGGCACCATCACCTTGCTTGACCGCCGCCTGGTCACCCAACGCTATGGCAAAGCTATCCTCAATGCGTTGCCGCCGTTCAGGCGCGAAATTTCTTAAACCCCCGTGGGCGAATTCGCCCACTTTGTGGTCTATCTCATCACTATCACCAGGCCATTCACCGGCCGTTTGGGAGAACCTTGTTCGTATGATTCGCACGCTGCCCGCTCTTTTTGCCTTGCTGTTCGCTGCGCCGTTGATGGCCGCGCCTGCCGGGCAACAAACGCTGTTCAACTTCGTCCGGCCTGCCGATGTGGTCAAGGTGGCGACTCAGGACGCCAGCCTGCCCCAATACAACGCCGAACAAACTCCCGAAGGCGAGGTGCTGCGCCGTATCACCTTCAACCCGGCGGCCGAGCCAAGCCTGGTGCTCAGCCCGCAATCCGGTGTGTGGGACTGGTCGCAATCGAGCGCCATGAGCCTGCGTATCCAGAGCGCGATGAACTGGGCACTGACCCTCTACGTCAAGGTGCAGAGCGCCGACGGCAAGACCCTGGTCAGCCGCATCGACTTGCCGGCCGGGCCTGCGCAGACCCTGCTGGTACCATTGCAAGCCAACTCGCCACTGAGCCAGGGCATGAAGGCTGGCCCGCCGATGCCGATGACCGTGGATGGCCAGCGCGTATTGCTGGCCGCCAGTGCCGGCGAAATCGACCGCAGCCAGGTAGTGTCGGTGACCCTGTCGATGATCAAGCCCAATGCCGCCCAAAGCATCCTGCTGGAGCGCTTTGGCGTGCAGGACAGCGAGCCGGTAATGACGGCCGCCTACAGCGAATTGGTCGACTCTTATGGCCAATCCACCCGGGCGCGCTGGCCGGAAAAGGTCAGCAGCGACGAGCAGCTCAAGGCGTCGGCTGCCAAAGAGCAGCAGCAGCTCAAAACCTGGTTGGCTGAGCGAGACAAATCCTCCCTGGACCAATACGGCGGCTGGAACAAAGGCCCGGCGTTCGATTCCAGCGGCTTTTTCCGCACAGAGAAGCGCGACGGCCGCTGGTATCTGGTGACGCCTGAAGGTCATCCGTTCTATTCACTGGGGGTCAACACCGTGGCTGCGGACAACAGCCAGACCTACGTGGCAGGGCGTGAGTGGATGTTCGCGGCGTTGCCCAAGGCCGGCGAATCCTTCGACAAGTACTACGGCAGCAGCGATAACCGCACCGGCAACGGTGCCGGCGAAGGTCGCGGCTTTGGTTCGGGGCGTTGGTATGACTTTTATGGCGCCAACCTGCAGCGCACCTACGGCGGCGAGAGTTTGGACCAGAAGCGCTGGGTGACGCACACCCTGGACCGTCTGCAAGCCTGGGGTTTCAATACCGTGGGCAACTGGAGCGACGAGGACCTGGCCACTGCCGACCGCGTGCCTTATACCCTGCCGCTGTCGATTGTGGGTGACTACGCGAGCATCAGCACCGGCACCGACTGGTGGGGCGGTATGCCCGATCCGTTCGATCCACGTTTCGCGATGGCCACCGAACGCGCCGTGGCCATCGCCGCTCGTGATCACCGCGACGATCCGTGGTTGATCGGCTTTTTTGCCGACAACGAACTGGCCTGGGCCGGTCCTGGCGACGATGCAAAATCCCGCTACGCCTTGGCTTACGGCACCCTGCGCATGACCACCGATGTCCCGGCCAAGCGCGCGTTCCTCAAGCAGCTGCGTGACAAATATCGCAACGAGGAAGGTCTGTCCAAAGCCTGGGGTATTCAACTGGCGGGTTGGGAACTGATGGAAGACCCAGGCTTCGAGCCACCGATGCCCAGCCCTGAACACCCGGAAATCGAAGCTGACTTCAAGTACTTCCAGAAGACCTTCGCCGACGCTTACTTCAAGACCATTTCCGACTCGCTGAAGTGGCACGCGCCGAACCAACTGTTGCTGGGCGGCCGTTTTGCCGTGAGCACCCCGGAAGCAGTGGCGTCGTGCGCGCAGTATTGCGATGTGTTGAGCTTCAACATGTACACCCTAAAACCCCAGGACGGTTATGACTTCGCCGCCCTGCGTGAGTTGGACAAACCGGTGTTGATCACCGAATTCAACTTCGGCTCGGCCGACCGTGGCCCGTTCTGGGGCGGCGTGACGCAATTGGCCCGCGAAGAAGATCGCGGTACGGCGTACGCCACGTTCCTCAAGCAGGCCATGGCCGAGCCATCGATTGTTGGCGTGCACTGGTTCCAGTACCTGGACCAGCCGGTCACCGGGCGTCTGCTGGATGGCGAAAATGGCCATTTCGGCCTTGTTGGCATCACCGATGTACCTTTCCAGGGCTTCGTTGACAGTGTGCGCAAGAGCAACCTGGCGGCGGTCGACCAGTTGGGCCGTGAGGCGCAAAAAGCCAAGGCGACCCGCACGGCGCGTGAAAGTGAAGGCGCCAAGCAGGGGCAGGGCGGCAAAGGCGCAGGGCAGGGCGCTGGACATGCAGGTGGGCACTCCGGCAACGGTCATTGATTCGTCGTTGACGGGTTCACAAAACCCACAATGGCTGAAAGAATGGCGGCCACTTTTCATGGTGCTTTGCGAGGGGAATCAGGTGCAGATTCAGGGTCATTACGAGCTGCAGTTCGAAGCGGTACGCGAAGCCTTTGCCGCATTGTTCGATGATCCCCAGGAGCGTGGTGCCGGGCTGTGCATCCAGGTAGGCGGGCAAACCGTCGTCGATCTATGGGCCGGTACTGCCGACAAGGACGGAGCCGAAGCCTGGCACAGCGATACCATCGTCAACCTGTTCTCCTGCACCAAGACCTTCACGGCTGTCACTGCCTTGCAACTGGTGGCCGAAGGCAAGCTCAAGCTTGATGCACCGGTGGCTGACTACTGGCCGGAATTCGCTGCGGCGGGCAAGGAGGCGATCACATTGCGCCAGTTGCTCTGCCACCAGGCCGGGCTGCCGGCCATCCGCGAAATGCTGCCTACCGAAGCCCTGTATGACTGGCAACTGATGGTTGACACCCTGGCGGCCGAGTCGCCGTGGTGGACCCCGGGCGAGGGCCATGGCTACGAGGCGATTACCTACGGCTGGCTGGTCGGCGAACTGTTGCGCCGCGCCGATGGGCGCGGGCCGGGTGAGTCGATCGTGGCACGGGTCGCACGGCCGCTGGGGCTGGACTTCCACGTTGGCCTGGCGGATGCAGAGTTTTATCGGGTGGCCCATATAGCGCGCAGCAAGGGCAATATGGGGGATGAAGCCGCGCAACGGTTACTTCAAGTAATGATGCGCGAACCGGCGGCGATGACCACACGGGCATTTGCCAATCCACCGTCTATTCTGACCAGCACTAATAAGCCCGAATGGCGGCGCATGCAGCA
Source organism: Pseudomonas synxantha BG33R (assembly GCF_000263715.2). Classification (NCBI taxonomy): domain Bacteria; kingdom Pseudomonadati; phylum Pseudomonadota; class Gammaproteobacteria; order Pseudomonadales; family Pseudomonadaceae; genus Pseudomonas; species Pseudomonas synxantha. The sequence continues at coordinate 1,598,756 of NZ_CM001514.1, forward strand.
ACCCGCGGCAAATGGTCACGGTAATGCGCGCAGCCTGGCCGGGTTTTATAGCGGTTTGTTGGACGGTAGTTTGCTGGAAAGCGACATGCTCGAACAATTGACCCGCGAACACAGTATTGGGCCGGATAAAACCTTATTGACCCAAACCCGTTTCGGCCTGGGCTGCATGTTGGATCAACCGCAGCTGCCCAATGCCACGTTCGGCCTCGGGCCACGCGCTTTCGGGCATCCCGGCGCAGGGGGCTCGGTCGGGTTTGCCGACCCTGAACATGATGTAGCGTTCGGTTTTGTGACTAATACCCTGGGCCCTTACGTACTTATGGACCCGCGTGCGCAGAAGTTGGTCGGAATATTGGCCGGTTGTCTATAAACCCCTTGCTGTTTCACAATTTTTTGTTACAAAGGCAAGTATAAAAAGATGCTGAACGACATGTTGTAACTTGAATGTTCTTTAAGCGTCTGTTTAACGGGTCATCAGGCCCCCTGGTTTTTTCTCATTTTGTGGATATCTCATGTTATCGAACAAGTCCTTGGCACTGGCGCTGTGCCTCACTATTACAGGTTGCGCACAAACTCCACAAAATGATGCCGAAGGTGGGCATTGGTGGTCATTTGGATCGGACAAGGCTGCGACCAAGGACGCAGTGACCCAAACCGACGCCAAGCCGGATGCCAAACCAGCTGCCGGCGCCAAGCCTGTTGAACCTGTCGCCGCTGCTGCTGCACCTGCTTCGCCCGCCAAGGCTGATACCGGCTACAGCTGGTGGCCGTTCTCCACCAAGAGTGCCGAAGAAAAAGCCGCCGATGCCAAGGCCGACCTGAAAGCCGACCTGAAGGCCGCAACCCCGACTTCCGACGCGGCACCTGTCGTCGCCAAGACCGACGCCGAACCCCGCTGGTGGTGGCCGTTCGAAAGCAAGCCAAAGCCGTTGGCCAAGGTCGACGTGACCAATGTGCCAATGCCTGACCCGAAAATCACCCAAGCCTGGCTGGACGACTACGAGCCACGCCTGCGCGAGGCCATCAAGGGCAGTTCGCTGCAACTGGAGCGTCGCGACAACGTGCTGGTCGTGATTGCCCCGGTAGACGGTTCCTACAACCCGAAGCGTCCGGCGATGCTGCTGCCGGTGACTTTGGGCCCGTTCACTCGTGTGGCCAAGGCCGTTGAGGCTGATCCCAAGACCGCCGTACTGGTTCTGGGCCACGTCGATGCCACCGGCAGCGCTCCTGCGAGCCAGGCGTTGAGCAAGGAGCGTGCGCAGTCCATTGCTTCGATCTTCAGCCTCAGTGGTTTGAAGCAGGACCGCTTGATGCTGCGTGGCATGGGCGACCTTATGCCGCGTGCCGCCAACGACAGCAACCAGGGGCGTGCGCTGAATCGTCGCATGGAAATCATGTTCACTCAGCGTACAACGATGCTTGCACTGCTGAGCCAGTACAATTCGGGCAAGACGCCACCGGTTGCTGAAATGGTTGCCGTGCAGAATGCTCCAGCCCCGGCACCGGCGGCAAAAGCACCAGCCAAGAAGGCTCCGGCCAAGAAAGCGGCCGCCAAGCCAGCGGCTAAAAAGGCCGCGGCCAAACCTGCTGCGAAGAAGCCGGCTGCAACCAAAGCCAAGGCTGCTGCACCCGCTTCGAACGACCAGGCGAAAAACTGAGCCGTTGAACCACAAGGATAAAGCCGCATGACCCAGGCACTGGCTGATATGCGCCGTGACTACACACGGGACGGTTTGAGCGAGGCCCAGGCCCCGGACGAGCCGTTTGCGTTGTTCCACCAATGGTTTGGCGACGCGGTGAAAACCGAACAGCCGCCGGTGGAGGCCAATGCCATGACCCTGGCGACGGTCGACCAGGACGGTCGCCCGCACTGTCGCATCCTGCTGCTCAAGGGCCTGGATGCACAGGGCTTTACCTTCTTCACCAACTACCAGAGCGCCAAGGGTGAGCAACTTGCGGCGCGGCCGTTTGCGGCCATGACGTTCTTCTGGCCGACCCTGGAACGCCAGGTGCGTATTGAAGGGCGCGTGGTCAAGGTCACCCCTGAAGAGTCGGATGCCTATTACCAGGTGCGCCCGTTGGGCAGCCGCCTCGGCGCCTGGGCATCCCCGCAGAGCAGGGTCATTCGTGACCGTGAAGAGCTGCACGATCTGCTCAAGGCCACCGAACAGCGTTTCAGCGATACCCAGCCCGATTGCCCCGAGCATTGGGGTGGGTACCGTTTGCTGCCCGAGCGCATCGAGTTCTGGCAGGGCCGCGCCAGCCGCCTGCATGATCGTCTCAACTATCGTGTGCAAGACGCCCAATGGATTCGCGAGCGCCTGGCGCCCTGAGCGTCACCTTTCGTCATCCCGCCTGAATCATGCCCCTTGCGCCGACGTCTCTATTCAGGAGATTTCGGCGCTTTTGATTGTGCGGCTACAATGATCAAGCAGTTGAGGGCGCCGTTGCGCACCACAGCCAGGCTACCGTTCGTCGTGTTTTCTGGTGCTGGCAGTCTGTACTCAGGCTGAATGAAAGCAATTTTCTGCCCGGCTTGCCGTGACAGGCGCCAAGCCACAGCGTTTAATGAATACCTGTCCTTTGGAGTTGATGCTATGCGTAAGTCCGTTTTACTAGTTGCCTGCTTTACCACCCTGTCATTGCTGTTGGGTGGCTGCGCCTCGAGTCTGACCGGCGACTCGTACTCCCGTGATGAGGCGCGTCGCGTTCAGACCGTGCGCATGGGTACCATCGAATCCCTGCGTCCGGTGAAAATCGAAGGCACCAAGACCCCAATCGGCGGCGCTGCGGGCGCAGTCATCGGCGGTGTTGGCGGCAGCGCCATCGGTGGCGGCCGTGGCAGCATCGTCACCGCTGTAATCGGCGCGGTCGCGGGCGGCCTGCTGGGCTCGGCCACCGAAGAAGGCCTGACCCGCACCCAGGGCGTGGAAATCACCGTGCGCGAAGACGACGGCAGTATGCGCGCCTACGTACAAGCCGTGCAGGAAAATGAAATCTTCCGCATTGGCGACCGCGTACGCATCATGACTGTTGACGGTACCAGCCGCGTTACTCGCTAAGCGGTAAGTAATCGGGCAAAGAAAACCCCAGCCGGGTGACCGGTTGGGGTTTTTTTATGCTGCTTTCCCAGGGGCTCAGGCTTTTTTGCGACTCGCCATCGCCGTCACCGCATACCCGATAAAGGCTGCCAGGATCGACCCGGTCAGAATCCCCATGCGGTCTTCACCGGCAAACTCGCTGGCACCCGGCACAAATGCCAGGGAGCCTACAAACAGGCTCATGGTGAAGCCGATACCGCACAGAACAGCCACGCCAAGCACCTGGCCCCAGTTGGCGCCGCTGGGCAGGGACGCGATACCAGTCTTGATCGCCAGCCAAGTGAGGCCGAACACACCGATGGTCTTGCCGATCAACAGGCCGGCGGCGATGCCCATGGGCACGGAATGGGTGAAGCTCTCCAGGCTCACGCCGGTGAGGGAAACCCCGGCATTGGCGAACGCGAACAACGGCAGGATGGCGTAGGCCACCCACGGGTGCAGGGCGTGCTCCAGGGTCAGCAGCGGTGAGGTTTCGGCGTTCCGGGTGCGCAGTGGAATGCAGAATGCCAGGGTCACACCGGCCAGTGTGGCATGCACACCGCTCTTGAGTACGCACACCCACAGGATCAGGCCGATGATCAGGTAAGGCCCAAGCTTGATCACGCCCAGGCGATTCATCGCAATCAAGGCAATCAAGCAAGCCCCCGCACCCGCCAGGGACGCGCCGGACAAGTCAGCGGAATAGAACAGTGCGATGACGATGATGGCACCGAGGTCATCAATGATTGCGAGGGTCATCAGGAACAACTTCAGCGACACCGGTACGCGCTTGCCCAGCAGTGCCAGCACGCCCAGAGCGAACGCGATATCCGTGGCCATCGGGATCGCCCAGCCGGCGAGGGCGGCCGGGTTGTCCTTGTTCAGCGCCCAGTAGATCAGCGCCGGCACCACCATGCCGCCGATGGCCGCTGCGCCGGGCAGCACAACCTGGGAAGGCTTGGAGAGGTGACCATCGAGCAGTTCGCGTTTGACCTCCAGGCCGATCAGCAGGAAAAACAGAGCCATCAGGCCGTCGTTTATCCACAGCAGTGCCGGCTTGGCGATTTTCAACGCGCCGACCTGGGCAACCACCGGTGTATCGAGAAACGCGTTGTACAGGTGCGACAACGGTGAGTTGTTGATGATCAGCGCCAACGCGGCAGCGGCGATCAACAACAGACCACTGGCGGCTTCCAGCTGGAAGAAACGAGTAAAAGTGCTACGCAGAGGCAAGGGATGCTCTCCATTTGAGGTTCAATAGGTGGGTACCCTAACCCGTACAGTTAGTTGTTAAAACAAAAGTTATATTCTTATTTGTTATAAGAGATGAGCCGGGTTACCAATGCGTCAAAGACTAGCAATTGTGTGTCCAATTGAGTCGGCACTGTATCTGTGTCAAGTGTAGGAAACATCTTAAGATCAAGGCTGAAAACCTTAGAGAACCTACCATGAGCGACCACTGTACCTGGGCCCGCGAAGCCATTCGCATCATTGAAGCGGACTTCCAGCGGAGCGCCGACACCCACCTGATCCCGTTGCCGTTACCGGGGTTGCCCGGCATCGAGTTGTACTTCAAGGACGAGTCCAGCCACCCCACAGGCAGCCTGAAACACCGGCTGGCCCGCTCGCTGTTTTTGTACGCGCTGTGCAATGGCTGGCTCAAGCCGGGCGCCCCGGTGATCGAAGCGTCCAGCGGTTCCACAGCCATCTCTGAAGCCTACTTCGCTCGCCTGTTGGGGTTGCCGTTCATTGCCGTCATGCCGGCCACCACCTCCCAGGAAAAGATCGCCCAGATCGCCTTCTACGGTGGCAAGAGCCATCTGGTTCAGGATCCGACGCAGATCTACGCCGAATCCGAACGCCTGGCCCAGGAAAGTGGTGGTCACTTCATGGACCAGTTCACCTACGCCGAGCGTGCTACCGACTGGCGCGCAAACAACAACATTGCCGAATCGATCTTCCAGCAGATGCGCTTTGAGGAGCACCCGGAGCCCAGTTGGTTGATTTCCAGCCCCGGCACTGGCGGCACCACCGCGACACTGGGCCGCTACGTACGTTATCGCCAGCATTGCACCCGCGTGCTGTGTGCCGATGCCGAGCGCTCGGTGTTTTTCGACTTCTACCAGAGCGGCGACGCCAGCCTGCGCCTGGAGTGTGGTTCGCGAATCGAAGGGATTGGTCGCCCGCGTGTCGAGGCGTCGTTTCTGCCGGCGGTGATTGATGCGATGGTCAAGGTGCCAGACGCCTTGTCATTGGCGGCCATGCATTACCTGGCTGGGCGTTTGGGACGACGGGTCGGCGGTTCCAGCGGGACCAACCTGATCGGCGCGTTGGTGGCTGCGCACCAGATGAAAGCGGCGGGAGAGTCAGGCTCGATCGTAGCGATCTTGTGTGATGGCGGCGAGCGTTATGCCACCACCTATTACGATCAGGCGTGGTTGGCGGGGCAGGGGTATGAGCTGGATGGGTTGGTTGCGGCAGTGGCTGCGAGCGTAGAGCAGGGCGAGTCTCTACCGACCAGTATCCTGCGCGCCAACATCTGACCGGGCGCAAATCAAAATGTGGGAGGGAGCAAGTCGAATCGTCGCACCGCCCCTCCGACATTTTTACTGCAGTGTTCTCAGGCTTCGATACCCAACATATCCCGCGCCAACGCCTCGGCAATCCGAATCCCGTCGACACCTGCCGACAGAATCCCACCGGCGTAACCCGCGCCTTCCCCGGCCGGGAACAGGCCTTTGACGTTCAGGCTCTGCATCGACTCATTGCGGGTAATGCGCAAGGGTGACGAAGTGCGAGTCTCGATGCCGGTCAACACTGCATCGTGCAGCGAATAGCCTTTGATCTGCTTTTCGAACGCCGGCAACGCTTCGCGGATGGCTTCGATGGCGAAGTCCGGCAAGGCCAGGGCCAGGTCGCCCAGGGACACGCCGGGCTTGTAGGACGGCTCCACACTGCCGATGGCGGTGGAAGGTTTGCCGGCGATAAAGTCACCCACCAGTTGCGCGGGCGCCTCGTAGTTGCTGCCGCCGAGGATGTAGGCGTGGGACTCCAGGCGCTCCTGCAACTCGATACCGGCCAGCGGGCCGCCCGGGTAATCCACCTCGGGGGTGATGCCGACCACGATGCCGGAGTTGGCGTTGCGTTCGTTACGCGAATACTGACTCATGCCGTTTGTCACGACGCGGTTCGGTTCTGAGGTCGCAGCCACCACGGTACCGCCAGGGCACATGCAGAAACTGTAGACCGAGCGGCCATTCTTGGCGTGGTGCACCAGCTTGTAGTCCGCTGCGCCCAGTTTCGGATGGCCTGCGTATTTGCCCAGACGTGCGGCGTCGATCAGCGACTGCGGGTGTTCGATACGGAAACCCACCGAGAACGGCTTGGCCTCCATGTACACGCCGCGCTCATGGAGCATACGGAAGGTGTCACGGGCGCTGTGGCCCAGGGCAAGAATCACGTGCCTGGAAAGGATCTGCTCGCCGCCGTCGATGACCACGCCGTTCAACTGCCCGTCTTCGATCAACACATCCGTGACGCGTTGTTCAAAGCGCACTTCACCGCCCAGGGCGATGATTTGCTCGCGCATGTTCTCCACGACGCCGGTCAGGCGGAAAGTGCCGATATGCGGCTTGCTGACATAGAGGATCTCTTCCGGTGCACCGGCCTTGACGAACTCGTGCAGCACTTTGCGTCCGTGGAATTTCGGGTCCTTGATCTGGCTGTACAGCTTGCCGTCGGAGAAGGTCCCGGCACCGCCTTCACCGAACTGCACGTTGGACTCGGGGTTGAGCACGCTTTTACGCCACAGGCCCCAGGTGTCCTTGGTGCGTTGGCGCACTTCCTTGCCGCGTTCGAGGATGATCGGCTTGAAGCCCATCTGCGCCAGCAGCAGCCCGGCGAAGATCCCGCAGGGACCAAACCCCACCACGATTGGCCGTTCAACCAAGCCAGCCGGCGCCTGGCCCACGACCTTGTAGCTGACATCCGGCGCGGGATTGACGTTGCGGTCATCGGCAAACTTGAGCAGCAGGGCGGCTTCGCCCTTGACGTTCAGGTCGACGGTGTAGATGAAGCACAGCTCCGACGACTTTTTACGGGCGTCGTAGCTGCGTTTGAACAGGGTGAAATCGAGCAGGTCATCACTGGCGATGCCCAGGCGCTGCACGATGGCAGGCCGCAGGTCTTCTTCGGGATGGTCGATGGGCAGCTTGAGTTCGGTGATTCGTAACATGACAGGATCCGGTAGGCGGCGGGCAAGGAGGCCGGCTGTTTTGCAAACCGGCGATTATAAGCCCCAAAGGCGGTTTTCCGTCAGGTTAAAACAGCCCAAGGCACAATCAGTCGTCCCGGGAGCCGCCAAACGCCGCGCAGCCACGCTGCACCTGGCCGTTCACCCGCAACTCGGCGCTCATGTGTTGCAGGCTGCCGCTCACGCTGTCGACGCAGCGCTGGGGCGCCACCCACAGTTCGATGTGCTGGTTATTGGCTTCGGTCATCAGGTTGAAGCGCCCATCGCCCAGTTGTTCTTCGACGTAGGGCACCGCCAGCGGTGGCTGGCCTTCGCGTTCCAGCACCATGCCCTTGGCTGTGACATTCATTGCCCAGGCCGGCTTATGGCCGTTGGCGCGCAGGATCATGCGCTTGAAGTCCGGATCGTCGCAGGCTGAGGTCGAGCGCTCTACGCGATAGAGTTGTTGCAGGTCGAGCGAACCCTGGGTGCCGCTGGCAACCCCGGAAAACTTGCCGCGCAGGTCGGCAAACAAAGCGCCTTGCTGGCCGGCCAGGGACGCGGCTTCCTGCAGGATGCTGGTGCCGCCGGTGTCGTTGACCACATAGTTGCGTTTGTCGCCGCACGGTTGGAACAACAATTTGCCCTCCACAGCGGTCAACTCACCCTGCATACGGGTCAGCCCGGCAGTAGACGGTTTGGCCGGCTCGCTCTCGAACATCTGGCAAGCGGTGAACAGGGGCAGCAGGGCAAGCAGTGCAAGAGTACGAGCGGCGCGCATTGATCGGGTCTCCAAAACAAGTGCCGCCACGTTACGCAGCCTCGCGTCGCACCACAAGTCTGTAAACGGCTCGAAACCAATACCTGCGGCATACGTCAGCCTTTAAGCCTTTACTGATGCAAGGACGGGAGCGGTATGCAAGGGTTGATGACTTTGCCTGGGAGAGTTGCGATGACAAATAAATGGAGCGCGTATGGACTGCTGTTTGCCAGCGTTTCGGTGTTTGCTGAGGACGCCGCGAGGTTGGAGTATTCGTCGGCTAATGACTTCACCGAGATCTCGCTTGAACTCAAGAGTATCCACAATCTGAATGCGGATACCGTATCGGCCAGCATTACGTTAAGCGAAGAGGCCAAGGCGCGTACCACAGCCATTACCACGCTGACCTACGGAAAGCAGATGACGCTTTATATCGATGGTCGCCGTTTATACACCAGCCACGTTCAAGGGATTATGGGGGGCAGCTTAAGAGTAGCCGTGCCCAAAGACTTGGCTGCGCAGTGGGCAACTCGGTACCTGCACTAAAGGTGGCAGGTACCGAGAACCTTCTTTGGCAGGTCAGCCCACGATAAAGGTCTGCCCTGTCTGCAAGCCCTCGACACTCTTCGCGTAGGCCAACGCCACATCTGCACCAGGCACCGGTTTGTACCCACGAAAGTATGGAGCGTAGCTGCCCATGGCTTCCAGCAGCACTGTCGGGCTCACCGAATTGACACGCAAGCCCCGTGGCAACTCGATTGCCGCGGCTTTGACAAAGGCATCCAGCGCGCCGTTGACCAGCGCGGCCGAGGCACCGGTACGGATCGGGTCGCGGTTGAGAATGCCGCTGGTGAACGTAAACGAGGCACCGTCATTGGCGTATTCGCGCCCGATCAGCAGCAGATTGACCTGGCCCATCAGCTTGTCACGCAGACCCAGTTCGAAATCGCTGTCGCTCATCTCTCCCAGAGCCACGAAGTTCACACTGCCTGCGGCGCAGATCAGGGCGTCGAACTTGCCGGTCTGCTTGAACAGCCTGCGTATCGAGGCGCTATCGCTGATGTCCACCTGGAAGTCGCCGCTGGTACGGCCGATGCTGATCACTTCGTGGCGTTGCGCCAACTCTGCCTTGACCGCTGAACCTATGGTGCCGCTGGCACCAATCAATAGGATTTTCATCGTGCTGTTCCTCCAGGGGGTTAACTGAAGGTCCAGTCTAGTGTGGCTTTTCAGGCGAATAAACGCGCTAATAGGCAACCTTTGGTTTTCAAATGGAAACAATCCATGAGCGAAATGGATGATCTGGCAGCCTTTGCTGTGCTGATCGAAGCGGGCAGTTTCACCGTGGCGGCCGAACAGCTGGGCTGCAGCAAAGGGCAGTTGTCCAAGCGCATCAGCCAGTTGGAAGCGCAGTTTGCCGTGGTGCTGTTGCACCGCACCACCCGCAAGCTCAGCCTCACCGCGGCCGGCGCGGCGTTGCTGCCCCAGGCACAAGCGCTGGTGGTACAGGTAGAACGCGCGCGGCAGGCGTTGGCGCGGCTCAAAGATGATTTGGCCGGCCCTGTGCGTATGACCGTTCCGGTGTCGCTGGGCGAAACCTTCTTCGATGGCTTGTTGCTGGAGTTTTCCCGGCAATATCCGCAGGTGCAGATCGAGCTGGAGCTTAACAACAGCTACCGAGACTTGGCGCGCGATGGCTTTGACTTGGGCGTGCGCGCGGCTGCCATCGAAAATGAACGCCTGGTCGCCAAGCCTTTACTGGCCTGGCACGAGGTGACCTGCGCCAGCCCGGCGTATCTGGAGCAGCATGGCGAACCGCTGACCCCGGCGGACCTGTCGACGCACAGCTGCTTGCTCAACAGTCACTACAGCGGTCGTGAGGAGTGGTTGTATCACCAGCAGCATGAATTACTGCGAGTGCGGGTGAGCGGCACGTTTGCCTCCAACCATTACAACCTGCTGAAAAAAGCCGCCCTGGTGGGCGCCGGAATCGCCCGCCTGCCGTCCTACGTGTTGCCGACGGAGTTGGCCGAGGGGCGATTGCGCTGGATCCTGCGCGACTATCAGACACGCCGAATGCCGATGTACCTGGTCCATCCCTACCAGGGGGGGCTGCCGAGGCGCACCCAGGTGCTGGCCGATTACCTGGTGGATTGGTTCCGGCGCAGCGGCGAGGCGCTGGATCGGCTTTAACGCAAGCGACGGGCAATCAGGTGGTCGATGGACAAGCAGCCCGGCCCCTTGGCGAGCAACAGCAACAACAGCGCGAGCCAGGTGCCGTGCGTGGGGTAGGCGTCAGGGTAGACGAACAACTGAATGGTCAAGGTCATGCCGATCAGGGCCAGGGCCGAAAAGCGTGTGGCAAACCCCAGCAGGATCAATACCGGGAAAAAGTGCTCGGCAAAGGTTGCCAGGTACGCGGCCACCTCCGGTGGCACCAGGGGCAACCGATATTCGCTGCGAAACAACCAGAGTGTCGAGGCGGCGAGCTTGGGTTCACCGACTTGGAATGTGCCGCTGATCACATCAATGGCAAAGCCTTCGACCTTGGTCTGCCCGGACTTCCAGAACACTGCGGCAATGGAGAAGCGCGCAATAAACGCGATCAGGCTGTAGGGGATTTTTTCAAACAGTGCGATGGTTCGCTTTACCAGGCACGGAGCGGGAGTGTTCATGGCGATACCTTGGGTGGCAGATGCAAATGAGTAATGGCGTCGTGGCTGATCAGCAGCGTGAGACATTGGTGCAAGTCGAATTCGGCTGAGGCTTCAAGGGCGTCAGCGATGGCCAACTCCAGCCCGGCGCCTTGGTTGAGGCGGTTGATAAACGTCACCGAGCCGCTGTCGATGGCGAACACCTTGACCGCCAACCCGTGGCGCAGGACCAGCGCGCCTTGGGCGTACCAGGGGTTCAAGGTGGCGATAACCCCGTCGGTCTGGTGCGCAGCCCAAACAGACACGATCGCGTAGGGAGATTCCAATGTTTCGAGGGATGGATGCAGTCGCACCCGCAATTGCCCCAGCTGCGCGCAGCCTTGCAGTTGCTGGAGCACGCTGTGCTGATCCAGCGCCTGGCGATCCGCCGCGTGATAAGCCCGAACCCGCAGGCGCTCCAGCCGAGCGATATCTGCCAGGTATGGCACGCTTGAGGCCGGTTCGAAGCGCTGGATAAACGCTGCCAACGTGCTGCCGTATTCGCTGATCAAAGGGCTGGTGGGCGGGTGAGCCTGGACATACAGGCTGGCCATGGCGTGGAAAAACTCATCGTCAACCAGTTGCCGCGTCACCGGATAGGCGGCGACGAGCGCATTTATCAACGCGCTGTGGACATTATTGCGATACACCGCGAAGCGACTCGCCGGGTCGGCCCCGTTGCTGCTGAACACCTCCTCGGGGCAGGTTGCGTCCGGCGTCAGCAGCGCGTGGGCGAATGCCTGTTGAAGGCTCATCGGGCCACCTGCGACAAATAGCTTTCAGCCTGCCGGGCTTCGGCCTGCAATACGCTAAAGGGCGGCACCTGGTTATCCCGCTCGATCAACGTGGCCACCGGACCGGTCCGCGCCAGCACGTGCTCGTACAGTTGCCACACGGCGTTATCGATAGGCGCGCCGTGGTCATCGATCAGCAGGCGGTCGCCCAGGCTGTCTGTGTCTTCGGCAAAGCCGGCCAGATGAATCTCCCCCACTGCGTGCAAGGGCAGGGCGTCGATGTAGGCCGATGGATCGCGCTGGTGATTGATGCAGGATACGTAGACGTTGTTGACGTCGAGCAGCAGGCCGCAACCGGTACGGCGGATGACTTCGCTGATGAAGTCGGTTTCATCCAGGGTAGAGCGCTGGAACTGCAGGTAGGTCGAGGGATTCTCCAGCAGCATCGGCCGCTTGAGCGTGCTCTGCACCTGGTCAACATGCGCACATACTCGGCTCAGGGTGGTGGCGTCGTAAGCCAGCGGCAGCAAGTCGTTGAGAAACACCGGGCCGTGGCTGGACCAGGCCAGGTGTTCGGAAAAAGACTGGGGTTGATAGCGCTCGATCAACGTCGCCAAGCGTGCCAGGTGTTCGCGATCCAGGGCACCTTCGCCGCCGATGGACAGGCCCACGCCGTGCAACGACAGCGGGTACTGCTCGCGGATCAATCCCAGGTAGTGATGAAACGGGCCGCCGGCCACCATGTAGTTTTCGGCGTGTACTTCAAAAAAACCGATATCGGGGCCGGTCTCAAGCACTTGGGTAAAGTGCTCGGTCCTCAACCCCAGCCCAGCCCGCAAGGGCAGGCCGGGCACCTGAGTCGGTGAGACCGTATAAGGGGATGTAGGCGTCATCATCAGTACTCAGGCTGCACGAGGTTTCAGGATTTGGCAGTGAATTCGGTTTCCTGGCCGAAGCCGGTCGGCGAGGTGGTGCTTGGGGTCTTGGTGCAGGTACCGGCGGGGACCAGCTTCCAGGCATTGGCCTGGTCCTGGGTTTTGGAGGTGCCGGCGCAAGAGGTGCCAGCGCCTGCGGCGCAATCGTTCTTGCCGGCTTCAGCCACGCCGAAGCATTTCTGCATGTCATCGGCTGCTTGGGCAGTGGTGCTCAGGGCGGACAGGCTCAGGGCCGAACCCAGGGCGAGGACGAGGGTGGCGGCGGACAGTTTGGTGGTCATGGTGTGTCTCCAGCAGTGGTTGAATGCGCAGGCTTGATTGCCTGCTTGCACCACTAGAGGGAGGGGGATTGAGTTCGTTACAAAATCAGTCGAAAAAACTTCAAATTTATGCAAAACAAAATGTGGGAGGGGGCTTGCTCCCGATGACAGTGTGTCAGGCACAGGACATGTGACTGATATACCGTTATCGGGGGCAAGCCCCCTCCCACATTTAGATCCAGTTTACTCAGTAACCGGGTCTTAACCTCCCAGATATGCCTCGCGCACTTTCGGATCGGTCAGCAGTTGCTCGCCAGTGCCCTGCATCACCACCCGGCCGTTTTCCAGCACGTAGGCCCGGTCAGCGATTTTCAATGCCTGGTTGGCGTTTTGCTCCACCAAAAACACCGTCACCCCATCTTTGCGCAGCTGTTCAATGATATCGAAGATCTGCTGGATGATGATCGGTGCCAGGCCCAGGGAGGGCTCGTCCAGCAGCAACAGCTTGGGCTTGCTCATCAGCGCCCGGCCGATGGCGAGCATTTGCTGCTCGCCGCCCGACATGGTGCCGCCGCGCTGGCTGAAGCGTTCCTTGAGGCGGGGGAACAGGTGCAGCACCTTGTCCATCTGCTCCTGGTAGTCGCCCTTGTCGGTAAAGAACCCGCCCATGGCCAGGTTCTCTTCCACGGTCAGGCGCGAGAACACGCGGCGGCCTTCCGGTACCACCGCAATGCTCTTGCGCATGATTTCGGCGCAGTGCCTGCCCACCAGCTCTTCACCCATGTAGCGGATGCTGCCGCTGTAGGCTTGCGGCGAACCGCACAGGGTCATCAGCAATGTCGATTTGCCGGCACCGTTGGCGCCGATCAGGGTGACGATCTCACCCTGGCGCACTTCGACATTGACGTCGTGCAGGGCCTGGATCTTGCCGTAGAACGTGGAAACGTTTTCGAACTGCAACATTTTACGCTTCCCCCAGATAGGCTTTGATCACTTCAGGATTGTCGCGGATCTGCTCCGGCGTGCCGTCGGCCAGCGGCGTGCCCTGGTTGATCACTACAATATGGTCGGAAATGCTCATGACCAGTTTCATGTCGTGTTCGATCAACAGCACCGTGGCGTTGTTTTCCTCACGCAGCACGCTGATCAGCGCCTTGAGGTCTTCGGTTTCCTTGGGGTTCAGGCCCGCGGCAGGTTCGTCGAGCATGAGGATCCGCGGGCGGGTCATCATGCAGCGGGCGATTTCCAGGCGACGCTGCTGGCCGTAGGCGAGGGTGCCTGCCGGGCGGTTGGCAAACTCGGTCAGGTTGACCTTGTCCAGCCAGTACGCCGCGTATTCCATGGCCTCGCGCTCGCTCTTGCGGAACGCCGGGGTCTTGAACAGGCCCGCGAAGAAGTTGGTGTTCAAGTGACGATGCTGGGCGATCAACAGGTTCTCGACTGCGGTCATGTCCTTGAACAACCGCACGTTCTGGAAGGTACGCACCACGCCCTTGCGAGCGATCTCGTGACCCGCCAGGCCCTGGATCGGTTGGCCGTCCAGCAGGATGCTGCCGCCGCTCGGCTTGTAGAAGCCGGTGAGGCAGTTGAACACCGTGGTCTTGCCGGCACCGTTGGGGCCGATCAGCGCCACGACCTGTTTCTCTTTTACGGTCAGGGCCACGCCATTGACCGCCAGCAAGCCGCCGAAGCGCATGCTCAGGTTTTCGACTTTCAGGATCTCGCGGCTCATTTGCGCAGCTCCATGTGTGGACGTTGCATGGGCAGCAGGCCTTGAGGGCGCCAGATCATCATCAGCACCATCATGGCGCCGAACATCAACATGCGGTATTCGCTGAACTCACGCATCATTTCCGGCAGCAGGATCATCACGATCGCCGCCAGGATCACGCCCAGTTGCGAGCCCATGCCACCCAATACCACGATGGCGAGAATGATCGCCGACTCGATAAAGGTGAACGACTCCGGCGTCACCAGGCCCTGGCGAGCGGCGAAGAAGCTGCCGGCGAAACCGGCGAACGCGGCGCCCAGGGTGAACGCGGAGAGCTTGATGATGGTCGGGTTCAGGCCCAGGGCACGGCAGGCGATTTCATCTTCGCGCAACGCTTCCCACGCACGGCCGATGGGCATGCGCAGCAAACGGTTGATCACGAACAGTGCCGCCAGCGCCAATAGCAGCGCCACCAGGTACAGGAACACCACTTTGCTGACCGGGTTGTAGGCGATCCCGAAGTACTCGTGGAAGGTTTGCATGCCTTCGGCGGCGGTGCGGTCGAACGACAGCCCGAAGAACGTTGGCTTGGGAATGCTGCTGATACCATTGGGCCCACCGGTGATATCGGTGAGGTTACGCAGGAACAGGCGGATGATCTCACCGAAGCCCAGGGTCACGATGGCCAGGTAGTCACCGCGCAGGCGCAGCACCGGGAAGCCCAGCAGGAAGCCGAACGTCGCCGCCGCCATACCGGCCAGCGGCAGGCAGATCCAGAAGCTCCAGCCCAGGTAGTGCGAGAGCAGCGCGTAGGTGTAGGCACCCACGGCGTAGAAGCCCACATAACCCAGGTCGAGCAGGCCGGCCAGGCCCACCACGATGTTCAGGCCCAGGCCCAGCAACACGTAGATCAGGATCAGCGTCGCAATGTCGACCGCACCGCGGGAGCCGAAGAACGGCCAGATCAGCGCGGCGATAATCAGGCCAATGATGATGTAGCGCTGGGTGCGCGGCAGGGTCAGGAATTGGCTGACCTTGGGTGACACCAATGGAGCACGGTTGCCCTTGAACAAGGCACCGACCTGCTGGGTGAACAGCACGCGCAGAAACATCAGCACCGAACATAAGGCGATGACGGTCAGGGTCATGGGCCCGGTGCCGTGCACTTCCAGGTTGATGCCGACAATGCTCAGCTTGAGGCCGAGTACCGGGAAGGCCACTGCCCATACCAGCAAGGCGCTGAAAAACGCCGATTTAAGATATCTGCTCATACTTTCTCAACCTCCGGACGGCCCAGGATGCCGGTCGGACGGAACAACAGCACCAGAACCAACAGGCCGAACGCTACGACGTCCTTGTACTGGTCGCCGAAGATATCGGCGCCAAAGGCTTCGGCCACACCCAGCACCAGCCCGCCGAGCATGGCGCCCGGAATGCTGCCGATGCCGCCCAATACCGCTGCGGTAAAGGCCTTGAGGCCCACCAGGAAACCGGCGTTGGGGTTGATCACGCCGTATTGCATGCTCAGCAACACGGCCGCCACGGCCGCCAGCGCAGCACCAATGACGAAGGTCAGGGCGATGATGTTGTTGGTGTTGATGCCCAGCAGGTTGGCCATCTTGATGTCTTCGGCACAGGCCCGGCAGGCGCGCCCCAGACGGGAGCGGGAAATGAACAGGGTCAGGCCCAGCATGGCCACCAGGGTGACCACGAAAACCAGAATCTGCATGTACGAAATCAGCACTTCTTGTGCGCCACCTGGGCCGAAGGAGATGCTCCCCGGGATCAGGTTGGGAATGGACTTGTCCTTGGAGTCCTGGGACAGCAGTACGGTGTTCTGCAGGAAAATCGACATGCCGATGGCGGAAATCAGCGGGATCAAACGGTTGCTGCCACGCAAGGGACGGTAGGCAACCCGCTCGATACTGTAGCCATAGGCACTGGTCACGATGATCGATGCCAGGAACGCAGCGGTCATCAACAGCGGCAGGGAGTGGATCCCCATCATGGCCAGCCCGGCAAGGGCGATGAAGGCCACATAGGAACCAATCATGTACACCTCGCCATGGGCGAAGTTGATCATTCCAATGATGCCGTAAACCATTGTGTAGCCAATGGCTATCAAGGCATAGGTGCTGCCAATGGTCAGGCCATTAACCAGCTGTTGGAAAAAATGATAGATCTCAGGCATTACAGCGCTCCTAAAAACCCGATACGCATTTCACTGGTGGAGTCATTTCCGGCTCGGTGCCCTGTTCTGTGACCAGGTTGCACGAAGCGTTTGCCAGCGAACCGCTGGTGACGGTTTTAAGATTTTCAGGTGAGCCAGCGCCCGGATCGCGGGTGACATGGCCCATAAACCTCGTAAAACAAAGCCCACTGCTTGCACAGTGGGCTTGTTGACCAGTAACGCCTGGCTTACTGAGGGGAAACTTCGGTTTTTGGTTTACCGAAGTGCCATTCGTAGACCACGAACTTGAAGTCCTTCAGGTCGCCCTTGGCGTCGAAGCTCAGGTCGCCGGTAGGGGTCTTGAAGGTGCCGGCGTGGATGGCTTCAGCCACTTTGGCGGTGTCTTCGCTTTTCGCGGCAGCGATACCGCCGGCGATGACTTCAACCGCCGAGTACGCCGGGAACACGAACGGACCGGTCGGGTCCTGCTTGTTCTTGGTGAACTCTTCAACGATGGCTTTGTTGGCAGGGTCGGTGTCGAAGGATTTCGGCAGGGTCACCAGCAGGCCTTCGGAAGCGCCCTGGGCGATTTGCGAGATGGAGTCGTTACCGACGCCTTCCGGGCCCATGAACTTGGCGTTCAGGCCTTTTTCCTTGGCCTGGCGCAGGATCAGGCCAAGCTCAGGGTGGTAGCCGCCGTAGTAGACGAAGTCGACGTTGGCTTGCTTGAGTTTCTGGATGATCGAGGAGAAGTCCTTGTCGCCGGCGTTCAATCCTTCGAAGACGGCAACCTTGGTGCCTTTTTCTTCGAGGGTCTTTTTCACGGCGGTGGCGATGCCTTCACCGTACTGCTGCTTGTCGTGCAGTACCGCAACGATTTTCGGTTTGACGTGGTCGGCGATGTAGTTGCCGGCTGCCGGGCCTTGTGCGCTGTCCAGACCAATGGTGCGGAAAATCAGCTTGTAGCCACGGGAAGTGATTTCAGGGCTGGTGGCAGCCGGGGTAATCATGATGACGCCTTCGTCTTCATAAATATCCGACGCTGGCTGAGTGGAGCTGGAGCAGAGGTGACCGACTACGAACTTGACGCCGTCGTTGACCACTTTGTTGGCGACGGCCACGGCTTGTTTGGGATCGCAAGCGTCGTCGTATTCCTTGGCTTCAAGCATTTTGCCATCCACGCCGCCCTTGGCGTTGATGTCCTTGATGGCTTGCTTGGCACCCATGAATTGCATGTCGCCGTATTGCGTTACCGGACCGGTCTTGGGACCGGAGATGCCGATCTTGATGGTGTCAGCTGCGAACGAATGGCCGGCAACCCCAGCCAGGACCATAGCGGCAAACAGTTTGGAAATCTGCTTAGTAGCCTTATTCATAGTGCTCCACTCTTACTGTTGTATTTTTTATAGTTCTAGCGGCCTTGTGAGCTGCAGAACCGGATCAGATATCGCGGATATCCCCCCGGTATTGCCCTGGCAACTGTACCGGTACAGTGTAGAGCGCCGGTTGATCAATTGAAAAGCTGGCAACGGGGGGCAAAACCTGAGCGTGTCGCTTAAATGAAAGAAAAAGACAGAATTGCGGCGGGCTTACACCCGTCTTCAAGGTGTTCCCTGGCTTTCCCGGCCCTTTCAATCGCTACCTCATTTGCTACTGGGTTTTTCTGCCTGAGTCAGAAGGCTATGATTGCGCCGATTTTTTACTCAGGTGAACTCCCATGACGCAAGAACCTAGCACCCTCTATGCCAAGCTGCTCGGTGAAACCGCTGAAATTTCCTGGAAGGAGCTAGAGCCGTTCTTTGCCAAGGGCGCCCTATTGTGGGTCGACGCTGCCCTGGATTTGATCGAGGCGGCCGAGGGAATGGCCGAAGACAACCGTGACAAAGTCGCTGCCTGGCTGGCTTCAGGGAGCCTTGGCGAAGTGTCTGCGACGCGGGCGTTGGACCTTGTTGAGCGTGATCCGAGCCTGTGGGCGGTGGTGGTTTCGCCGTGGATACTGATCCAGGAAAGGGCGCCGTTATGATGCTGCGCACCACATCGGGGCGCTAATTGGCGCCACATAAAGTGTGTAGCCGAGTAGCGTGATGGCTCTTTGCCGTAGAGAAACGTCACACGTAAGGGTGACGTTAACGTCATGGGCACAGTTGTGTGACTGTCGCCAGCTCAGTTTAATTGTTACTGAGTACAACTGAATCGCCGTCGTAAGTATGTGCTGCCTACTCGAACTGACAGCAACGTAATTTTGAGCCCTGAACTATTCAATTTTCAGCAAGGGCTCAACTATGCAACTGGCATCACGATTGTCTTCCACCCCCTCTGCAAGTCTTTGGGCTACGCAGGATAATGACTACAAGGCGCACTACCGGAATCAACTCGAAGGCATCGATAAAAAGCTTCAGGTTCTGCGTGCGCGGCCGAGCTTTTCATCGTTTGTAAACGAGCGAGTGAATGCCATATTCCCCTCGACCGCCAAGCCTTTGGACGCCTCTCGGGTGTTCATTAAAAGCGATTCGAGCGACGCGGCGGTCGAGCAGGATGCCGATCAGGTGCTCCGGCTACTCCCCAGCTTGATGGATGCCGTGGTGAGGCGAATTGTCGATAATCAACCCACCGCGTATGCCAATCGCCGTACCCGCTTTACCTTCGATCGAGACGAGGCGGCCGACCAGGGGTTGCCATCGTCGCTTACCCCAGCTGCATTTGACGCTTTCCTGGATGATCTTGCGGGTTCACTGAAGACCGCCTACAAGACTTGCCTGGATGCGTTCTGGAATAAGGCAGTGACCACAGAAAACCCGCGTTCGCACAAGCAATACGTGGGTTTGGCGCGCAGTTCGCAAATCAGCCTGGAATCGACGTTGCTCAGGGGGGACGGAACGCTGAACTCTAATGGCTTGCTGCTGGTTGAGGCGTTTGTGGCGTATCCCGATGCTGTGGCGCGACAAACAAGACCCAACCGGCCTGTCGGCTACTCCCTGGCGCTGAAGGGCACAACTGCGGACATGCCCTTGCATGGGGCGTTGGTGCTGACGTCCCGGGACCCGTCTGATCCGCCATCAGCTAACGACACCTCACCCGCGGCCCCTGTCGTTCGCCGTGTCGAGCCCAGTGCCAGCGTGGGCATTGTGGTGTTGTTCACACCCAATCGAGGGCTGGAGGCATTCCCTTCTCTGGCGCTTCTGGATCAGGAACTGCATCGTCGTTTAAACACCGACTACGAGTTCGATAGCCTGTTCACACTGCTGGCAAACAAAGATTGTGAACCTGCTACAACCCTGCGTGACACAGTGCCCGCCGCAGGGTGCTTTGCCTATGAGGAGATTTTCGAGTCGGTCTTCAGCACCAGTGTAGCGTCGCAATACGAAAAGCTGATCGAAGACTTCGCATTCGAGGTAAGCCGTTATCAGCAGCGCGGTGTAGACGACGACTTCAGCCAATTGCCGGCCAGCTTGAATTTGGCCACGGACATGCAGCGGCTGTTTGGCGTAAGTGATGTGCTGCTCGCTCGTGAAACAAAGCGCTCCAAGGCTGAACTCGATCAATTTTTAAGTACAGCATCGGAAACGGACAAGCAGGCCTGGGCGACGGCCGTGCGCGACTACTTGAATGAGCTGCAACGTACCGATACAGGGGAGGGCGCGCCCTCGGTTTTACAGTTTGGTGACCACAAAGCATTACTGGCCTACAGCAATGAACAACTGGCGCAGGCGCTGGAGGAACAATATGGCATCAACACGGACCCCTCCGATATCAAGGTCACTATTCGTCGGCCAAACCCTGCACCGGGCATCTACTTTCCCGGTGCCAGGCCTAATCCGCAAGACGGCCAGTCCCACTATTCCATTCAAACAAAAAGCCTGGCCGAGTTGGCGTTGGTCAATGTCGATTATTTCGACGAGGTGTTCGTAGCCAAGTCCCGCTTAAGCCTCTACGGCGAGCCCTATACGGAGTTGACCACGCAGCAAGTCAAGGACCTGGTGCGGGACGTGGATATCGGCGGCTCCTACATTGAGTTTCTCAAAACGCGTTTGCTGACGTCCAGCGAGGCTCGCACGCTCAAGCAGGATTTTGTCAATGTGATGCACAAACAGCTCAGGGTTGATGCCATTGAAGCCAAGATCGCCAAGGATTATTTAGCGCACCCGCAGGACCTTAGTTATCTGTTGGTTAAAAGCGTGCTCGATCAACCCACCGACAACGGTCAGCGGGCAAAGGTCGAGGGTTATAACGTCGTGGTCGCCGCGCTATATGTACGTGACATTCTCGTGAGGGGGGTGTTGGCTTTCATCTCGAAAAAACCAAAGGTCTATACCGTGGTGCTTTACACCCCGCGAGCGAAAGACGGACGGGCATTTCGTGAATTCACCGGTATGACGCAACTGCTTGAGCAATTTATCAATGACGAGGCATGGCGTGACTACCTGTTTGAAAGGATGGACGGCGATGCGCTACCCAGGCTGCGCAACACGCTCAAAAGAGGGATTTTTCGCAGCGAGGTCTCGTTATCGCCCATCAGACTGAACTTTCTCGAGTGGTCTTATGACGTCGAAGCTCGTGCCGCTATCGCCCACGCGGATCGCAAGACCACCAGCACCCATGAGTCGAATGTACGTAGCGTCTGGACCGTTGTTGAAGGGCTGGTGGAACTGGCACTGGCAGTTTTTCCGATCAAAATCACCTTTGTCATCGGCCTGGTGCGCAGCGCAATGTCGTTGAGTGCGGCCCTGGATGCTTTGCAAAATGATGACTCTGTCGGAGCGACACATGAGTTTGTGAGGGCTTTCACGTATGCAGTCGGAGCCTTGGTTGATGGCGCCGTGGGCTTTGCTCCGATACGTCTCACCCCGCCTGTACGCCCGCGATTACCCCACAGCATGGCCCTCAAGGCTGCGCCGAAAGATGTGACTCCTCTGTCCGGATGGGAAAGCAAAGGGATCTACACCCGCCCGGGAAAAGGCTCGACGCCAGGGCAGCATTTTCTCAAGGAGAAGGACCACTGGTACAAGGTCACCTTTGACGAAACCTCGGGGACCGGCACCTGGCGCCTGCAAAGGCCTCGTCAAACGGCTGAATATCAGTATCACCTGCCGCCCCTTGCTCAGAACACTTTGAATGAGTGGGTCATACGCTCGCCAGAGTATGGTTTGAGAGGCGGCTATCACTCACGCATGGCGCGAGATGACCTGATCAGGCTCTACCCCGACCTGGATGCGCAACAGGCTGCCAGGGTGTTGGACTCATTTGATTTCCCCGCTGGCCGTGAAAGGGCTATGGAACTTCGTTTCGTCCGGGATTTGGGAGACGGCTCGACGCAGTGGGACTCCATCGGTTTGCGGGATATTCCCCATGAGTTTCGTCAGTACCTTAATTCGGTAACGACCCTTGATCAGGTCAGGCTACGGTTGCAAGGTATTGATCAAGCGGCGCACTCGGTTCCTGTTGCCATGCCTGTGGCGCGTCCGAGTGTCATTGTGACCCACCAGTGGAAATCCTGGGGCCAGCAAATTCAAGCCGGGTTGTTGAAACAAGTGCACGACACCTACGATGTTTTTGAGTACAAACCCGTTTTCACGGAGGGGGCAGGTTGGTCTCAGGTTGAAGGTACCTTCATTAAGTTAGATGATCGTTTTTATCGGACCACCTTTGATGGGCGCGTGTACGAGACGGTAGTCGGTGTTCGAAACCCGAACATTTCGTATAACGATTTTGATAGTTTCGAGTTGATGTTGCGAAACAATCCTGGCGAACAGCCTATGATCGCAACCTACAACACCAGTACGCGGGCCTGGCACGTCCTGGAGCGGCGGCCTTTTGAAAAGACAATTGCTGCTTACGTTCAGGACGCGTTTCCAGAAATGACATCTACCAGCCAAACTCAAGTTGCCAGGGCTGTGTTCAATCTCTACCAGAAGGATTTCAAGTTCGTGGACATGCTACGTGTATGGCGCACGGGCCAATCGCAAGTAAGTGACCCTCTGTCACTGCTTGGGCTGACTCACCCTACGAGAGGTGCGAATCGCAGATTGCCTATCAGTCGAGCTCATAAGGGGACTCAACCAAAAGTCTGGCGCCGCTTGGATTTCGAGCCTGACAGTTTTCATCCTTATTACCATCAAGCCGTCACTCGCCAGGGACCGGTCACACTCCGGGCGCTTATGGTCGAAGTCATGAGCAGGGTCGCACGTGCTGAGTTTCTTGATTCGACAGAAGATGGTACTGCGCTTTTGTTCAGGCGGGTCGGGGACGATACGCTGTATTGTCTGCATCCCGTGGACGTGACAGAGCCTTTCATCACAGGACAGGTGGAGAGATTCAGCGTACCTCAAGATTACTTCAGCTTCCCTAACAGGAGCGGACTCGTCGGTTCAGCGCTGAGAGAGAACAAATTGATAAACTTGGTCGGAGGGGTTCAGCACAATCGGCACGGGGTACAGCCTCCTCAGCTGTTCATTATAAAGTTGGACGTTTCTCTCTACTGAATAACGGCGCGACTGTTTGGTCTTGATGCCGCGAGGGTCAAACAGATACGAGATGAATCATCTTCCAGTCGGGGCTGGATGGCCAGCGGGCGCTGCTCATGGGGCGACAAGACGTCGCAGGTCTAGGAGGCAGCGCTATTTTTGGAGGTCGTTGGGCGCGATGTGCCGGGACGCTCGGTTCTAACCCTGTTTTTTAAAAGGACCCCTCGTCGGACTCTGGTGAGTCGGCCGTTCGTCGGGGGCTTTTCGTCAAATGATGGCTAAGGCCAAAGCTTCGGCGTCAGCGAATTGGCCTGACGATGGCCGGCGGGCCGATACGGCCTGCGGCGGGTTCTTTGGGGGCAGCGGCCTCTTTATTGCCTTCCACGCTGAAGGGGTAGAGCGGATTGCGCATCGCAATGCCTTGCATCACACCGATGATGTCGTTGAACGGCACCGCCGGGCTGAGCAGGTAACCCTGGATGAAGTCACAGTCGTGCTTGAGCAATAGCTCAAACTGCGCCTGTGTTTCCACGCCTTCGGTCACCACCTGCAAGTGCAGGGTGTGGGCCATGCCGATAATCGCCTGGACGATTTCGCTGTCTGCGGTGGATTTGGGGATGTCCTGGATAAACGAGCGATCAATCTTCAAGGTGTTAAGCGGCAGGCGCTTGAGATAGGCCAGGGATGAGTAGCCGGTGCCGAAATCATCGATCGCCAGGGAGACCCCCAGGGCACGGATTTGCCGCAACAGCGCCAGGGTGCTGCTGATATTGCCCATCAGCGCATTTTCGGTGACTTCCAGTTCCAGGCGGTTGGCCGCCACGCCGGCAAAGCGCAGGGCGTCTTCGATTTCATCGGCCAGCTCGTCCCGCGCCAGGTTCAGGGCCGAGCAGTTCACGGCCATGGTCAACTCGGTGTAGCCCCGGTCAGACAACAGGCTCAGGTCGTGACAGGCCTGGCGCAATACCCAGTGGTCCAACTCGGCGATCAGCCCATTGTTCTCGGCGATGCCGATAAACCGGTCCGGGGCCAGCAACCCATGCTGGGGGTGTTGCCAGCGCACCAGTGCCTCAAGGCGCGTGACCTTGCCCAGTTTCATGTCGAAGATTGGTTGATAGAACAGCACCAGTTCGGTGCGTGCGCGCAATGCGGCACGAAGCTCCTCTTCCAGTTGCAGTTCCAGGGAGGCACGGGTTTTCAGGTTGGAGCTGAAGAAGTTCAGGCTGTTGCGCCCGGTGTCCTTGGATTGGTACAGCGCCAGGTCGGCGGTCTTCAGCAGTTCTTCGCAGGTTTGGCCATCGTCGGGGAACAGGCTGATACCGATGCTGGTAGTCATCACCATGCGGCGGCCGGCCAGTTCGATGGGTTCTTTCATTTTCTGCATGATGCGCTGGGCCATGTGCCGCGCTTCGTCGCGGTGATGGATATTGATCAGGATGCAGAACTCATCGCCGCCAAACCGTGCGACCACATCCTCACGGCTACGTATCGAGCCCTTGATATGCCCGGCCAGCACCGTGAGCAACTGGTCACCAGCGTCATGGCCGAGGCTGTCATTGATGCGCTTGAAGTGGTCAATGTCGAGGAAGATCACCGCCATCATGCCTTGGCTTCGGGTTTTTTCTGCAACTTTCTCCGCGAAGATCTGATTGAAACCACGGCGGTTGAGCAAGTTGGTCAACGCGTCAAAATGGGCCACTTGTTGCAGTGAGGCGCGGGCCTGGTCGAGTTCGCTGAGCAGCGCATTGACGCGGCGCAGGTCACGCTCCTTGTGCTGCAGTTTTTTGTCTGCCAGGGCTGCGCTGACACCGCTGCCGATCACCAAGAGGGTAATCACCGCCACCGACAGGCCCAGTTGAATCGGATTGTTGTCCACCGGCAACGACAGGTCCGCGCCGCTGGGTACCAGCATTTGCATGGCCGCCATGCCGGTGAAGTGCATGCTCAGGATCCCCGCGCCAAGAACCAGGCTGGCGGCGTACTTGAGCAGTTGGTGAAACACCCCGGCACCGTTGCGCAGGTAACTGGACAGCAGCAACGCCGCAAGGCTGGCAACGATGGCAATCGCCACCGAGGCCATGAACAACTGCGATTCAAAGTACACCTGCGCCTGGGAGCGCATCGCCGCCATGCCCACGTAATGCATCAGCGCGATGCCCAGCCCCATCCATATCGAAGCCAGCAGGTATTGGTGCACACGCAGATGGGCATGACTGAGGGTTTTCATGGCGAACAGCGAGGCGATCAGGGCGATCAACAGCGAGGCAAACGTCGTGAGTAATTCGTAATGAATGGCGATCGGGGCCTGGAACGCCAGCATACTGATGAAGTGGGTCGACCAGATCCCGCCCGCCAGGCAGCCCGCTCCCAGCCAGCGCCAGTGGCGGCGAGCGGTGGGGTCTTCTACATGGCCGACGCGTTCGGCCATGTCCAGCGTGCCGAACCCCGCTGCGCAGGCAACCAGATACGCCAGTAGCACCAGAAAGGGGTTATGGCTGCAATTGAGCAATAAATGCCCGGTGTCTGGAAGGTCGGTGAAAAAATGCTGGCCCAGCCATTCCATAGCGTATCCCGTCATAGAGCCACGTCACTGCCAGAGGCGATGACCTACCATGTCGAGTATAGAAGCCTCATGGAATTTGCCATGGGTAATGGCATTTTGATCTCAATTAATTTGTCATGCTGTGCATAGCGTTTGGTGCTAAGCGCTGATGGGCAGGTCCAGTTCAAACGGCGGAGCTTGCAAAGGGGCCAGGCCGAAGGCAGCACGGGCAGCATCGCAATCAACGTTCTGTACACCCTGGCTCCAGGAAGCATCGAACTCGCGACACGGGCTCGAACGCTGTGCATAGATCGAGCAACTGGTGCTTTTGCCCACTTCGCCCTCAAGGCTGCAACAGCGCGCAGGCTTTTGATCGGTACCGATCATTGCCACCCGGGTCGGGTTGATCTGCACCACCAGATCATCGGGCACCGTGCCCCCGGATGAGGCGCACTCACCCCAAAAGAAAGACACGCGAAAGTGTGAACAGCAGGCACCGCAATTCAGACACGGACTGGCTTCGGACATGGGCGTCATCAATAAGAAAGTAGGTTGGGGGTGTTACAGGAAGGCTCGCCATTCTATCCGTGCCATGGCCGTTGGGAAGGGGGAGGCGCACTTATATTTTTGTGGGACAAATCCCCGTGTTACCGGGTGAAATCATGCCCTATCAGCTTTACGAATCATTACAGACAACCGCGCCTCAGCTGACTATGTTGCAGGTACCGGGCAGGATGCATCGGGCATCGTAGCGCTCATAACAATAAAAGAGACGGACCCATGCAGAACTCGACCCAAGCGGCGAATGCCTGGCGCATTCTGTTCCTGCTGTTCCTGGCCAACCTGTTCAACTTCTTCGATCGCACCATCCCCGCGATCATCATCGAGCCGATCCGCATGGAATGGCACCTGAGCGACTTTCAGCTCGGTATCATCGGCACCGCCTTTACCATTGTCTACGCCATTGCCGGGCTGCCGCTCGGGCGACTGGCCGACACCGGCTCGCGCAGCAAATTGATGGGCTGGGGCCTGTTCGCCTGGAGCGGGCTGACGGCGGTCAATGGCATGGTCGGGAGTTTCTGGACCTTCCTGTTGGTGCGTATGGGCATCGGCATCGGGGAAGCCAGCTATGCACCGGCGGCCAATTCACTGATCGGCGACCTGTTCCCCGCCCATCGCCGCGCCCGGGCCATGGGGATTTTCATGCTCGGCCTGCCGTTGGGGCTGCTGCTGGCGTTTTTCACCATTGGCGCGATGGTCAAGGCGTTTGATAGCTGGCGTGCCCCGTTCTTTATCGCCGCCGTGCCCGGAATGATCCTGGCGGTGTTCATGTTCTATATCAAAGAGCCTAAGCGCGGCGCGGCGGAAACCGTGCAAGTGTCCCAGGAGCGTGTAGACCGCCCGATCCGCCGCGTACTGGCGGTGCCGACCTTCCTGTGGCTGGTGCTGGCCGGGTTGTGCTTTAACTTTGCCACGTATGCGTGCAACTCGTTCCTGGTGCCGATGCTGCAACGCTATTTCCTCCTGCCGTTGCAGGACGCTGCCGTCGCCACCGGTGTGATCGTCGGCTTGACCGGCCTGGTGGGCTTGACCCTGGGTGGCTGGATTGCCGACAAGATCCATCAGCGGGTCGCCAACGGCCGTCTGCTGTTTGCTGCGTGCAGCTTGATCATCTCCACGGTGACTACCGCCTGGGCCTTGCATGCCGGGCGTATCGAGATAGGCGTGTTTGTCGCGCTGTTCAGTGTGGGCTGGCTGTTTGCCTATAATTTCTATACCTGCGTGTATACCGCGATCCAGGACGTGGTCGAACCGCGCCTGCGTGCCACGGCCATGGCGCTATTCTTTGCAGGCCTGTATTTGCTCGGCGGTGGCATGGGGCCGGTGGTGGTCGGGGCGCTGTCCGATCACTTTGCCCATTCGGCGATGTATGCGGCCGGGGCAGAGCAAATGACTGAGGCTTATAAAGCCGTGGGGTTGCATGACGCCATGTACCTGATTCCGGTGGCGCTGTTCTTGACCATGCTGTTTCTGTTTCAGGCCTCGCGCAGTTTTGTACGTGATGCCAAGAAGATGAAGGAGGGGTTGAGTGCGGTTGAGGTGCCGGCGGCTGCCGCTACAGCTTGAGACCGCGGTGACCCTATCGACTTGCTCCCGATGGCGGCCTCAGGGCCGACCAGGATGTTGGATCAGACCGAGTACATATCCGTTGTTTGGGTAACGGCCGCTATTGGTTCCGCCCTTACGGCGGCTCACTTTTGAAAAGCCGGAATGCCGGCCCAGTCAAAAGTAAGCAAAACGCTCTTGCCCCACCACTCGGCACCTCGCCTAGGCTCGGTGTGCCCGTAATCCGCCAGTGATTTGGGGGGCCGCCGCCACGCGCCATCCATGGCGCGGGGCGGCTAAACCGGCATCCCTGCCGGTTTACCCCCCAAATCCCTGTCGAATTCCGGCCAGCGTGGTTTAACGGGGCGCCTAAGATCAAGATCAAGAGCAGCTCGCTTCGCATCGTGGTTACCGTAGGGGCTGCGAACTGAAGTTGTGTAGATACCCATGCCCCGATGAGGCCCTGAAGACAAATAAAAAGGCCCGCATTGCGCGGGCCTTCTACTGACAGCGAATGATCAGCCCGCCACCAACACCCGAATCGCTTCCAGTCGCAGCGCCGCCTTGTCGAGCATGGCCAGGCCTTGCTCGCGCTGATTGCGCAGGGCAACCAGCTCGCTGTCACGCACGGTGGGGTTGACCGCTTGCAATGCGGTCAGGCGCGCCAGTTCTTCATCGGTGTCTGCGGCCAGGCGGCGCTTGGCTTCGGCCACACGCTCGGCGTGACGCGGGGCGATCTTCTCTTCACCGGCGTTGATGCGCGGTGTGAGCTGATCGCGCTGGGCCTGCACGAACTTGTTGGCGCTGGCTCGCGGTACGCTTTCCAGTTGGTCGTTCAAGGTCACGAACGACACGCGGCCCGACAGGTCGTTGCCATTGGCATCCAGCAGGCAGCGCAGGGCGGCCGGTGGCAGGTAACGGCCCAGTTGCAGCGAGCGCGGGGCAACCACTTCGCTGACATAGAGCAGTTCCAGCAGCACAGTGCCCGGCTTGAGCGCCTTGTTCTTGATCAACGCCACGGCGGTGTTGCCCATGGAACCGGACAGCACCAGGTCCATGCCGCCTTGCACCATCGGGTGTTCCCAGGTGATGAACTGCATGTCTTCACGCGACAGCGCCTGGTTACGGTCGTAGGTGATGGTTACACCTTCGTCGTCGCCCAGGGGGAAGCTGGCGTCGAGCATTTTTTCGCTGGGTTTCAAGATCAGCGCGTTTTCCGAATGGTCTTCGCTGTCGATGCCGAAGGCGTCGAACAGGGTTTCCATATAGATCGGCAGGGCGAACTGGTCGTCTTGCTCAAGGATGTCCTCGACCAGCGCATCGCCTTCACCGGCGCCGCCGGAGTTGAGTTCCAGCAAGCGGTCACGACCGGTGTGCAGCTCTTGTTCCAGGCGCTCGCGCTCGGCACGGGCTTCGTCGATCAAGGCTTGCCACTCGCCGTCGTCGGCGGCTTCGAGCAATGGCAGCAGGCGCGGGCCGAACTGATGCTGCAAGGCGTTGCCGGTCGGGCAGGTGTTGAGGAAGGCGTTGAGCGCTTCGTGGTACCACTGGAACAGGCGCTGTTGCGGGCTGGTTTCCAGGTACGGTACGTGCAGTTCGATCACGTGTTTCTGGCCGATCCGGTCCAGACGGCCGATACGCTGTTCCAGCAGGTCGGGGTGGGACGGCAGGTCGAACAGCACCAGGTGGTGGGAGAATTGGAAGTTGCGGCCTTCACTGCCGATTTCCGAACAGATCAGCACCTGGGCGCCGAACTCTTCATCGGCAAAGTAAGCGGCGGCGCGGTCACGCTCGAGGATGTTCATGCCCTCATGGAACACCGTGGCCGGGATGCCGGAGCGCACGCGCAGGGCGTCTTCCAGGTCCATGGCGGTTTCGGCGTGGGCGCAGATCACCAGGACCTTGGTGCGCTTGAGCATTTTCAGCTGATCGATCAGCCACTCGACACGCGGGTCGAAGCGCCACCAGCGGTGTTCTTCCTCGATATCCGGTTGTGCCTGGAAGCTGACTTCCGGGTACAGCTCGGCGTGTTCGCCCAAAGGCAGTTCGAGGTATTCATCCGGGTTTGGCAGCGGGTAGGCGTGCAGCTTGCGCTCGGGGAAGCCTTGCACGGCAGCGCGGGTGTTGCGGAACAGTACGCGGCCGGTACCGTGGCGGTCCAGCAGTTCACGTACCAGGCGTGCACTGGCCTCGGTGTCGCCATCGTTGACGGCGGTGAGCAGGGCTTCGCCTTCGTCGCCGAGGAAGCCTTGAATGGTCTTGTGTGCGGTCGGCGACAGGCGGCCCTTGTCCAGCAGCTCCTGCACGGCTTCGGCCACCGGGCGATAGTTTTCGCTCTCGGCGCGGAAGGCTTGCAGGTCGTGGAAGCGGTTCGGGTCCAGCAGGCGCAGGCGCGCAAAGTGGCTGTCCTGGCCCAGTTGTTCCGGGGTGGCGGTGAGCAACAGCACGCCTGGGATTACTTCAGCCAGTTGTTCGACCAGCGAGTACTCGGCGCTGGCCTTGTCTTCATGCCACACCAGGTGGTGCGCTTCGTCGACCACCAGCAAGTCCCAGCCGGCGGCGAACAGCGCGTCCTGGGCCTTCTCGTCGTCCACCAGCCATTCCAGCGCAACGAGTGCAAGCTGGGTGTCTTCGAACGGGTTGGTGGCATCGCTTTCGATAAAGCGTTCTTCGTCGAACAGCGCGACCTGCAGGTTGAAGCGGCGGCGCATTTCCACCAGCCACTGGTGCTGCAGGTTTTCCGGGACCAGGATCAGCACGCGGCTGGCGCGGCCCGAGAGCAGTTGGCGATGGATCACAAGGCCCGCTTCGATGGTCTTGCCCAGGCCCACTTCGTCAGCCAGCAAGACCCGCGGCGCGATACGGTCAGCGACTTCACGGGCGATGTGCAGTTGGTGCGCAATAGGTTGTGCACGCACACCGCCCAGGCCCCACAACGAGGACTGCAACTGGCGGCTGGTGTGTTCCAGCGTGTGGTAGCGCAGCGAGAACCACGCCAGCGGATCGATCTGCCCGGCGAAGAGACGGTCGCTGGCCAGGCGGAACTGGATGAAGTTGGACAGTTGGGTTTCCGGCAGGGTGACCTGCTCGTTCTGCCCATTGAGGCCGTGGTAGACCAGCAGGCCGTCGACGTCGTCGACTTCCTGTACGGTCATTTTCCAGCCTTCGAAATGGGTGATGGTGTCACCCGGCGAAAACCTCACACGAGTGAGGGGCGCATTCCGTAGCGCATACTGGCGGGTGTCGCCAGTGGCCGGATAGAGCACGGTCAACAAGCGCCCGTCCTGTGCCAGAACGGTGCCTAACCCCAGCTCTGCTTCGCTGTCACTAATCCAGCGTTGCCCCGGTTGATACTGCTGCGCCATGCTGCCTGACTCCCGCCGTGAAAAAGCCGACTATCTTAACGGAACAAGCCCTTGCGCCCAAGGACTCTGACAAAAACTACTCCGTTTGGCCGGCGGGCAGAGTGCTGAATCGACGGGTGGCGGGCACTTGCGAGTGTCGACTGAGTCACAGCTTGGCGAGCCTGCGCTCAAGTCGCCCTGCAACCCGCCGACAGCCTGTTGATCAGGAGAATAACTATCATGCTGCCACCCATGCTGCCCGTCAGTGTTGTGCCGGTCACGTCGCAACTCGATCCGGCACGCCAGAAGCCGGATATTCCGCCGGTGGTGCCCGTTCAACCGGGCTCCAGCGAGAGCACGATCGACCTGAAAAAAGGCGATGCCGAGCAATCGACCTTTCTGTTGCGCGAAGAGCAGCGTCGTCAGCAGGAGCAGCACAAGCGTCGGCGCGAAGCCGACGATGACGTCGAGCAGCATTTGCCTATCCCCGGCGACTTGCTCAATGCTGACAACACGGTGCCCGTGGCGCCGCTGATCGAAGACGCGCCGCGCCAGGGCTTGTGGGTGGACATCGAGGTTTAAGCGTTCAATTCATGCAGGGCCTTGATCAACAGTTCGATATCGTCATCGGTGTTGAGTGGGCTGACGGAGAGGCGCGCAATGCTGCGCACCCCACGTGCTTGCATATCCAGCGGCGTATAGGCCACGCCGTTGGCACCGATGTTGATGCGCTTTAACCCCAAGCGCCGCTTGAGTTCAAAACTATCCCAGCCGGCCAGGTTGAAAGCGATCAAGCCCGAATGTTCATTGCCCAGGTCATGCAGGCTAATCCCAGGTATCTGATGCAGCGCTTCGCGGATTCGGGCGCTGGTCTGCGAGACCCTTTCCCACACCCGCTCGATCCCCAGTCGATTGATCTCTTGCAGTGCATTGCCCAAGCCCGCCAGCAGGGCGACGGACACTTCGCTGGTTTCGAAGCGCCGGGCGTCGTTGCGCAGGTCGAAGCCGTCGGTGGTCCAGGGCGCCGAAAACACGTCGCGTTGCGCCGGGTTCAGTTGCCCAGGAAAATCCGGCCTGACATACAGCAGTGCAGTACCGCGCGGGCCGCGCAGGTGTTTGCGGCCGGCGGATTTGAGCACGTCGCACTGCAACGCTTGCACATCCACCGGTAATTGGCCGACGGCTTGGCCTGCGTCGATAAAGTAGGGGATGGCGTGCCGACGAGCCACTTCGCCGATGGCCTGGGCCGGGTTGATCAGGCCGCCGTTGGCCGGCAGCCAGGCAAGGTCGATCAGCTTCACGTGGGCGTCGAGCATCGCTTCCAGGGCTACCGGGCAAACCGCGCCGGTGGCATCACAGGGGATGACTTCCACGCGCGCGCCCGCTTGCACGGCCAACTCCATGCTCGCCAGGTTGCCGCCCCATTCATGGCGCCCCACCAGGATGCGGTCGCCCGGCCGCCAGGGTCCCAGCGCCTGGAACGCCATGCTCCAGGCCGTTGAGCCACTGCTGGCGAAGGCGATCGAGGAGGGCGGTGCATTGAGCAGTTGCCCGGCGGCGCGGCGGGCGTTTTCCACCAGCACGGCGCCCTGTTCGCCAGCTTCCATCGGGCCGTTGCGGGCTTCGTGTTGCAACTGTTCGATGATGGCGTCCAGCGTCGCCTGGCTGGGCAAGGACGCCCCGGCATGGTTGAAGTGCACAAGGCCCGACTGGCAACCGGGCGTGGCCTCCCGCAGTTGTTGGACGTCCAGCGGGCTCATGGCTGCAGCTCGAAAATGGCATCCACCTCCACGGCGACGCCAGCCGGCAAGCTGCTGACGCCTACGGCGGTGCGTACGTGCCGGCCTTTGTCGCCGAGGGCGTTGACCAGCAGGTTCGAGGCGCCATTGGCGACCACGCTCTGGCGTTGGAAATCAGCGTTGCTGGCGATGAAGACGCCCAGACGCAGGATGCGCACCACGCGCGACAGGTCATCGCCCAGCGCGTCGCTCAATTGCCCCAGCAGGCCCAGCGCCGCCAGTTCCGCCGCCTGGGCGCCTTCTTCATCGCTGAGGGAATCGCCCAGCCGGCCTATGTAGGCGGGTTTGCCATCGAGTATGGGAATTTGCCCGGAAATGAACAGCTGGTGTTGGCTGACGACATGGTTGATGTAATTGGCAGCCGGTTGACTGGGTGTGGGCAGTGTCAGGCCGAGTGTGTGTACGCGTTGGCGAATGGAATCGGTCATGCTGAAAACCTCTGGGTTCAGGAGGTTTGAGCATGTTGGCTGTTGCGATGGACGACAAACGGATAGATCTCAATCGACGTATCGAAAAAACTCACCCATCCGCACACAGGTGCTTCAACCACTGGCTGAAGCATTCGGCTGCTTCGCCGAGTGGGCCCTGGGGAGTGATCAGCCAATAGCCGATTTCGCTGTGATAGGGCGGCCAGTCAAAGGCCTCCACCAGGCTGCCGTCCTGAAGCCTGCGTTCGATCAGGCGATGGCGGCCCATGGCGATACCTTGGCCGGCCACGGTAGCCTCGACCACGATGTTGTAGTCATGCAGCATCACCCTGGGGTGGTGATCGAGGTTGACCTGGTAATGGGCGGCCCAATCCGTCCACTCGAAAGGACGGTGCGAGGTCGCCATCAGTAGGGGGGCTTTGGTTACCTGGCTGGCCTTGAACGCGGGGCTGCACACGGGTGACAAGGTTTCGGCCATCAGGCGCGTGGCCTGCACGTCGGGCCAATCGCCCTTGCCGTAACGGATGGCCAGGTCAACTTCGGCCGTGGCGACATTGGCCAGTTGAATCGCGGGCAGCAACTCCACCTGGATGTGCGGGTAGCGCTGTAGAAACTCGGCCAGACGCGGTGCCAGCCATAGCGTGGCGAAAGACGCCAATACGCCGATGCGCAACACGCTGGTGCTGGGTACACCCCGTTGGCTGCGTGTCGCTGTAGCGATGGCGTCTAGGGCTGGGCGGATTTGGTCGTAGTAATGTTGCCCGGCCAAGGTCAGATCAATCGCACGGGTACGCCGGATAAACAGCGGCTTGCCCAAATGCTGTTCAAGCTTATGCACCTGGTGGCTCAGCGCACTTTGGGTCACCGACAATTCGCCCGCTGCCTTGATAAAGCTCAAGTGCCGCGCCACGGCCTCGAAGGCGCGCAGGGCCAATAGCGGTGGAAGGTCGTTGTGCAAGGCCACCGGATGGCGCCTCCTGGGTAAGGGGGAAAGTGCCGATTTTGGTCGATGACCTGCATTTTGTCGCCCGCTGATTTGCCGTTGGGCGGGGCAGGCCGCATTATTGGGCCATTCCCGCCACGACGTAAGCCAAGCCATGAGTGATGACGACAAGCTGATCGACCTGAATGCCGAACGCGCCAAGCGCGTGCACGACCTCAATGACAAACGCTTGAATGAAGTGCGCCAAGCCTTTGAACAAGCCATGCCCTTGGGCAAACCCAAGAAGAAGTCGAAGAACAAACCGAAAAAGCGTTGAAACCGCCTGCATCTGTTGATGCAGGTCAGTTATTACCCTTCTTTACGCCCCGTTGCGGGCGACATTGATCCTGGTCAATTTCCCACTGCGCCTTCTCCCTTAACTTAGCCCTATCGCAACAGGGCACGTGCAGGAGGCCGGTCATGTTTTTCGATAATGTGGTTTTTGCCGGAGTGCTGACTGTCAGCCTCATGGTGCTGTTTTTTGTAGGGTTTGGATTTTTTATCTGGAAAGACGCGAACAAGCGTAAAAAACCTTAAGTCTTTCCGGGTTACATGGGCACGCAAGGCATTTTGGGCGACTTCGGTCGCCCTTTTTTTTTGGCTGTCAATTGATGGCAGAAGGTAAAAAAATGTGGGAGGCGTGCCTGCGATCGCGGTGGGTCAGCTCATATATTCATCAACTGTTACTGCGCAATCGCAGGCAAGCCAGCTCCCACAGGTGGACGGCGGTGCGCTTGGATATAAAAAAAGGTGCGACCCTCGCGGATCGCACCTTTTTTATGGCCGGCCGGCTATCAGTTGCCCAATGCCTTGGACGCCAGCCAGAACAACCCGGCCGACAGGCCGACGGTTGCTGGCAGGGTCAATACCCAGGCCATCAGGATGGTCTTGACGGTGCCGCCTTGCAGGCCGCTCTTGTTGGCAACCATGGTACCTGCCACACCGGAAGACAGCACGTGCGTGGTGGACACCGGCAGGGCGAAGATGTTGGCGAAGCCGATCATGGTCGCGGTGGTGATTTGCGCCGACATGCCCTGGGCATAGGTCATGCCCTGCTTGCCGATCTTCTCGCCAATGGTCAGTACCACGCGCTTCCAACCCACCATGGTGCCCAGGCCCAGGGCCAGTGCAACCGCGAGGATCACCCAGAACGGGGCGTACTCGGTGGTGGCGGTCAGGTCTTTGCGCAGCTTGTCGAGGTCGGATTTCTCACGGGAATCCAGCCCAGGCAGCTTGCCGACTTTCTTCGCGGTGTCGTCCAGGCAGAGCAGGTAGCGACGCACTTCGATGCGATGATCTGCGGTCAGCGAGTGGTAGTCCGAGACGCCCTTGAGGGTGCCCAGCAGCGCGTTGATCGTCGGCTCGGTCTGCTGCGGGTTGCAGCGGAATTTGCCCGGCAGATCATCCTTCACGCTTTTGCCCAGGGCCAGGAACTCGCCGAGGGTCTCGTGGTTGCGCTGGTAGAACTGGTTCAGGTGCAGGGTTGCGTCACGGGTACGCTCAATCTGGTAGGTGGTGCTGCCCAGGTCCAATACGAACTGCGCCGGCACGATACCGATCAGCACCAGCATGATCAGGCCGATGCCTTTCTGACCATCGTTGGAGCCGTGCACGAAGCTCACGGCCATGGCCGAGATCACCAGAACCAGGCGGTTCCAGAACGGCGGGTGCTTCTTGTCGTCGAGCTTGCGGCGCTGGTCCGGGGTCTTGTGCATCTTCGACAGCGGGCGCCACCACTTCAGGCCGATCAGCACCAGGGCTGCGACCAGGAAGCCGGCCATCGGCGAGAACACCAGGGATGCACCGATATCCACAGCCTTCTGCCAGTTCACACCGTCAGCCAGGGGGATGTCGTTGATCAGGGCGTTGGCCAGGCCGACACCGAGGATCGAGCCGATCAGGGTGTGGGAGCTGGAGGCGGGAATACCGAAGTACCAGGTGCCCAGGTTCCAGGTGATCGCCGCCGCCAATAACGAGAAGACCATCGCCAGGCCATGGCCGGTGTTCACATTGATCAGCAACTCCACCGGCAGCAAATGCACGATGGCGTAGGCGACACCGACACCACCGAGCAACACGCCGAGGAAATTGAAGACCCCGGAGAAGAACACGGCCAGGTGTGGCGGCATGGCTTTGGTATAGATGACTGTGGCCACCGCGTTAGCGGTGTCATGAAAGCCATTGATGAACTCGAAGGCGAGGACAAAGGCCAGGGCGAGCAGCAGGCTCACTAGAACCCAAGCATCCAGTCCGCTGAATAAATCGATCATGAAGGTTTTCTGACCCGGTCGTAAGGGGGCGCGATTATGCCAGAAAACATCGGTAATCGATGCATTAGCTGCTCATCGGTAACAATCTTCGTCGCACAAGCCCGGGCAAAACGGACGCATCCCAGGGTTTTCGGGGCTTTGGCAAGTCTTTGATTTATAAAGCGCAGGCCGCAAAAGGCCGGCATTTGTCATGAAAACGTCATGCCTGAAACATTTGTATGAAATTTCGTGCGCGGCTGTAAGCGACTGACCAACGGGCGCTGACGCAAGGGGCTCCCTGCCGGTGGCGGACCGGCAGAGACAGCAGGGCCCTGCCTACTCGCACCGAAGCGCTTATGGCTCTTCGGTTTTGAGTTCCTGTTCGATCTTCTGGATTTCCTGGGCAAATGCCTGATCCAGCAGGCTGGCGCGTTTGCGCCATGGCTTGCGTTCCGGCTCAGGTTGCGCGGCGTAGGTGGTGACTTCTCCGCCGTAGACGTCCTTGTAACGTTGCTCCTGGCGCTCAAGTTCGGCGCGCAGTTCATCTTTCGTCACAGTATTACCTAATTGTGTGAAGTTTATTGATTGCGCAGTGTCGCGCTTCAACAGTCGTCCTCGGGCGATTCCAAATAAAACAGTAGAAAACCGTTCAAGTTGAAAAGCAGGCCTGAGGGCAGTTCTTTTAAGCGGCTACTTGTGGCCGGCGCGGCTTACGTCCTCCAGCGCCTGGCGAGCTCCCATCCCGATAGTGATACCGGGCCGACCTCTGCACAGGTTGCATTATAGCGGCGCATTTGAATAACGCTATCATCATAAAGTTAAAAAGCGTCAACGGTGCAGGGGAGGGTGTTATGGGTGGGCATCACTATTTGTGAACAGCGTCATCATATTGTCGCCACCGGTTCTAAATAAAAGCGTAAATGTCCGCACTTCCCAGGTTCATCAGGCAAATCTGAAACTTGGCCGCGGCGGCGGCTGCCCTAGCCTGACAAATTGCGATAATCGCATGATCGTCCGATAATCGCCCAATGTTGCTGGCGCTGGCTTGT
Source organism: Pseudomonas synxantha BG33R (assembly GCF_000263715.2). Taxonomy (NCBI): domain Bacteria; kingdom Pseudomonadati; phylum Pseudomonadota; class Gammaproteobacteria; order Pseudomonadales; family Pseudomonadaceae; genus Pseudomonas; species Pseudomonas synxantha. Next base: position 1,636,290 of record NZ_CM001514.1, read on the forward strand.
GCATCGCGACCGGCCCGGCTTGTAATAGCGGCCAACCCTCCCGTGGTAAGAACAAGAGACAGGACCCTGGAAATGAACGATCAATTGCGCAACTCCTTCGCATCAGTGGCGCCGCCGATCGTGGCTTCACCGGCCAAGCGCATCCAGGCGTTCACCGGTGATCCGGACTTCATGACGTCCCTGGCCCGTGGCCTGGCCGTGGTGCAAGCGTTCCAGGAGCGCAAGCGTCACCTGACCATCGCCCAGATCAGCCACCGCACGGAAATCCCCCGCGCCGCTGTGCGCCGTTGCCTGCATACCTTGATCAAACTCGGCTACGCCACCACGGATGGGCGTACCTACTCGCTATTGCCTAAAGTGCTGACGCTCGGTCATGCCTATTTGTCGTCCACACCGTTGGCCGTCTCGGCCCAGCCTTATCTGGACCGCATGAGCGAGCAGCTCCATGAAGCCTGCAACATGGCCACCCTTGAAGGCGACGATATTCTCTACATCGCACGTTCGGCCACGACTCAGCGTCTGATTTCCGTGGACCTTTCAGTCGGTGGTCGGCTGCCGGCCTATTGCACGTCCATGGGGCGCATCCTCCTGGCGGCCCTGGATGATGCCTCGCTGCAGGATTACCTCGACCACGCAGACCTGCAAACCAAGACCAGCCGCACGCTCACGACTCCCGAAGCCTTGTTCGAGTGCTTGCAACAGGTACGTCAGCAAGGCTGGTGCATCGTCGATCAGGAATTGGAGCAGGGCCTGCGTTCCATCGCGGTGCCGGTGTATGACGCATCCGGCCAGGTGTTGGCCGCACTGAACGTCAGCACCCATGCCGGGCGCGTCAGCCGCAGCGAGCTGGAACAGCGTTTCCTGCCGAGTATGCTCACCGCCAGCCGTGAGTTGAGCGCGCAACTGTTTGCCTAAGCTGTTCGGTGACCGCACAGATCCCGGTCGGCTCGATTGACGGTGTTTCCCCTGGCTTATTAATGTGCGGCAGCGCTTCAAAGCGCCGCCTAACAATAATGATGACCTGAGGTCATCGGCCCGCCATCGGTGTGGAATAAAAATAATGAATCAGCCTTCTGTCGGTACCACCCTGGACGTGCAGTCCTTCATCAACACCCAGCCATTGTCACGCTACCAGTGGCGCGTGGTGATCCTGTGTTTCCTGATTGTCTTTCTTGACGGCCTCGATACGGCGGCGATGGGTTTTATTGCGCCGGCCCTGTCCCAGGACTGGGGCATCGACCGCGCCAGCCTTGGCCCGGTGATGAGCGCCGCGTTGATCGGCATGGTGTTCGGCGCACTCGGGTCCGGCCCGCTGGCCGACCGCTTTGGTCGCAAAGTCGTGTTGGTCGGTGCGGTACTGGTATTTGGCGCGTTCAGCCTGGCCTCGGCCTACAGCACTAATGTCGACCAGTTGCTAGTGCTGCGCTTTCTGACCGGGCTGGGTCTGGGCGCGGGTATGCCCAATGCCACGACCTTGCTCTCCGAATACACCCCCGAGCGTCATAAGTCGTTGTTGGTCACCAGCATGTTCTGCGGTTTCAACCTGGGCATGGCCGGTGGTGGGTTTATCTCGGCCAAGTTGATCCCGGCGTTTGGCTGGCACAGCTTGTTGCTGATCGGCGGCATCCTGCCATTGATCCTGGCGGGGGTGCTGTTGGTGTGGCTGCCGGAGTCGGCGCGTTACCTGGTAGTGCGTAATCGCGGTACCGACAAGGTACGCAAGGCCCTGGCACCCATTGAGCCCAATATCGTGGCCCAGGCCGGCAGCTTCAGCGTGCCGGAGCAAACAACCGTCAAGGCTCGCAACGTGTTCGCGGTGATTTTCTCGGGCACCTACAGCACCGGCACCTTGCTGCTGTGGCTCACTTACTTCATGGGCCTGGTGATTGTTTACCTGCTGACCAGTTGGCTGCCCACCTTGATGCGCGACAGTGGCGCCAGCATGGAGCAGGCGGCATTTATCGGCGCGTTGTTCCAGTTTGGCGGGGTGTTGAGCGCAGTGGGCGTGGGCTGGGCGATGGACCGGTTCAACCCGCACAAAGTGATCGGTACTTTCTACCTGCTGGCCGGGGTGTTTGCCTACGCGGTAGGGCAAAGCCTTGGCAATATCACTTTATTGGCAACGTTAGTGCTGATCGCCGGGATGTGCGTCAACGGTGCGCAGTCGGCGATGCCGTCCCTGGCCGCACGTTTCTACCCCACCCAGGGGCGTGCTACCGGTGTGTCGTGGATGCTTGGCATTGGCCGCTTCGGCGCGATCCTGGGCGCGTGGATGGGGGCCACCTTGCTGGGCCTGGGCTGGAATTTCGAGCAGGTGCTCACGGCACTGGTGATTCCGGCGGCACTCGCCACTGCAGCCGTGTTGATCAAGGGCATGGTCAGCCATGCCGACGCCACTTAAGCCTTGATGGGACTCAAATGTGGGAGGGGGCTTGCTCCCGATTGCGGGGTGTCAGTCAAAAAATTTGTTGGCTGATCCACCGCTATCGGGAGCAAGCCCCCTCCCACATTTGAATTGCGTTCGCTTAGACGATTAGCTAGACAACAATCCGTTCGATAATCGAACGCTGAGTCGATTATCGGATTGTTCGGCCCATTTACCCGGCTTAATCTTCAAGCACTTCGGCGCCACCTCAGCGCCTTTTTCGATCAACACCGGGAGCCCAACCCCATGGCTGAAATCCTCACCCTGCGTGATGCGGTCAAGCGCTTTGTGAACGACGGCGATACCGTCGCTCTCGAAGGTTTTACCCACCTGATCCCTACGGCCGCAGGTCATGAAATCATTCGTCAGGGTAAGAAAGACCTGACGCTGGTGCGTATGACGCCCGACCTGATCTACGACCAATTGATCGGTGCTGGCTGCGCGCGCAAGTTGATTTTTTCCTGGGGCGGCAACCCGGGCGTGGGCTCCCTGCATCGTTTGCGCGACGCGGTGGAGAAGCAATGGCCGCAACCGCTGGAGATCGAAGAACACAGCCACGCCGACTTGGCCAATGCCTACGTCGCCGGTGCCTCGGGCCTGCCGTTCGCGGTGCTGCGTGCCTACGCTGGTTCCGACTTGCCCAAGGTCAACCCACTGATCAAGACCGTTACGTGCCCATTCACCGGCGAAGTGCTGGCGGCGGTGCCGTCGGTACGTCCGGATGTCACCGTGATTCACGCGCAGAAGGCCGATCGCAAGGGCAACGTGTTGCTCTGGGGCATTCTCGGGGTACAGAAGGAAGCGGCCCTTGCGGCTCAGCGTTGCATTGTCACCGTGGAAGAAATCGTCGATGACCTCAATGCGCCGATGAACAGTTGCGTGTTGCCGACCTGGGCACTGACTGCGGTGTGCCATGTGCCGGGTGGCGCACATCCTTCCTACGCTCACGGCTACAACGAGCGGGATAACCGCTTCTACCAGGCGTGGGATCCGATTGCTCGCGACCGTGGGACCTTTACCGCCTGGATTGATGAATTTATCCACGGCACTGCTGATTTCAGCGAGTTCCAGGCCAAGCTGGCCACCGCGCAGGAGGCCAAGTAATGACCTACTCCACCAATGAAATGATGACCGTCGCCGCTGCACGCCGTTTGAAGAACGGCTCGGTGTGCTTCGTCGGTATCGGCCTGCCGTCCAAGGCCGCCAACCTGGCGCGGCTGACGTCCTCACCCGATGTGGTGTTGATCTACGAGTCTGGCCCGATTGGTGCCAAGCCCAGCGTGTTGCCACTGTCGATCGGCGATGGCGAACTGGCCGAGACCGCCGACACTGTGGTGCCCACCGGTGAGATCTTTCGCTATTGGCTGCAGGGCGGGCGCATTGACGTGGGCTTTCTCGGTGCGGCCCAGGTCGACCGTTTCGGCAATATCAACACCACCGTGGTCGGTGATTATCACCAGCCCAAAGTGCGTTTGCCGGGTGCCGGTGGCGCGCCGGAGATCGCCGGTTCTGCCAAGAGCGTGCTGATCATCCTTAAACAGTCGTCCCGTTCGTTTGTCGACAAACTGGACTTCATCACCTCCGTCGGTCACGGCGAAGGTGGCGACTCACGCAAGCGTCTTGGCCTGCCCGGTGCCGGCCCCGTCGGCATCATTACCGACCTGTGCATCATGGAACCGGAGGAGGGCAGCCATGAGTTCGTGGTCACCGCGCTGCACCCCGGCGTGACCCGCGAGCAAGTGGTCGCTGCCACCGGCTGGGCGATTCGCTTTGCCGACCAGGTCAGCACCACGGCAGAACCGACCGAGACAGAGCTGACCGCGCTGCGCGAGCTTGAAGCTCGCACCGCCGCCGCCCATGGCCAAGCACCGGGAGAAGCCTGATGCGCGAGGTATTTATCTGTGATGCCATTCGCACACCGATCGGTCGTTTCGGCGGTGGGCTGTCCACGGTGCGTGCCGATGACCTGGCGGCGCTGCCGATCAAGGCCCTGATCGAGCGCAACCCGTCGGTGAACTGGGACGCGGTGGACGAAGTCTTCCTGGGCTGCGCCAACCAGGCCGGCGAAGACAACCGTAACGTGGCGCGCATGGCACTGTTGCTGGCGGGGCTGCCGGAGAGCATTCCGGGCGTGACCCTCAACCGTCTGTGCGCCTCGGGCATGGATGCCATTGGCACGGCCTTTCGCGCTATTGCCAGTGGCGAAATGGAGCTTGCGATTGCTGGCGGCGTCGAGTCGATGTCCCGTGCTCCGTTCGTGATGGGCAAGGCCGATGCAGCGTTTTCGCGCAGCATGAAGCTGGAAGACACTACCATCGGCTGGCGTTTCATCAACCCGTTGATGAAGGCCCAGTACGGTGTGGATGCCATGCCGCAGACCGCCGATAACGTCGCCGACGACTACCAGGTTTCCCGCGCCGACCAGGACGCTTTCGCCTTGCGCAGCCAACAGCGTACCGCCGCTGCGCAAGCCGCCGGTTTCTTCGCCGAGGAAATCGTGCCGGTACGGGTCGCCCATAAAAAAGGCGAAACCCTGGTGGAACACGATGAACACCCGCGGGACACCAGCCTGCAAGCCCTGGCCAAACTCAAGCCGGTCAACGGCCCGGACAAGACCGTCACCGCCGGCAACGCTTCGGGGGTCAATGACGGTGCTGCTGCGCTGATTCTGGCATCCGCCGATGCCGTCAAGAAGCACGGCCTCACAGCCCGCGCCCGGGTGTTGGGCATGGCCAGTGCCGGTGTCGCACCGCGCGTAATGGGCATCGGCCCGGTGCCGGCGGTGCGCAAGCTGGTGGAACGCCTGGGGTTGGCGGTCACCGACTTCGACGTGATCGAGCTTAACGAAGCCTTCGCCAGCCAGGGTCTGGCGGTGCTGCGCGAGCTGGGTATTGCCGACGATGCACCTCAGGTCAACCCGAACGGCGGTGCCATTGCGCTGGGTCATCCCCTGGGCATGAGCGGTGCACGGCTGGTGTTGACGGCCCTGCACCAGTTGGAAAAAACCGGCGGCAGCAAAGGCTTGGCGACCATGTGCGTGGGCGTCGGCCAAGGCCTGGCCCTGGCGATTGAACGCGTCTAATAAAAGAGGATGGCTCCATGAGTGACAAGCCTGGTTACCGGCGCCCGCAAGCGGGCACTCAACCTGATTACCTGCACCCGGCGTATCAGTCGACGAACCTGCGTTCGCCGTCCCAGCCGTTGGTGTTCCTGCCCCATTCATTGTCGGAAATCACCGGCCCGACGATCGGCGCCGAGCGCATCAATGACAAGGACAACGACCTGACCGCCCAGCATGAAGGCGAGCCCCAAGGCGAGCGCATCATCATTCATGGCCGTGTGCTGGACGAGAATGGCTTGCCGGTGCCGGGCATTCTCGTGGAGATCTGGCAGGCCAACGCCGCCGGGCGCTACAACCACAAGCGTGACCTGCACGACGCGCCGCTGGACCCGAACTTCACCGGCACCGGGCGTACCGTTACCGACGCCGATGGCTGGTACCAGTTCCAGACCATCAAGCCCGGCGCCTACCCGTGGGGCAACCATCACAATGCATGGCGCCCGGCGCATATCCACTTTTCGCTGTTCGGCCCCAGTGTGCTGACGCGCTTGGTGACGCAGATGTATTTCCCTGGCGACCCATTGCTCGAATACGACCCGATCTACAACTGCGTGCCGGATACCCGCGCCAAGGAACGCCTGATCGCGCGTTTCGACCTGGAAAAAACCGTCCCTTCCTACGCCCTCGGTTACCGCTGGGACATCGTCCTGCGCGGCCGCGACGCCACGCCGATGGAGAAATGAGATGACACTCAACGCGACCACGTCCCACACCGTCGGGCCGTATTACCACATCGGCCTGACCTGGCTGAACCGTGAAGACATGACCGTAGCCGCCACACTCGGCGAGCGCGTGGCGATCAGCGGCCAGGTAGTGGACGGCAACGGTGATGTCGTCAACGACGCCATGCTGGAAGTCTGGCAGGCCAATGCTGCCGGTAAATATGACCACCCTGAGGACGAGCAAGACAAGGCGGTCGATCCGCACTTTGAAGGTTTTGGCCGGGTGCCGGTGGATGCCGAGGGGCGCTTCCGCTTTACCACCATCAAGCCAGGCAGTGTGCCGGGATTGAAAGGCACGACTCAGGCGCCGCATCTGGTGGTACTGGTGTTTGCCCGTGGGTTGGTAAAGCACTTGCTCACGCGGATTTATTTTGACGGTGAGGCACTCAACGGCGATGACCCGCTGTTGGCGTGTGTACCGGCTGAGCGTCGTAGCACCTTGATTGCCAAGGCGGATGCGCAGGGTGTGTATCAGTGGAATGTGATTTTGCAGGGGACAGACAAGGAAACGGTGTTCTTCGATTACTGAGTTGGCTGTAGGGCCTCATCGGGGGCAAGTCGAATCGTCGCACCGCCCCTCCCACACTGACCGAGTAGAGTTCAGACAACTCGGTCAAATGTGGGAGGGGTCTTGCTCCCGATGAGGCCCTCCCAGTCACTACATACCCAAAAGTCTGCTTGCGGAACATGGTTGTTGCAAAGTATGTCTAGGCTATAACCGTTCCCACTGAGTAAAAAACCATGACAACAACAACGAGTCACTACACCGGAGAAGAACGCCGCAAACGGATTTTTGCGATTGTCGGGGCTTCCTCCGGCAACCTGGTCGAATGGTTCGACTTCTACGTCTACGCCTTCTGCGCAATCTATTTTGCCCCGGCGTTTTTCCCCTCGGACGACCCCACGGTGCAACTGCTCAACACCGCCGGTGTGTTCGCCGCCGGGTTCCTGATGCGGCCGATCGGCGGCTGGCTGTTTGGCAGGGTGGCCGACAAGCACGGGCGCAAAAATTCGATGATGATCTCGGTGCTGATGATGTGCGCCGGTTCACTGGTTATCGCTTTCCTGCCCACCTATAACGACATCGGTGCCTGGGCGCCGGCGCTGCTGTTGGTGGCGCGGCTGTTCCAGGGTTTGTCGGTGGGGGGCGAGTACGGCACCACGGCGACCTACATGAGTGAAGTTGCGCTCAAGGGCCAGCGCGGTTTCTTTGCCTCGTTCCAATACGTGACCCTGATCGGCGGCCAGTTGCTGGCGGTGCTGGTGGTGGTGATCCTGCAACAGATCCTCAGCGAAGAAGAACTGCGTGCCTGGGGCTGGCGCATTCCGTTTGTAATCGGCGCCATCGCAGCGGTGATCTCCCTGCTGCTGCGTCGCACCCTGAAAGAAACAACCAGCAAGGAAATGCGTCAGGACAAGGACGCCGGCAGCATCGTCGCGCTGTTCCGTGACCACGGCAAAGCCTTCATCACTGTGCTGGGCTACACCGCTGGCGGCTCGCTGATTTTCTACACGTTCACCACTTACATGCAGAAGTACCTGGTTAACACTGTCGGTATGCACGCCAAGACGTCCAGCTACATCATGACCGGCGCGCTGTTTCTGTACATGTGCATGCAGCCGCTGTTCGGCATGTTGGCCGACAAGATCGGGCGACGTAATTCCATGCTCTGGTTCGCCGGCCTTGGCACCTTGTTCACTGTGCCGATCCTGTTGACCTTGAAAACCGTGACCAGCCCGTTCCTGGCGTTTGTACTGATCACCCTGGCCTTGGCGATTGTCAGCTTCTACACCTCCATCAGCGGCCTGGTCAAAGCCGAGATGTTCCCGCCCCAGGTGCGTGCCTTGGGTGTGGGCCTGGCATATGCCGTGGCTAACGCGGTGTTTGGCGGTTCGGCGGAAGTGGTCGCACTGAGCCTGAAATCCATCGGCATGGAAAACACCTTCTATTGGTACGTCACTGCGATGATGGCGGTGGCCTTCCTGTTCAGCTTGCGCCTGCCTAAACAGGCGGCGTACCTGCATCACGATTTGTAAGGGATGAGTTATGACGCTGCGCACGAGCAATCAACTGTTCGACGCTTACTTCACCGCCGCCAGCATGGCCGAAGTGTTCTGTGACCAGGGACGCTTGCAGGGCATGCTGGATTTCGAGGCGGCGCTGGCCCGGGCCCAGGCTCGGGTCGGGCTGATTCCCCAGGCTGCCGTCGCGCCGATTGCCCAGGCGTGCCTGGCTTCGCTGTATGACGTCGATGCGCTTGGCGCGGCCATTGCCACGGCGGGTAATTCGGCGATTCCAGTGGTAAAGGCGCTGGGCAAGTTGATCGCCAGTGAAGAGGCCGACGCCGAGCGTTATGTGCACCTGGGCGCGACCAGCCAGGATGTGATGGACACCGGCCTGGTGCTGCAAGTGCGCCAGGCGCTGGTGTTGATCGAGGCGGATTTGGCGCGCCTGGGGGACGTGCTGGCTGCCCAGGCGCAGCGTTACGCCGCTGTGCCCCTGGCCGGACGCACCTGGCTGCAGCACGCGACGCCGGTCACCCTGGGCATGAAAATCGCCGGTTGGCTGGGTGCGGTGACACGCAGTCGCCAGCGCCTTGCCGAATTGAAACCGCGCCTGTTGGTGCTGCAATTTGGCGGTGCGTCCGGCACCTTGGCGGCGCTCGGCGAACACGCCATGCCTGTTGCCGAAGCCTTGGCCGCCGAGTTGCAACTGGGCTTGCCGGAACAGCCCTGGCACACCCAGCGCGATCGCCTGGTGGAATTTGCCAGCGTACTCGGTCTGATCGCCGGCAGCCTCGGCAAACTGGGACGCGACATCAGCCTGTTGATGCAAACCGAGGCGGCAGAAGTGTTTGAGCCCGCCGCGCCGGGCAAGGGCGGTTCATCGACCATGCCGCACAAACGCAACCCCGTAGGCGCCGCCGTATTGATCAGCGCTGCCACCCGCGTGCCGGGCCTGGTGGCGACCATGTTCAGCGCCATGCCCCAGGAGCACGAACGCAGCCTGGGCCTGTGGCACGCCGAATGGGAAACCTTGCCAGAGATTTGCCGCCAGGTGTCCGGCGCCTTGCAACAGGCGCTGCTGGTGAGTGAAGGGCTGGAGGTCGATACCGCGCGCATGGCGCAGAATCTGGACCTGACCCAGGGCCTGGTGTTGGCTGAAGCAGTCAGCATCGTGCTTGCCCAACGCCTGGGCCGCGATACCGCACACCACCTGCTGGAGCAATGCTGCAAACGCGCCGTGGCCAAGCAGCGTCACTTGCGCGCCGTGCTGGCGGATGAGCCCCAGGTGACTGCCGAGTTGTCAGCGGCTGAACTGGACCGCCTGCTCGACCCGGCCCATTACCTGGGCCAAGCCCAGACCTGGGTCACGCGTGCCGTGACTGAACACTTTGCGTTGACTGCCTGAGGAGACTGCTGTGGCTTTTGTACAACTCGCCGAGGGCGAATTGCATTACCAATTGGACGGGCCGGTGGATGCACCGGTGCTGGTACTGTCCAACTCTCTGGGCACCGACCTGCACATGTGGGACGTGCAGATCCCGGCGTTCACCGAGCATTTTCGCGTGTTGCGTTTCGATACCCGCGGTCACGGCAAGTCCCTGGTGACCGAGGGGCCCTACAGCATCGAACAACTGGGGCGCGACGTGCTTGCGTTGCTGAATGCGCTGGATATCCAGCGTGCGCACTTTTGCGGCCTGTCCATGGGCGGCTTGATCGGCCAATGGCTGGGCATCCACGCCGGCGAGCGTTTGCAGCGCCTGGTGGTGTGCAATACCGCCGCCAAGATCGGCACGCCTGAGGTCTGGAACCCCCGCATCGAAATGGTCCTGCGTGACGGCGCCGCTGCGATGGTGGCGCTGCGCGATGCTTCGATTGCGCGCTGGTTTACCGCGGATTTCGCTGCGGCCAACCCGCACCAGGCCAAGCAGATCACCGACATGCTCGCGGCCACATCGCCCGAGGGCTACGCCGCCAATTGCGGCGCCGTGCGCGACGCGGATTTTCGTGAGCAACTGTCGTCGATCAAGGTGCCGACCCTGGTGATTGCCGGCACTGAAGACGCGGTGACACCGCCGGCTGGCAGCCACTTTATCCAGCACCATGTGCAGGGCGCCGAGTACGCCGAGTTCTATGCGGCGCACCTGTCCAACGTGCAAGCCGGCGCTGCCTTCAGCGACCGTGTGATCAACTTTCTGCTGGCTCGCTGAGGAGCGTTTTGTGGACGAGAAACAACGTTACGCCGATGGCCTGCAGGTGCGCCGCGAAGTGCTGGGCGATGCCCATGTCGACCGCAGCCTCAATGCCCTGACCGAGTTCAACAGCGAGTTCCAGGAAATGATCACGCGCCATGCCTGGGGCGATATCTGGACGCGCCCCGGGCTGCCTCGGCATACCCGCAGCCTGATCACCATCGCCATGTTGATCGGCATGAACCGCAGTGAAGAGCTCAAGCTGCACCTGCGTGCGGCCGCCAGCAATGGTGTGACCCGCGCCGAGATCAAGGAAGTGCTGATGCAGAGTGCGATCTATTGCGGAATACCGGCGGCGAATGCGACGTTTCACTTGGCCGAGTCGGTGTGGGATGAACTCGGGGTTGAATCGCGCGCGTAATTGGCGAGAAGACCCGCCCGTGATCATCGGGCGGGCAGTATTCATGACATTACGCCAGCGTGGGGTTCAGGCACTGGTCCCGACAGGTTTGTAGTTTTGCGTGGTATAGCGCTGCCTCAAATTGGGCTCTTCTTCACCCGAAACGAACCCGCCGCCACTGTATAAAGTGCCTGCTTTACCCTCGCCCATGTTGATAAAGGCATAGTTCTTTACATTAGAGTCGATGGTGACTTTATCGTCTCCGTCTCCGGCTTGAATGAACAGCCTGGAACCACCTGCTGGATCGTTTTTAATAGGCAGGAGGAATTGTTGCCCATTCACTTCAGCTAACAATGAATTGTCTTCTGCTGCGCTGATACGAATAGTGTCATTGCCGCTGCCGGCGGTGATTTGCATGACGCCGTCGCCGAACTGCCTTGGGTTGGCGTTTGGCGAGAACTTGAATGTGGTCTCGTCATGTTTGAACTCGGCGCCTTTTTGCAGGTGAGGTGCAATGGCGATGATTCCGGGTTGCGAGAATGTTTTCACGCCCGCTGACTCGGGGGCGGAGGTATAGCCATTGGTCCCGGAAACCGTGTGGTTGTCGTTAAGACTCACAGTGGTTTGGAACCAGATGTCGTCTGCAATCGTGACGTGGTCATCGCCACCCTTGGTTTTTATTTCCACGGTCTCGGTCATGCCGCCAGCATTCTGAACCGGTAACAGGTATCGCCTGCCGTTTATTTCTGCGACGACCCCAATGTCCGGAAGACTCTTGAGGTGAACGTTGTCTGCACTATTACCGGTTTCGATGGTGACTTTGTTGCGCAGCATGGGAACGCCGTGAAAACTGCCTTCATGAGCCGTTGCCGAGGTGATCTTGACGTTACCGTTATCGTACGTGTGAGTGGTCGGGGTACTGGTGAGGGCGCGTGGCACTTCGGTGATGGGGCTTGATTCCATGGGCTGTTGTGCTGGAGCCGTGGCTGCGGAATTGACGGGTTTATCCATCGAGGAGTTAACACGCTGGCCGGCCAGCGAGGTAGCAACCTGATCCTTCGCGAAGCGCGCAGATTTGGCGGTGTTCGCCGGTAGAAAGTTATTTTCTCTACGGTGCAGCGGGTGGGGGGAGTCTGAGTGTTTTTTATCGCAGTGAATGGATTTTTCGTTAGGGTTGTAAAGGCTGTGCGAATAGTTGTTCTGTAAGGGAGTTGTCAACATGACTAAGTCCTTTTAAAGGTTGGCAAGCGTGAGAAGGTTGGGCAGTGCGCGGTAAGTCTTGCGAACTACTGATCCGATAGTGGGCGGGAAGGAGTACTGAGTTCCAACGCCACTTGTTTCACTTTCCTACGTATTTAAAAGGCTTATGGTCTGTGGGTGGTTAATGAGGTGGGCGTGGTGGGGCAGGATGGGACTACCTGTCTGACTTAAATATCTTACTGTTGTAATTGTTTGTAGCTTTCAGTGTGAGTCCGCATCCCATATCCAGTTCCATACACCCGGCAGATGGACCTCTTCATTCACATCCTTCACGGTACGTGCCAGTGCTGCGCGTTCCAGCATGGCGTGGTCGGTGTAGAACGGCTCGACACCGGTCTTCAAACCGTTGATCCGCGCGCTGTCCATCAGGATCTGCAAATACTCCTGCATATGCCGGGCGGTGTAGCGGTTGATGTCATGGAAGGTCACTACCACCGGTATCACGCCTTCAACCATCGGCAGTTCACCCAGCGCGATGCGCTCACGCACGACCGACAGCTGCCGATACAAATTGGCCCGCCGGCGCGGGCTGGCGTTGAAGCCCCAGATCTTTCCGTCATTGGCGCTGAGGTCCGTCAGCAGTACGTGCATGCCATGCCGCTGGTAGGCGGCGAAGGTACGGCGGTCGTAGTTCCAGAACGGTGGGCGTACCAGCATGGGCGGCGTGCCGGTGATGGCGGCAATGTCTGCCGTACCTTCGGAAAGGGTGCGTTCCAGCTCTGCATCGTTCAGCCAGCGGTGATTGGTATGAAACGCCGTCGCCGTGTGAAAGGCCAGGACATGGCCAGCGGCGAATTCACGTTCCATGGTCTTGCGCCCCCGAGAACTGCCACCTGAGCGGGCCGCTTCGGTCTGCAGGAAGAACACCGCCTTGATCCCCGGCAACACCGGGTTATTGGCCAGGTCGGCCACTACCGAACGGCTCGGGTTGTTGTAGCCCGAGGCGCTTGGGCCGTCATCGAAGGTCAACAGGAAGCGGATCGGTGCCTGGGCTTGCAAGCGTTGCTGGGTTGCCGGTGTCAGGGCAATGGGCGCGCCGATGCAGCCGCTCAGGCTCAGGGCCAAGGCAAACACTACGCTCGCTGCGGCAAAGGGTTTCATCAGGTACGCAGGCTCGATAAAGGCCGCTGCTGGGGGGATCAGCAGCGGCAGGCGCGCACCATACAGTAAGTCCGGCGCCGGTTCACAGCAGACTTATCGGGTAGCTGACGATCAACCGGTTTTCATCGAATTCGTTGTTGCTGTAGTCGCGGCGCATGCTCGAATTACGCCAGTGCACGGTGAGTTTTTGCAGGCCGACATAGAAGGTGTTGCCGCCGTACCTGGCGGAGAGCAGGCCGGACCAGGTTCTGTTGTCCAGGTTACCTGCGCGGGCGCCGCCATCGTCCTTGCCGTAGAAGAACCCGAGGTTGGAGCCGAGGGTCCAGGCGCCGACAGGCTGGCTGTGGATCAGGTTGAGATACTGCTGGCTGTAGATGTCCTTGAGCTGGGCATTCCATACGCCGACCTGGGTGCGCTTGTCGTTGAAAGCGTACTCGGCACCTTGGAAATTGAAACGGTCGGAAGTGAAGGCGGTTTTGCCGAACATCAACATGTCGCTCATCCCGCGGGCTGTTGGCGCGGAACTGCCCACCATAGAGGGTCAGGCCATCGATTTCCTTCGAGGTGATCTGCCCGCCGTGCAGGTTTTGCGGGAGCGACCGGCCGTCGTCGGAAAGCAAGATCGGCAGCACCGGCATCCATTCGCCCACCTTGACCTCGGTCTTGGAAAACCTCGCTTTGAACGCCACGCCCAGGCGCCCGAACTCATCCGCCGGCCGGCCATGCGTCGAGGATGAAACTCTGCGTCCATTCCTGCGCGCCGCCTTGGGCCTTGGTCGGGATGGTGTAATTGCGGTTGAGGAAGACGTTAAGAAGGTTGAGGTTGGCGCTGGCATCTTCCAGAAAACCGTGTTCTTCGGCGTTTGCAGGGAGGGCCGATGCAGCCGCAAAGGCTGAGGGCCGAGGCCAGAAGTACATGTGCCAGAAAGAAGGATTTCATGGGGCTAGGCTTGTTCAAACGCCACCGTGTATGGGCTCTGCGGTAGCAGGTGGGCACCATACAGCGAGTTCATCGAGCGTGGGTTTGTGCCCTGATCAATGCAACGAGCACGTAGACGGTGGCGTGATGCTCAAGGGTTAGCCGATGTCCACGCCCCTTCGACGCAATGGAACACCCATCCCTTCGCGCAGCGCGTTTTCAAAGAACGGGTAAGGATTGTCAACCCCTGCGCTGTTGGGAACACCGATCGCTTGCAGCTCGTAGTCGTGATCCAAGACTTCCTTGCCGTCGCGGATAACGGGTTTGCCATCGTCGTCGACGGCGGCCGGTCGCCCCGGCAGGAAGGTGCCGGATGCGCCGTTATAGGCGTGGATAATGTTATGGAAAAGCAATGTAGCCTGAGATGTGAATTCAGAGTATTCGATTTCATTGAATCTGATCGCAATCTCGGCATGGGTCGCAACCGATCCGGGTTTACCGTCTACCATAAAGCCCGTGTCGGCGTTGTGCGGATAGTTCTTGGTGCCCTCAGCCTTTAGTTTGTCGACAAATGCGTTCTTGAATATATAGTTGGCAGCCAACTCATGTGGCTGCGCTTCCCGGATCGTAATAGGGTTGCCCGACTGTTGCACAAGCTCATCCATCTTCTTGAGCACTTCCTGTCCTTCAGGCGAGGCCCTTAGTTCTTCCAGGGCTTCCTCAACCTGGGCCATGAAGGCGGTTGAGCCTTTAATGGCAAATGCCTTTTCTCCGGCATTACCAGGTTCGACATATGTGATGTCGGCACCACCGTGGTTATTAATAGTGTCGGTGGGCTTCGCATAAATACGGTCTTGTTGGTTGTGTGCGTGAACGGTGTCCAGGCCTGTGCCGGTATAGAAAGTAGTGCGCTCGTTGCCTACCAGGGTATCGTCACCCTTGCCACCGTTGAGCACATTTATACCTTTGCCTGCATGAATACTGTCATTGCCACCATTGCCGTTAAGATGAACCACTCGGTCCTTGGGACCTTCACCTGCATACAGCACATCATTGCCATCACCACCGGACAGTTGCGCGTTGCCGGTGCCGGCGAGCATCACATCGTTGCCCGCCCCACCGAGGGCAACGCCTAGCTTCGGGCCCATTTGGATGATGTCGTTTCCTGCGCCGCCAAAGATCCTTGTGTAACCGCTGCCCGCGACGATGTGGTCGTCACCGTCCCCGCCATAATAGATGCCGTGACCGCCTCCGCCTGCAATACGGTCGTCGCCGTCACCGCCATTGATATGGAGGATAGCCTTGACACTCGGATCAACGAAAACCTTGTCGTTGCCACCTTTAGTTCTAATGTCCAAAAAGTCGTGTTCGTCCATAGCGGGAAGATCGTAGGACTTGCCGTTCACCAATGCCGAGAGCCGGCCACTAGCGCCAGACCGAATGCTGACTTCATCGGCTTTATCGCTTGTTTCAATCAAAACGGTAACCGCATCCTTGGTTGCTCTGGTCCCGGGGTTGTAGGTAGTAGCGTTGAATTGTCTTATGGCGGCATTTCCATCGTTAGCCAGGTCGACCATTCTGGGTGGGGTTGTCGTGGACGATGTGTCGTACGTCGGCGCTTTTGGGACTTTTTCAAAGGTTGAGATGATGGGGGATGTGTCCATGATTCGTATTCTCTTCATTAGGAACAATGCCTGACGTTATGCAGGCAAGTTCTGTGTGGCGATCAACTACGTATCATTCCGATGCTAATAAATTCATTTTATGTCGTTTGAATACGTAAGAGGGTCAAGTTTCCTGCGCTTGGAACCGCGTAATCGGCCAGCTGAGAATCAACGACCGGCCACCCTTCCAGACGCAGCACTGACTCAACGGCGGTGTCTGTTGCCCTTGCTGGTGACGCTCGCCGAAGTCTTACAGCAGACTTATCGGGTAGCTGACGATCAACCGGTTTTCATCGAATTCGTTGTTGCTGTAGTCGCGGCGCATGCTCGAATTACGCCACCGCACCGTGAGGTTTTTCAGGCCGCCGCTCTGCACGGTGTAGCCCACTTCACTTTCGCGGCCCCACTCCTTGCCGTCCGTGACGGTGCCGGTGTGTACGTTGCTGCCGCTGATGTAGCGGTTCATCAAGGTCAGGCCCGGTACGCCGAGGGCGGCGAAGTTGTAGTCGTGGCGCACTTGCCAGGATTTTTCCTCGGCGTTGTCGTAACTCGAGTTATAGCTGTCGTTGGCCAGGGTGCCGCCGCTGGTGCCGTTGACGCGCATCCAGGCGCTGTTGCCGGTGAGTTTTTGCAGGCCAACGTAGAAGGTGTTGCCGCCATACCTGGCCGAGAACAAACCGGACCAGGTTTTGTTGTCCAGGCTACCGGCGCGTGCGCTGCCGTCGTCCTTGCCGTAGAAGAACCCCAGGTTGGCGCCGAGGGTCCAGTCGCCCACGGGCTGGCTGTGGATCAGGTTGAGATACTGCTGGCTGTAGATGTCCTTGAGCTGGGCGTTCCACACACCAACCTGGGTACGCTTGTCATTGAACACGTATTCGGCGCCCTGAAAGTTGAAGCGGTCGGAGGTGAAGGCGGCTTTGCCGAACATCGACATGTCGCTCATGCTGCCGTCGTCCCGCGGGCTGTTGGCGCGGAACTGGCCGCCATACAGGGTCAGGCCGTCGATTTCCTTCGAGGTAATCTGCCCGCCGCGCAGGGTCTGCGGCAGGGAGCGGCCGTCGTCGGAACGCAAGATCGGCAGCACCGGCATCCATTCGCCCACCTTGACCTCGGTCTTGGAAAACCGCGCCTTGAACGCCACGCCCAGGCGCCCGAACTCATCCGCCGGACGGCCATCATGGTCCAGCGGCAGCAACTGAGTGCCGCCCGTGCCGCGCCCGCCATCAAGCTTGAGCGAGTACAGGCCCAGCACATCCACACCAAAACCCACGGTGCCTTGGGTAAAGCCGGACTTGGCGTCGAGGATGAAACTCTGCGTCCACTCCTGTGCGCCACCCTGGGCCTTGGTCGGGTTGGTGTAATTGCGGTTGAAGAAGAAGTTACGCAGGTTGAGGTTGGCGCTGGCATCTTCAAGAAAACCGTGTTCTTCGGCGATTGCAGGAACGGCAAGACTGCCGACAGCGGCAGCCAGCAACAGCTGGCGCGGGTGAAAAGTGCTCATGGCGTTGGACCTGTTGTTATTGGGTTTATGCAGGTGGCGGCCATGGTGCGCGGCGGTATAGGGGCGATGAAAGTGGGGGAGGGCGGGTTGTGGGCGGTGATCGAACGCAAGTTGGCGAGGTAAAAAACCAGGCATAAAAAAACCGCTTCCGGTAAGGGAAGCGGTTTTCTTACACACGCGCTATCAGAACAACTTCAATGGCGGTGCTTGTTCTTTCAACGGCTCATTCTTGGCGGTCTGCTCATTCCAGCCACCGCCGAGGGCCTTGTACAGGTTGACCTCGCTGGTCAGCTGCGCCAGGCGGTCGGTGATCAGCGATTGCTGGGCACTGAACAGTTGGCGCTGGGCGTCGAGGAAGGTCAGGTTGCTGTCGACACCAATGCGGTAGCGACGCTCGGCCAGGCGGTAGTAATCCTGGTTAGCCTCGACGAAGCCACGTTGGGCATCCAGTTGCTGCTTGTAGGTCTGACGCGCAGCGAGGCCGTCGGAGACTTCCTGGAAGCCGGTCTGGATGGCTTTCTCGTAGTTGGCCACGTTGATCTCTTTCTGGATCTTCGAGTAGTCCAGGCTTGCGCGCAGGCTACCGGCGTTGAAGATCGGGATGTTGATCTGCGGGGCAAACGCCCAGGTACCCGAACCGCCTTTGAACAGGCCGCCCAGGGTTGGGCTGGCGGTACCGGCACTGGCCGTCAGGCTGATGCTGGGGAAGAACGCCGCACGGGCCGCGCCGATATTGGCATTGGCAGCCTTGAGGTTGTACTCGGCCTGCACAATGTCGGGACGACGTTGCAGCAGGTCTGACGGCAAGCCGGCAGGCACTTCGCTGAGCAGGTCATCGGATAGCGGCTTGCTGGCGATATTCGCCGGCAGACCAGTACCCAGCAACAGGGTCAGGCTGTTTTCGTCCTGAGCCACCTGGCGGGTGTAACGCGCCAGTTGCACACGAGCGTTTTCCACCGAGGTGCGCGCCTGGCTGAGGTCCAGCGCCGAGGCCACGCCGACTTCGTTGCTGCGCGAGGTGAGCTTGAAGCTCTGCTCGAAAGCACCGAGGGTGTCCTGGGTCAGCTTGAGCAGTTCCTTGTCGGCCTGCCAGGTCAGGTAGGCATTCGCCACGCTGGCCACCAGGCTGATCTGGGTACTGCGCCGTGCTTCTTCAGTGGCGAAGTACTTCTGCAGTGCTTCTTCACTCAGGCTGCGCACGCGACCGAACAGGTCCAGCTCATAAGAGCTGATCCCCAGGCCCGCCGAGTACTGGCTGGCGATAGACGATTCGCCGGTCTGTGACAGCTTGGCCGGGGTGCGCGAACGGCTGCCGTTACCGGTGGCCGATACCGCCGGGAACAGGTCGGCACGCTGGATCTGGTACTGCGCTGCATAGGCGTCGATGTTCAGGGCCGCGACACGCAGGTCACGGTTGTTCACCAACGCGGTCTGGATCAGCTGTTGCAGGGCAGGGTCATGGAAAAACTGCTTCCAGCCCTGCTCGGCAGCGGCCTGGTTCGGCGCCTGGGCCGACGAATACGCCGGCCCAGGCGGGAACTGTGCGGCCACCGGCGCATCGGGGCGCTGATAGTCAGGTATCAGCGAGCAGCCACTGAGCACGAATGCCGTGACGGCTAGGGAAAGTAGCGACTTGCTCATTGGCCAGCCTCTTTAGGAGTTTCAGTAGTGTCTTTCTTTTTGCGTTCGCCGGCCGAGGACACGGTTGCGTAGAACAGTGGCACCCAGAAAATGGCAAGCACAGTGGCGGTGATCATACCGCCGATCACGCCGGTACCGATCGCGTGCTGGCTGCCTGAGCCGGCACCGCTGGAAATTGCCAGCGGCAGTACGCCGAGCACGAACGCCATGGACGTCATGATGATCGGGCGCAGACGCATCCGGGACGCTTCGATAGCCGCCTCGACAATGCCTTTGCCTTGCTCGTGCAGCTCTTTGGCGAATTCCACGATCAGGATGGCGTTTTTCGCCGCCAGACCCACTGTCACCAGCAAGCCCACCTGGAAGAACACGTCGTTGGACAAGCCCCGCATACTGGTAGCGATCAGTGCACCGATCACACCCAGTGGCACAACCAGAATCACCGCGATCGGGATCGACCAGCTTTCGTACAGTGCCGCCAGGCACAGGAACACCACCAGCAGCGACAGCGCGTACAGCGCAGGCGCCTGGGAGCCGGACAGGCGTTCTTCGTACGACAGGCCTGTCCAGGCATAGCCGACACCGGCCGGCAGTTCTTTGGCAATGCGTTCGACTTCGGCCATCGCATCACCGGTACTGTAGCCTGGTGCCGGGGTACCGAGGATTTCCATCGCCGCTACACCGTTGTATCGCGAAAGCTTGGGCGAACCGTAGATCCACTGGCCCGACGAGATGGCCGACAACGGCACCATCTTCCCGGAGTCGCTGCGCACGTACCATTTGTCCAGGTCTTCCGGCGACATGCGGCTGGCGGCGTCACCTTGTACATACACCTTCTTCACGCGACCACGGTCGATGAAGTCGTTGATGTAGCTGCCACCCAAGGCGATGGCCAGGGTCTGCTGGATGTCCGCGAGGCTGATGCCCTGGGCACTGGCCTTCTCGTCGTCAACGGTCAGCTCGTACTGCGGCTCATCGTTCACGCCGTTAGGACGTACGCCCGCCAACACCTTGCTTTGTGCCGCCGCGCCCAGGAACTGGTTACGTGCAGCCATCAGCTTGTCGTGGCCGACGCCACCCTGGTCTTGCAGGAACACGTCGAAACCGGTGGCGTTACCCAATTCCAGCACCGAAGGCGGCACGATGGCAAATACCATGGCGTCCTTGAAGGCCCCGAAGAAGTAACCCTGGGCACGCTTGGCCACTTCGAATACCGATTGGGTCGAATCACGCTCATCCCACGGCTTGAGCATCACGAACGCAAGGCCCGAGCTCTGGCCTCGACCGGCGAAGTTGAAGCCGTTTACGGTAAACACCGAGTTCACCGACTTGCCTTCGCCTGGCTCGCCTTCCTTGTCGTTCAACAGGAAGGCGCGCATGTCATCGACAACTTTTTGCGTGCGCTCAGCCGAAGCGCCTACCGGTGTCTGCACCTGGGCGAAGATCACACCCTGGTCTTCCTCAGGCAGGAACGCGCTCGGAATACGGGTGAACATCCAGATCATGCCGGCCAGAATCAGCACATACACCAGAAACGCCGGGATCTTGTGCTTGATCATGTTGCCCACGCCGCGCTCGTACTTGAGTACGCCGCTGTCGAAGGTGCGGTTGAACCAGCCAAAGAAGCCGCGCTTGGGCTGGCCGTGCTTTTCCGGATCGATCGGCTTGAGCATGGTGGCGCACAAGGCCGGGGTGAAGATCAGGGCAACCAGTACCGACAACGCCATCGCCGAAACAATGGTGATGGAGAACTGGCGGTAGATCACGCCGGTGGAGCCACCGAAGAACGCCATCGGCAGCAGTACCGCCGACAGTACCAGGGCAATACCCACCAGGGCGCCCTGGATCTGGCCCATGGACTTGATCGTCGCTTCTTTGGGCGACAGATGCTCCTCGGCCATTACTCGTTCGACGTTTTCCACTACCACGATGGCATCGTCCACCAGCAAGCCGATGGCCAGGATCATGCCGAACATGGTCAGGGTATTGATGGTGAAGCCGCACGCCGCCAGGATCCCGAAGGTACCCAGCAATACCACCGGTACGGTCATGGTGGTGATGATGGTGGCGCGGAAGTTCTGCAGGAACAGGAACATCACCAGGAACACCAGCACGATCGCTTCGACCAGGGTGTGAACCACGCCGGAGATCGACTCGGTCACTACCGGGGTGGTGTCATACGGCACTACCGCCTTCATGCCAGGCGGGAAGAACGGCTCCAGGGACTTCACTGTTTCGCGGATGGCCTTGCCGGTGTCCAGTGCGTTGGCACCGGCCGCCAGCTTGATCGCCATACCCGAGGCCGGCTTGCCGTTGAACTGCGCACTGATGCTGTAGTTCTGGCCGCCCAGTTCGATACGCGCGACGTCACCCAGACGAACCTGGGAGCCGTCGGTGTTCACCTTCATCAGGATCTTGGCGAATTCCTCTGTGCTTTGCAGGCGCGTCTTGCCGATGATCGTGGCGTTCAGTTGGGTGCCGGGCAGGGCAGGCAGGCCGCCCAGTTGGCCGGTGGCCACCTGCACGTTCTGGGCCTTGATGGCATTGCTGACGTCCACTGGCGTGAGCTGGTAATTGTTCAGTTTGGCCGGGTCGAGCCAGATACGCATGGCGTACTGCGAACCGAACACCTGGAAGTCACCCACCCCCGCGGTACGGGAGATCGGGTCCTGGATGTTGGACACGATGTAGTTGGAGAGGTCGTCCTTGGTCATGCTGCCGTCTTCCGACACCAGACCGATCACCATCAGGAAGTTCTTCACCGACTTGGTCACGCGGATACCCTGTTGCTGCACTTCTTGGGGCAGCAGTGGGGTGGCCAGGTTCAGCTTGTTCTGTACCTGAACCTGGGCGATATCCGGGTTGGTACCCTGGTTGAACGTCACGGTGATGGTCATGCTGCCGTCGGAGTTACTGTCCGAGGAGACATAACGCAGGTTGTCGATACCGTTGAGCTGTTGCTCGATGACCTGCACCACGGTGTCCTGCACGGTTTGTGCGGAAGCGCCCGGGTAGGTCACCTGGATATCAATGGCCGTTGGCGCAATGGCCGGGTATTGGTTGATGGGCAACTTCAGGATCGAGAGTGCCCCGACCAGCATGATCACCAGGGCAATTACCCAGGCGAAAATGGGGCGGTCGATAAAAAATTTCGACATGGATTACTCCCCTTGACCAGCGGCGGCAGCAGGCGCTGCAGCAGTACCGGCGGGTTTAGCGTTGGCAGCTTCTGTGACCTTCACCTCGGCGCCCGGCTTGACGTATTGCAAGCCTTCGGTGATGACGCGGTCACCGGCATTGAGGCCTTTTTCCACCAGCCAGTAGGCACCCGCGGTACGGTTGGCAACCAGTTCGCGTTGCTCGACCTTGTTGTCCTTGTTCACGATCAGCGCCGTCGGAATGCCGCGCAGGTCACGGGTCACGCCTTGCTGCGGAGCCAGGATGGCCTTGCTGTTCACACCGGCCAGCAACTGGGCGTGCACGAACATGCCCGGCAGCAGCACGTGGTCAGGGTTGGGGAACACGGCACGCAGGGTCACGGAACCGGTGGTCTGGTCGACCGACACTTCGGAGAACTCGAGCTTGCCGTCCTGGGCGTAAGGCGTGCCGTCTTCCAGGGTCAGCTTGACCTTGGCGGCGTTTTCGCCGGCCTTCTCCAGCTGGCCGCTTTCCAGGTCGCGGCGCAGTTTCAGCATTTCAGCCGAGGACTGCGTGACGTCGACGTAGATCGGGTCCAGTTGCTGAATCACGGCCATGGCATCGGCCTGGCCATTGCTGACCAGTGCGCCTTCGGTCACCGAAGAACGACCAATACGCCCGGAGATCGGTGCAAACACTTTGGTGTAGCGCACGTTGATCTGGGCGGTTTGAACGTTTGCTTCGGCGGTCATGCGGTTGGCGACGGCGGTGTCGTATTCCTGACGGCTGACGGCCTGTTCATCGACCAACTGCTTGTAGCGGTCGCTGATGGACTTGGTCTGGGACAGGCTGGCTTGTGCGCTTTTCAGGGTGGCGTCATACACCGACGGGTCGATCTGGTAGAGCTGCTGCCCTTCCTTCACGTCGGCGCCTTCCTTGAACAGGCGCTTGAGGATGATGCCGTTGACCTGAGGCCGGACTTCCGCGATGCGAAAGGCCGTGGTGCGGCCTGGCAGCTCGGTGGTCAGGGTATAGGCTTGCGGTTGAATGGTGACCACGCCGACCTGAGGGGTTTGAGCGGGCGGTGCCGCTTCTTCCTTTTTACATCCGCTGAGCAGCGATGCCAGGGCGACGGCAGTGACCAGAGCGGTAACAGCTGGCTTAAGTTGCATGAAGATCCTCGGGTCAGGCGCGCAGAGTGCGCACAAGAAGTGTGGAAGGGTAAAAAACAAGCCGTGAGTGGATAAGTAGCTTGCTACGCAATATACTTACGTTCATGGTTGTTTGTAAACTCTTGACAGGCTTGCCGCAATGTTGACAAAGCACTGCCGCAAGCCTCGATTCTAGTACGTTCGGTGCCCATGACGGCGTCGTCCCATAATTATTCAGATGATGGTCAAGTACCATCCACAGTGTCCCGATTGAGGTTTTACTGCCATGGTTCGTCGCACCAAAGAGGAAGCTCAGGAAACGCGCAGCCAGATTCTCCAAGCCGCCGAGCAAGCCTTTTATGAGCGCGGCGTCGCGCGGACCACCCTGGCGGACATCGCCACGCTGGCAGGGGTGACGCGCGGGGCTATCTACTGGCACTTCAGCAACAAGTCCGACTTGCTTCAGGCACTGCTCGACACGTTGCACGAGCCCCTGGACGAACTGGCGCGGGCCAGTGAAAGCGAGGACGAAGCCGACCCGCTGGGCTGTATGCGCAAGCTTTTGATTCATCTGTACCATGAAGTGGCCCTGGACCCGAAAACCCGGCGCATCAACGAGATTCTGTTTCATAAGTGCGAGTTCACCGATGAAATGTGTGACATGCGCCGCCAACGCCAGACCCACACCCTTGAGTGCAACCTGCGCATCGGCTTGACGTTGCGTAACGCGGTCCATCGCGGGCAACTTCCAGCCACGCTGGATACCACCCGCGGCGCTGTGTGTATTCATGCCTTTATCCACGGCTTGATCGGCCAGTGGCTGCTGGTGCCTGACAGTTTTCAATTGCATCAGGACGCCGAGCGTTGGGCTGATATAGGGCTGGACATGCTGCGCCTGAGCCCCAGCCTGCGCAATTGAGACAAAATGCGTAATTGCGACCAGTTGTGTCAACAGTAAAGCCTAAGGATCGTCAATCGTCCTTCTGCCTGATTTGTGGGGTGACGTTATATACGGGCTGGCGGGCCGTTGATAGGTAGCCGGCTAAGTATTTTGTAGCGATATTGTTGCCGTTCTGTGAAGCAATGTTTCCGCAGGCGCTACAAACAGGTAAATGTGGGAGGGGGCTTGCCCCCGATTGCGGTGGATCAGTCACTGATGTGTTGACTGAAACACTGCTATCGGGGGCAAGCCCCCTCCCACATTGGTTGTGCGGATCAGGTTAGATCGGCAGCGTCGGGTAGTCGATGTAACCCACCGGGCCTTTGCCATAGAAGGTTTCCGGGTGCGGTTCGTTCAACGGCGCATCAACCTTCAAGCGTGCCGGCAGGTCCGGGTTGGCAATGAAAGGAATACCGAAGGCCACCGCATCTGCTTTACCCGCCGCCAGCCAGGCATTGGCGCTGTCCTTGGTGAAGCGTTCGTTGGCGATGTACACGCCGCCGAAGGCTTTTTTCAGTTGTGGGCCGAGGCTGTCCGCACCTTCTTTTTCACGGGAGCAGATGAAGGCGATGCCACGCTTGCCCAGTTCGCTGGCGACGTAGGTGAAGGTTTCGGCCAGGTTGGCGTCGCCCATGTCGTGCGCATCGCCACGCGGTGCCAGGTGCACGCCCACGCGGCCGGCGCCCCACACTTCGATGGCGGCGTCGGTGACTTCCAGCAGCAGGCGCGCACGGTTTTCCAGGGAGCCGCCGTATTGGTCGGTGCGCTGGTTGGTGCTGCTTTGCAGGAACTGGTCGAGCAGGTAGCCGTTGGCGCCGTGGATTTCCACGCCGTCAAACCCAGCGGCCTTGGCGTTCTCGGCACCTACGCGGTAAGCGTCGACGATGTCGGCGATTTCAGCGGTTTCCAGGGCGCGCGGGGTAGGGTAGTCGGCCAGTGGGCGCACCAGGCTGACGTGGCCTTTAGGCTGGATCGCGCTTGGCGCCACCGGGGTTTCGCCGTTCAGGTAGGACTCGTGGGAGATGCGACCCACGTGCCACAGTTGCAGGAAGATCTTGCCGCCCGCGCCATGCACGGCCTTGGTGATGTTGGTCCAGCCACGCACCTGGTCGTTGGACCAGATGCCCGGGGTGTCCGGGTAGCCCACGCCCATGGGCGTCACGGAGGTGGCTTCGCTGAGGATCAGCCCGGCGGATGCTCGCTGCACGTAATACTCGGCCATCAGCGCGTTGGGCACGCGGCCGGCATCGGCTCGGCATCGTGTCAGTGGCGCCATGATGATGCGGTTCGACAGTTCCAGGTCGCCCAGTGTGATCGGATCGAAAATAGTCGTCATGGGAAAACACCTTTGTCTTTAAGTTGATCAGTTGGTCGCGGGGGCCAGGTCGGCATCGCCGCTCTGGCGGAAGGTAATCAGGGTCACCAGCAGCGCGAGAATCGCCAGTGCTGCAGCGGCCAGGGGCACGCTGGTCAGGCCGAAACCGTGGGCAATCACGCTGCCACCGACCCAGGCGCCGAGGGCGTTACCGATGTTGAAGGCACCGATGTTCAGGGTGGACACCAGGTTGGGGGCGGCCTTGCCGAAGGTCACCACGTTGATCTGCAGCGCTGGTACGGCGGCAAACGAGGCGGTGGCCCACAGGAACAGGGTGATTTCGGTCGGTATCAGTGCAACGCTGGTCCAGCTCAACACCGTGGAAACCACCGCCATGCTGATGAACACGCCGATCAGGGTGGCCGCCAGGCGTTTGTCGGCCAGCTTGCCGCCGATGATGTTGCCCACCGTGAGGCCCAGGCCGATCAGCAGCAGGGTCCAGGTCACGCCTTTGGGCGACACGCCGGTCACATCGCCGAGCAGCGGGGCTACATAGGTAAAGAGGGTGAACATGGAGGCGGCGAACAGCGCTGTCATGCTCAGCGACAACCAGATACCCGCGCCTTTGAGGGCCGCGAGTTCGGCGCGCATGTCGAGTTTTTCTTCGTCACGCTTGGCGGGCAGGAAGCGGATCAGGCCAATCAAGGCGATCACGCCAATCACGGTCACTGCCCAAAAGGTCGAGCGCCAGCCAGCTTCCTGACCCAGTGCAGTGCCCAACGGCACGCCGAGCACGTTGGCCAGGGTCAAACCGGTGAACATCAGGGCCACCGCCGAAGCGCGTTTATTGGCCGGCACCAGGTTGGCCGCCACCACGGAACCGATCCCGAAGAAGGCACCGTGGCACAGCGCCGTGACGACGCGGGCAAACATCAGCACGTTGTAGTCACTGGCCAAGGCGCACAGCAGGTTGCCGACAATAAAGATGCCCATCAACGCTACCAGGGCGGCCTTGCGTGGCAGCCTGGCGGTGGCCAGTGCCATGAAGGGCGCGCCGATGGCCACGCCCAGGGCGTAGCCGGTGACCAACCAGCCTGCGCCGGGAATCGACACACCCAGGTCCGCCGCAACATCGGGCAGCAGCCCCATGATGACGAACTCGGTGGTGCCGATGGCGAAGGCGCTCAGGGCCAGTATGAGGAGCGAGAGGGGCATTTGCGTTTCCTTGGTTATTGCGGTGTGCTGAGTTCGGTTATGAGCGCCGTGAGAAAGGCTTGGATCGTCTCCTCATTGCGTTTGAAAAAGTGCCATTGCCCGGCCTTCTGGCTGCTGATCAATCCCGCCCGTTGCAAGGTTGCCAGGTGCGCCGACACGGTCGACTGGGACAGGCCGCAGCGCTGGTCGATCTGCCCGGCGCAGATGCCGTATTCGTGGTTGTGCAGTTGCTCGGGGAATTGCACTTTCGGGTCTTTGAGCCAGGTGAGGATGTCTCGTCGTACTGGGTGCGCCAGGGCTTTTATTATTTCGTCGAGGTCGATGGACATGGCAGGGTGCTCGGTGTCGTAAAGCGTTATATCGCGATGAGGCGAACTTTAAATCGTCATATCCCGATATACCAATATGATTTTGATCTGAGGCCAAAGCGAATCGGTATATCGGGTTATAACGATATGAGTGCGGCAGTGATAGACTGCGCGCCATGAATTATCTCGCACATCTGCACCTGGGCGGCCAACTTCCTGCGCAACTGCTGGGCAGCCTGTATGGCGACTTCGTCAAAGGCCGCCTGCAGGGCCAGTTCAGCCCGCAAATCGAAGCGGCGATCCAGTTGCATCGTTCGATTGACCGGTTTACCGATAGCCACCCGTTGGTGGGCGAGGCGTTGTCGCGCTTCAGCCTGACCCGCAGGCGCTATGCCGGGATCGTGCTCGATGTGTTTTTTGACCATTGCCTGGCGCGGGATTGGGCGCTGTATGCCGACCAGCCTCTGGAGCGCTTCACCGCGCAGGTGTACCGCGTGCTCGCCGCCGAACCCGCGTTGCCGGGGCGGCTGGCGCAGATTGCGCCGTATATGGCGGCGGATGACTGGCTGGGCTCGTATCGCGAGTTCGCGGTGATGGAGCAGGTGCTGCGCGGGATTTCGCGGCGGCTGACTGACCCGCAGGCACTCGGATTTGCGATGCACGAGTTGCGCGAGCTTTATAAGCCGTTAAGTGAAGATTTCCGGGTGTTCTATCCCCAATTGCAGAGATTTGCGCAGATCCAACTGACCACCGATGTCTAAATGTGGGAGGGGGCTTGCTCCCGATTGCGGTGTGTCAGTCACTGTCTATGTTGACTGAACAACTGCTATCGGGAGCAAGCCCCCTCCCACATATGACTGTGCCCGCTTTATGCCGCGAACGCAGGTCGAGCAGCCACTTGCTCAGCTTCCGGCACCGGGCCAAACAACGCCTTTTGCACCGCCTGCTGCGCCTGATACGCCAATGCCGCGCGTTCCTGCCCGGCGCAGGCAATCGGCTTGAGCAGATGAATCTGCACATCGCCCTGGTCGTTGGAAAACAAGCGCATCAGGTGCGAGAGCAAATCGTCATCGCCAATGAACGGCGCCAGCGGATCAACCCCACCGTCACGCAGATAACGAATCGCCACCGGTTGCAGCGACACATCCGCATCGATCGCACTGGACAGCAAACGCCCGTGGAACGTACGCAAGCTGCGTCCGTCAGTGGTGGTGCCCTCGGGGAACATCAGCAACGGGTGCTGTTGCTCCAGATGGCGGGTCATCTGTTTGCGGATCAACTGGCTGTCACCCGCGCCACGACGAATGAACAGGCTGCCGGCCTTGGCCGCCAGCCAGCCGGCTACCGGCCAGGTGCGGACTTCGGCCTTGGACAAAAACGACAGCGGCGTGACCATGCCCAGCAGTGGAATGTCGGTCCAGGACACGTGATTGCTCACCCATAGCATCGGCGCTTGCGGCAGCTCACCGTGCACCGTTACGCGAAAGGGCAGGGCGTTGCTCAATCGCGTCATAAAGAACCGCGACCAACGCTGGCGCCGCACCATTGAATTGGCCACGCCCAGACGCTCGAACAGGCCAAACACGCTGGCCATGCTCAAGCCTAGCGCCACCACCAACAGCACGCGGGCGATGCGCCCGTAGATGCGCAGGCGGTTCATCACATCGCCGCCTTGAAGTGGCGCGCATAACGCGGGCATAGCTCGTCGCGCTTGAGCAGGATGAACACATCGGCCACCTGGAAGTCTTCATCCCAGCACGGCTCGCCGCAGATCTTCGCGCCCAGGCGCATATAGGCTTTGAGCAGCGGTGGCATTTCGGCGATGACGTTGGACGGCAAGTCCAGGGCCGGCAGTGGCTTTTTCGGCTCGGCGCGCAGGTGTTCGTTGCACAGGTAGCGCTCGCGCAAGCGCTGCATGATTGCGTGGGCCTGAATGCCGCCATCGTGCATCGGGATGCTCGCGCAGCCCATCAGGTAGCTGTAGCTGCCCTGGTTGAGCACTTCGGCCAGTTCGCCCCAGAGCACCGCGATGGTGCCGCCGTTGCGGTAGGCGGGGTCGACGCAGGTGCGGCCGATTTCCAGGATCGGGCCCTGCAAGTGCAGCAAACCGTGCAGGCTGAATTCTTCTTCGCTGTAGAACCGGCCCAAAGTGCTGGCGGCCTGGTGGTCGAGCAGACGAGTGGTGGCGACGAGTCGACCGCTGTTCAAATCCCGCACGCCGATGTGGCTGCAGTGAACATCATAGTCATCCATGTCCAGGCCCAGTTCCGCGCCTTTCAGCTTGGCGTTGAACTCGCCGCTGAACACGTTGAACCGCAGGGCCTGGGCTTCCTGCAAGGCTTTGGCGCCCACCAGGCGTTCGGCTTGCAGACGGCGTTCATTGCCTTTGTCGCTGATGCGGGCGATCTGAGTCATAGCGAGTCTCCGGGTGCCGGCCAGGTTGCGGCCAGTCGACTTTGTTGTCCAAAGTCAGGCTATGTAGCCTCGGTGTCATCTCCATGAAGTTACGGTGACGGTTGGATGACAGGCCAACGGGATAGGGAGGGCAATGTCGCGTCATTCTCTCTCGGCGACATAAGGTTGAGGCCCTATAGGAGGCCAAGTGGAACCTGATTAGCGTTCGGACCACAAAAAGGTAGACAAACCTATTAACGGGAACCCTGCGACATTGGGAGCATGCATGGCTGTTTCACCTATAAGCTCACATTCGATCACTGGATGGAACTACCAGCCCGCGCCAGCCTTGGCTGAGTGGCCTATCGAAAGCTTCAGCGGTATTCGTAGCAAAGACGGGCGTACCTATGGGCGTACCGTCGGCGCACATCGGAACTGGCGGGCGGCACCTCATTACCAGTACAAACCGGTAAATGCCCACCCTGGGCAAAAGCCTGGGAACATCTGGGGCGGATTCAGTCAGTGGAGCAGCGATAACTGCACCATCGTGGCGGTTATCAAGATGGCGATGATGCAGTTCGGCGAAAAACCTACTGATATTTTCAAGAAAGTACGTGAAACCCCGCATGGCTATCACATTACCCTGCGAAATGGTGATACCACTTCGCTGAGCAAGGCTGAGGTGAAACAAGCGGCAGAGGCGGCAAAGCTCAAGTGCCAGAACATTCAGGCTGCTATCTATGCCAACTTTATCGTGGCGGTTGCGGCAAAGCGTTTTCAGGAGCAAAGCCATGCCAGTGGGTCGGGAGATTACGCTCGCGCGCTGGATATCTTGAACAATGGCGGCAGTATCGAGTACGCCTTCAAACGGTTGGGCTTATGGGAGCAGGTCGAGCAGGTGCCTCCCGAGGAACTGGCAGAAGGGCGCCTGGGCGTATTTCAATCTGGCAGTCACGTTTCGGTTTCTGTTAACGGCAACGAGGAGCGCTGGGGCAAACGGGGCGGGGCGACACCTACGGGAGCCCAGGTTTACGAGGCCTACGGATTCAAAAATCATGCTGGGCAGTCACAGGGCGTTAAGGCGAGCGGCAAGGTGGTGGCGTCGCCAAACCGTCATTTGTCTCGGCTAGGCTGGCGGGCTTGAATGCGCTGAGTGATCCTTTATGGTCAAACGTTTGTTGTGCGCTGCCTTGCTGGTTTTAACCACTAATGCCTGCGCCGAACAATGGCCGGCGAAAGAGTGGGCCTATGGTCCGCAATTGGCGGGTCCGGCTATCAAAGCGTTGGAAGATTTTGCTTTTGCACCGCGCAATGATGAAACGCGCGAAGGCATCCGCACCGACGCGCTGCTGGTCATTCGTGACGGCGAAATTATCTACGAACGCTACGCCGCGCCAACCACCGCCAGCACGCCGCACCTGACCTGGTCGGTGAGCAAAAGCCTGATGGCCACTGTGCTCGGCGTGGCCTACGGTGAAGGCCGCTTCAAACTCACCGACCCGGCCGCACGTTTTTACCCGCCGATGAAGCAACACCCCAAGGTGAGCATGGCCGACTTGCTCCATTGGGCTTCGGGGCTGGATTGGCAGGAAGACTATGAATACGCCCCATTGAAGTCTTCTGTTGTGGCGATGCTCTATACCCGTGGGCGTGGCGATATGGCGCAATTTGCCGCCGATACCGAAACCGCCGCCGAACCCGGCCAGGCGTTCCGTTATTCCAGTGGCGACAGCAATATTCTGTCCGCTGCGCTTAAAGGCATGCTCGGCCACAAGGCGTACATGAGCTATCCGTGGGATGCGCTGTTCAAGCCATTGGGCATTCGCAACGCGACGTGGGAAACCGATGCCGACGAAACCTTTGTTGCCTCGTCCTACGCCTACCTCACTGCTCGCGATCTGGCGCGGGTCGGGCTGCTGATGGCACGGGATGGGCGCTGGGGTGAGCAACAGTTGCTGCCCAAAGAGTGGGTGGCTTTCAATCGGCGGCCTTTCGACAACTACAAAGCCGGCCAGGATGAAGCGGTACCGGGCGGCCAATGGTGGCTCAACAAAGGCATGCCCCAACCGTGGCCCGATGCGCCGGCCGATACCTTCGCTGCACTGGGCCACTGGGGCCAGGCACTGTTTGTACTGCCCGACGAACACTTGGTGATCGTGCGCTACGGCGATGACCGCGACGGCAGCTACCGCCACAACGAACTGCTCAAGCGCGTGCTGGCGGCGGTGCGGTCATGATTCGTCGTCGGCCGTTTACCAGTCTGTTTCTGCTGCTGTTGCTGGCCCTATTGGGTTGGGTGTGGCACGAGCGCGTCAACCTGCAAGCCTTCCCCGACATCATCGCGGCGTACACGGCCAAGGAGTATTGCTCGTGCCGGTATGTGGAGAACAACCCGGCGCAGTATTGCCGTGGGTATGTGAAGCAGTACGTGCCGACCAGTGCGTTGATCGACACGCCGGAGCGCAGTGAAGTGACGGCGAGTGGGTTGGGGCGTACGCATACGGCACGGTGGTTGGGCGACCGTCAAGGCTGCCGCCTCAACCCCTGACACACCCAAATTCCCCTGTGGGAGCTGGCTTGCCTGCGATAGCGTCAGGTCAGCCAACATCACTGGTGCCTGTGCCGCCGTCATCGCAGGCAAGCCAGCTCCCACATTTAGATTATCTGCGTGGGTTCTCGGAAAAAGAACCGGCCTTGAGGTTCCACAGGGTGGAACCACCTTTGATTGTCCTCGCGCCCACATCGCGCTTAGCTGTCGATGTGTCGCCAACAAGAACGGGACCACCCGCCTGTGAGGAGAATCACCATGCGCCCACACCAGCACATCCTGGATTGGCTCAGCGATGTCGCCAGCGACTTGCACGCTGTGCGCCACGATATCCACGCCCATCCCGAACTCGGCTTTGAAGAGAACCGCACCTCAGCGCTGGTCGCGCAGTCCCTGCGGGATTGGGGGTATGAGGTGCATACCGGCATCGGCAAGACCGGTGTGGTCGGGGTGCTGCGCAATGGCAGCAGTTCGCGCACGCTGGGTATTCGTGCCGATATGGATGCCTTGCCCATCATCGAAAATACCGGTGCGGCTTACACCAGCCAGCATGCCGGTTGCATGCACGCCTGCGGGCATGACGGCCACACCACCATGCTGCTCGGCGCTGCCCGCTACCTGGCGGCGACCCGGCAATTCGACGGCACCCTGAATCTGATTTTCCAACCCGCCGAAGAAGGCCAGGGCGGTGCCGAGGCGATGTTGGCGGATGGTTTGCTGGAGCGCTTCCCGTGTGACGGCCTGTTCGGCATGCACAATATGCCGGGCTTGCCGGCTGGGCATCTTGGTTTGCGAGTCGGGCCGATGATGGCCTCGCAAGACTTGCTCACGGTGACGTTGGAAGGCGTCGGCGGCCATGGTTCCATGCCGCACCTCACGGTCGATCCACTGGTGGCTGCAGCGAGTATGGTCATGGCCTTGCAGACGGTGGTGGCGCGCAATATCGATACCCAGGAAGCCGCCGTGGTCACCGTCGGCGCCTTGCAGGCCGGCCAGGCTGCTAACGTGATTCCCCAGCAAGCCTTGCTGCGCCTGAGTCTGCGCGCACTCAACCCCAAGGTGCGCGAACAGATGCTGGAGCGGGTCAACGCGATCATCAACACCCAGGCCGCCAGCTTCGGCTGCACCGTGCAGATCGAGCACCGTCCGGCCTACCCGGTGCTGGTCAACCATGGCGAAGAAACCGAATTCGCTCGCCAGGTCGGTGTGGCCTTGCTCGGCGCCGATGCGGTGGACGGCAACACTCGCACGCTGATGGGCAGTGAAGACTTCGCCTGGATGCTGCAACGCTGCCCCGGCAGTTACCTGTTTATCGGCAACGGCGTGTCGCGGCCGATGGTGCATAACCCCGCCTATGACTTCAACGACGACATCCTGCTGACCGGCGCCGCCTATTGGGGCGCGTTGGCCGAGAGCTGGCTCAAGCCTGCCTGACGACCGCACTTTTTTCTGCCGCTGGACCCTTTCCCTTATCGGTTGAATGGAGTGTTCCTCATGCAGACTTCAAAACCCGGCGTCTCCCGCACCCGCCAAGTGGTGGCGGCTGTGATCGGCAACGCGCTGGAGTGGTACGACTTTATCGTCTACGGCTTTCTCGCCAGCATTATCGCCCGGCAGTTTTTCCCGTCGGAGGATGAATACGCTTCGCTGCTGATGGCCCTGGCCACCTTTGGCGTGGGCTTTTTCATACGGCCGGTGGGCGGCATCCTGTTGGGTATCTATGCCGACCGCAAAGGCCGCAAAGCCGCGATGCAGTTGATTATCCGGCTGATGACCGTGTCCATCGCGCTGATCGCCTTCGCCCCCAACTACGCCGCCATCGGTATGGGCGCGCCGTTGCTGATTGTGGTGGCGCGGATGCTTCAGGGGTTTGCCACGGGCGGTGAATATGCCAGCGCCACGGCTTTTCTGGTGGAGAGCGCACCGGCCCATCGCAAGGGCTTGTATGGCTCCTGGCAATTGGTGGGGCAGTGCCTGGCGGTGTTTGGTGGTGCGGCGATGGTGGCGCTGGTCACGCACTTCTTCTCCCCCGAAACCCTCGACCTGTGGGGCTGGCGCCTGCCGTTTGTGCTGGGCTTGCTGATCGGCCCGGTGGGGTTGTGGATTCGTCGGCATATGGAAGACCCGGAAGAGTTTATCCAGGCGCGCAGAAACGCCACCGGCCCGGCACCGAGCCTGATGAATGTATTGCGTGATCATCGCCGCAGCATCCTGGTGTCCATGGGCCTGGCCTGCGGCGCGACGGTGTCGTTCTATGTGGTGTTGGTGAACATGCCGACCTTCGCCCACAAGAATCTCGGCCTGCCGTTGGACCAGGTGTTGATGGTGCAGATGTTTGCGGTGGCGCTGATGACCGTGGTGATTCCGTTGTCCGGCCTGCTCTCGGATCGCTTGGGGCGGCGACCGGTGTTGATGGCCTTCACCCTGGCGTTCTTCGTGATGGTCTACCCGTTGTATGTATGGGTGGCTGCCGCGCCGTCCATTGAGCGCTTGCTGGTGATGCAGGTGATGCTGTGCACGGCCATTGGCGGGTTCTTCGGCCCGGCGCCGACGGCGCTGGCCGAACAGTTTCCCATCGAGGTGCGCTCGACCGGCGTGTCGGTGGCCTATAACGTGGCGGTGATGGTGTTCGGCGGGTTTGCGCCGTTGATCGTGACCTGGTTGAGTAAAGTACTGGGCACGCCCGTGGCACCGTCGTTCTATGTATTGTTCGCGTGCGTGCTGACGCTGCTCGGTACTTACTGCATGCGCGAGGCTCCGCGAGCGAGCAAACCGCTGCCGTTTTCCAGAGAGGTGAAGCCTTGAGTATTGTCGATTGGGATGCCACGCAACTGTCGCAGGCGATCCATGGGCGGCAGGTGTCGTGCGAAGAGGTGATGCAGGCGTACCTGGCGCAGATCCAGCGTTTCAACCCTCGTGTGAATGCGTTGGTGTCGTTGCGCGACAGCGAGGTTGTGCTGGCCGAGGCAAGGGCCTGCGACCGTGAGCTGGACCAGGGCCAATCCCGCGGCTGGATGCATGGCATGCCCCAGGCCATCAAGGATCTGGCGGCAACCCAAGGTTTGCGCACCACGTTGGGCTCACCATTGTTTGCCGAGCATGTACCGAACGAAGACGCCATCAGCGTGGCGCGGGTGCGTGCCAGTGGCGCGATCATCATCGGCAAGACCAACGTGCCGGAGTTCGGCCTGGGGTCCCACACCTACAACACACTGTTTGGCACCACCGGCAATGCCTATGACCCACGCCTGACGGCCGGCGGCAGCAGCGGCGGGGCAGCGGTGGCCCTGGCGTTGCGGATGTTGCCGGTGGCCGATGGCAGCGACATGATGGGCTCGCTGCGCAACCCGGCGGCGTTCAATAACGTGTTCGGCTTGCGCCCGTCCCAGGGCCGCGTGCCCCACGGGCCGATGCCGGAGCTGTTCGTGCAGCAACTGGGTACCGAAGGCCCGATGGGGCGCAGCGTCACGGATGTAGCGCGGCTACTGAGCATCCAGGCCGGTTACGACCCCCGTGTGCCCTTGTCGTCCCAGGACGATCCCGCGATGCTGGGCCAGCCGTTACAGCGCGACTTCAAAGGCACGCGCCTGGGTTGGCTGGGTGACTACAACGGTTATCTGCCGATGCAAGAAGGCGTGCTGAGCCTGTGCGAGGCGGCACTCGATGATTTCGCCACGCTGGGCTGCGAGGTGCAAAGCTGCCAGCCGGACTTTTCCCTGGCGCGCCTGTGGCGTTGCTGGCTGGTACACCGCCATTGGCTGGTGCACGGCAATCTCGGCGCGGCCTACGCCAACCCGCAAAAACGCGCATTGCTCAAGCCTGAAGCGCAATGGGAAGTGGAGGGCGGCCAGGGCCTGAGTGCCCAGCAGGTGTACCAGGCGTCGGTGGATCGCAGCGAGTGGTATCGGGCCCTGGCCAAGTTGTTTGAACGTTACGATTTTCTGCTGTTGCCCACCGCCCAAGTGTTCCCTTTCGATGCACAACAGCCTTGGCCACGCCTCGTTGGCGGGCGCGAAATGGACACCTATCACCGCTGGATGGAGGTGGTGATCGGCCCGACACTCGCCGGTTTGCCGAGCATGAGCATCCCGGTGGGCTTCAACCCCCAAGGGCTGCCCATGGGCCTGCAAATCATCGGCCCGGCCCAGGCCGACCGAGCCGTACTGCAATTGGCATTTGCCCATGAACAGCTGACTCAATGGGTGCAACGCCGGCCGCCGGCGTGTCTTGCACCGACCGGCTGACCCGCGACCGGGCCTGTATCTTGCTGTGCAAAACAGATCATCCACCGGCAACAGGGAGATCGAACATGGAGACAGGCACGGTACGCTCGGTTGAGCGCGCACTGGCAATCGTCGAATTGCTGGGCGAGCACCAGGCCCTGGGGCTGGAAGAACTGCACTACCTTACGCGGCTGCCCAAGGCCACGGTGTCGCGCATGTTACTGACCTTGCAGGATCAGGGCTGGGTCTACCGCGGCCTGAGCGATCGGCGTTACCGCCTGCGCGCTCGGCGTTTGTTCGGCGATACCCAGCAACGCTTCAAGCGCCAGGTGGTGGAAAGCGCGGCGCCCTGGTTATTGGAGCTCAGCGAGCGCACGGGGTTGGTGGTGGACTTGTCGTGTTTCGACGGCGAGCGCCTGGAAGTCATGGAAAGCGCGATTCCCGGCGTGTTGCGCAAGCTTTACCCGAACAACTGCCAGATCGTCGGTCAGTACGCCAGCCTGTTTCACTCGGCGATGGGCAAGGCATGCCTGACGCAGTTGCCCCTTGATGAAGTGCAACGGCTGGCGTGTCGCGATCGTGTGGCCGCCGATGAGCAAAGCCATGCTTGCGAGCAAACCCAGCACCAGGGGTTCGGCCAGCGTACCGAGGGCTATTGGGAATACCCGGTGCGTTTGCCGTTCCTGATTCGGGCGGTGGCGTTGCCGGTGCGCGCCAATGGTCGGTTGGTGGGGAGCATGGCGTTGCATTGGCCCATGCATCAGGCGCCGGTGGAGCGGGTATTGAACCTGCATATGGCCAGCCTCGAACAGGCGGTGTGCGAAGTTCAGCGAACGCTGGATTAAAAACACCGCAAAACCCTGTGGGAGCTGGCTTGCCTGCGATGGCGATGTATCAGTCAACCATTTCTCGCCTGGCACACCGCCATCGCAGGCAAGCCAGCTCCCACATTGGATTTGCGCCGTTCGTGAGATTGCGCTTAATGTTCGCCCAGGTTTTTTGCCCCATGAGTCTTTATGTTCAATGTCAAACCTCTGGTCTTCGCGCTGCTGACTTGTGCCGCCGTGCCTGCCCACGCCGATTGGTACCTGGATAACGAATCCTCGCGCCTGTCTTTCGTCACCACCAAAAACACCGAGATTGCTGAAGTCCACCGCTTCCTGGTGCTGCACGGCAAAGTCGATGCCAAGGGCGCGGCGCAGTTGCAAGTGGAGATGGAGTCGATCAACAGCGGCATCCCGCTGCGCGATGAGCGCATGCGTAAAGAGCTGTTCCAGATCAAGGCCTTTCCCGACGCGTTGATCAGCGCACAGATCAATCTGCAACCGATCAACGACCTGGCGTCCGGCGCGCAGCTGGAGTTGCGCCTGCCGCTGAGCGTCACCCTGCACGGCAAGACCCAGACCTACAGTGCCGAATTGCTTGCCACGCGCCTGGATGAGCGACGTTTCCAGGTGGTGACCCTGGAGCCTGTGGTGTTGCACGCCGAGGACTTCGATCTGGCGCCGGGTGTGGCGGCCTTGCGCAAGGCGGCGGGGCTCAAGTCGATCAGTTTGTCGGTGCCGGTGGGTGCGGTACTGATCTTCACGGCGCGCTGACATGAGTGGCGCAGTGTTCCCGTGGCGCAGCGCCAATCAATTCGAACTGCTGATCGACGGGCCGAGTTTCTTCCCGCAGATGCTGGTGGGCATCGCCCGGGCCGAGCAGCAGGTGGATCTTGAGCTGTATCTGGTCGAAGCCGGCGCCTGTGCCGACGCGATGGTGCAGGCGCTGGTGCTGGCCGCCGAGCGTGGGGTGCAGGTGCGCTGCTTGTTCGATGACTACGGCAGCCTGGCGTTTACCCTTGGGCTGCGCAAGCGCTTGACCGACGCCGGCGTGGAGCTGCGCTTTTACAATCGCCTGAATTGGCGGCGCTGGATGCGCAACCTGTATCGCGACCACCGCAAGCTGCTGCTGATCGACCAGCGCGTTGCCGTGGTCGGTGGTACGGGCGTCACCGATGAGTTCTGGACGCCGGGGCAAGACAGCGCCGATTGGCATGAAGTGATGGTGCAGATCAGCGGCCCGCTGGTACTGGACTGGCAGGCCCTGTTCGACCGGCAATGGCACGCTAACGCCGCGCGCCGTGAATGGAAACCGGCGACCCATTTCGGTTTGCCGCGCTTGCCGAAAGTGCCAGCGACGGGCCCCGGGCTTGGTCGCGTGGCGTACGCCGACGCTCGTCAGCACCGCGATATCCTGCAGTCGTTGATTCGCGCCTTGAACAGCAGCAAAGGGCGTATCTGGCTGGCGACTCCCTATTTTCTACCGACCTGGAGTGTGCGTCGTGCCTTGCGCCGGGCGGCAGGGCGCGGGGTGGATGTGCGTTTGCTGCTCACCGGGCCCCGTACCGATCACCCGTCAGTACGCTACGCCGGCCATCGTTATTACCCGCGTCTGCTGCGTGCAGGTGTGCAGATCTTTGAATACCAGCCGTGCTTTTTGCACCTGAAGATGGTGCTGGTGGATGATTGGGTGAGCATTGGTTCATGCAATTTCGATCACTGGAATCTGCGCTTCAACCTGGAAGCCAACCTCGAAGCCCTGGACCCGGGATTGACGGCGGCGGTGGTGGGCAGTTTCGAAGCGGATTTTGCCCAAAGCCAGGTGGTGAGCCTGGAGGCATGGAAGGCGCGGCCGTTGTGGAAGCGGGTGAAGCAGCGAGTGTGGGGGTGGATTGATCGGTTGGTGGTGAACCTGCTGGATCGGCGCGGCTAGTCGCATCACTCAATCAAATGTGGGAGCTGGCTTGCCTGCGATAGCATCACCTCGGTACACCTGACAAACCGAGGTGCCTGTATCGCAGGCAAGCCAGCTCCCACAAAAGCCAGCGCCCACACTGACCGTGTTTACAGCTTTAGATCAAAGCAGCTCAAAGGTCTGCTGCTGCACATCCTGTGAATCCAGTCCGATCTGCACATTGAACTCCCCTGGTTCCGCCGCGAACTTGAGCTGGGCGTTGTAGAACTTCAAGTCGTCCTCGGTGATGGTGAAGTGCAGCGTGCGCGCTTCGCCGGCCTTGAGCATGACCTTCTGGAAGT
Organism: Pseudomonas synxantha BG33R; assembly: GCF_000263715.2. Taxonomy (NCBI): domain Bacteria; kingdom Pseudomonadati; phylum Pseudomonadota; class Gammaproteobacteria; order Pseudomonadales; family Pseudomonadaceae; genus Pseudomonas; species Pseudomonas synxantha. The sequence continues at coordinate 1,675,552 of NZ_CM001514.1, forward strand.
TCTTCAGCTCCTTGATCGGGCGGATCATCGAGCCGGCCACATCCTGGATATACAACTGCACCACGGTTTCGCCGTCGACCTTGCCGGTGTTCTTCACGGTGACGCTGGCGTCGAGCTTGCCGGTCTTGTTCAGGGTGGTGGACGACAACGCCATGTCCGCCAGGCTGAACGTGGTGTAGCTCAGGCCATAGCCAAAGGGGAACAGGGGACCTGTGGTGTCATCGAAGTACTGCGAGGTGTAGTTGCCCGGCTTGCCTGGGGTGAACGGCCGGCCAATGGTCAGGTGGTTGTAGTAGGTCGGGATCTGCCCCACCGAACGCGGGAAGGTGATCGGCAGCTTGCCCGACGGGTTGTAATCCCCTAACAGCACGTCGGCGATGGCGTTGCCGCCTTCGGTACCTGCGAACCAAGTTTCCAGGATCGCGTCAGCCTGTTGGTTCTCTTCGAGAATCGACAGCGGGCGGCCGTTCATCAGCACCAGCACCAACGGCTTGCCGGTCGCCTTGAGGGCCTTGATCAGGTCGCGCTGGCTTTGCGGGATGTTCAGGTCGGTGCGGCTCGACGACTCGTGGGACATGCCACGGGATTCGCCCACGGCCGCGACGATGACGTCGGCGTTTTTCGCCGCTTTCACTGCTTCGTCGATCAATACCTGGGCGGGCCGTGGGTCATCCACCACTTCCGGAGCATCGAAGTTGAGGAAGTTGAGGTAGTCGAGCACCGCCTTGTCGCCGGTGATGTTGGCACCGCGGGCATAGATCACTTTGCCCTTTTCGCCGATCACGGCGTTCATGCCGTCGAGCAGGGTCACTGATTGCGCAGGTCGGCCGGCAGCCGCCCAACTGCCCATCATGTCGATCGGCGCCTTGGCCAGCGGGCCGACCAGAGCGATGGTCGCGGATTTTTTCAGCGGCAGGGTGTCGTTGTGGTTCTTCAGCAACACCAGGCTGCGGCGCGCAATGTCGCGGGCCTCGGCGCGGTGCAGGCGGCTGTCGGCGTAGGTGTCGACCGGGTCATCCTCGGCCTTGCCGATGCGCAGGTACGGGTCCTTGAACAGGCCCATGTCGTACTTGGCGCCGAGCACTTCGCGCACGGCATTGTCGATGTCGCTCTGTTCGATCTCGCCGGACTTGAGCAGCCCGGGCAATTCCTTGCCGTACAGCGAGTCGTTCATGCTCATGTCGATGCCGGCCTTGATCGCCAGCTTGGCGGCTTCGCGCCCGTCCTTGGCCACGCCGTGCTTGATCAGCTCGAAGATCGCGCCGTGGTCGCTGACGGTCAGGCCCTTGAAGCCCCAGTCCTTGCGCAGCAGGTCGTTCATCAGCCAGGTGTTGGCGGTGGCGGGCACGCCGTTGATCGAGTTCAACGCGACCATCACGCCGCCGGAACCGGCCTTGATCGCCGCGTGGTAGGGCGGCAGGTAGTCCTGGTACATCTTGACCGGGCTCATGTCGACCACGTTGTAGTCGCGCCCGCCTTCCACCGCGCCATACAGGGCGAAGTGCTTGACGCTGGCCATCAGGCTGTCGGCATTCGCCGGGCTTGCGCCCTGGAACGCCTTGACCATGACTTCGGCAATCCGCGAGACCAGGTAGGTGTCTTCGCCGAAACCTTCGGAGGTACGGCCCCAGCGCGGGTCGCGCGAGATATCGACCATCGGCGCGAAGGTGATGTCGAGGCTGTCGGCAGCGGCTTCCTCGGCGGCGATACGCCCGGAGCGGCCGATGGCGTCCATGTCCCAGCTGGAGGCCAGGGCCAGGCTGATCGGGAAAATGGTGCGGTGGCCGTGGATCACGTCATAGGCGAAGAACATCGGGATCTTCAAGCGACTGCGCATGGCTGCGTCCTGCATCGGACGGTTTTCCGGGCGGGTGATGGAGTTGAAGGTGCCACCGATGCGGCCGGCGGCGATTTCCTTGCGGATCATCTCGCGGGGCATTTCCGGGCCGATGCTGATCAAGCGCAATTGGCCGATCTTTTCGTCCAGGGTCATTTGCTTGAGCAGGTCGCTGACGAAGGCGTCCTTGTCTTTAAGCGCAGCAGGCTTTGTTTCTGCCCAGACGGGGTGGGTGGCCAGCGTGGCAACAAGGCCGAGCAAACACAGCTTCTTCATGAATATCCTTTTTCGGCTCACTGCACAGCGGTTACGCTGGTCGGCCAAAATGTGGGGAGCGTCTATTGTTGTTCGGGTGTTGTTCAGATAAATGCAGCACACTCTGAACTCTTTTTCGCGCTGGGCATCTTTGTAGCTGATTGGCTCGATGCATTCCAGTGGTGGCGGATTATGCCCCAAGCGCGTGGTTTATAGGGTTAGTCGTCAAATTCCATCAAGATTGGGCAGGAGAAACACCATGCAAGCAGCACAGACTTACCGTTGGGGCTTCAAGGTCGCGGCTTTGCTATTGATCAGCACCGTGCTGAGCGGTTGCGGCATCAACAACATCCCGACCCTGGACGAACAGGCCAAGGCGGCCTGGGGCCAGGTGCAGAACCAGTATCAACGCCGTGCCGACCTGATCCCCAACCTGGTGGAAACGGTGAAGGCCTATGCCGCCCACGAACAGGAGACCCTCACCGCCGTGATCGAAGCGCGGGCCAAGGCCACCTCGATCCAGGTGGACGCCAGCACCCTCGACAACCCGGAAAAACTCAAGCAGTTCCAGCAAGCTCAGGATGGCTTGAGCGGCGCACTCAGCCGTTTGATGGTGGTGTCCGAGCGTTACCCGGACCTCAAGGCCAACCAGAATTTCCTGGCCTTGCAATCCCAGCTTGAAGGCACCGAGAACCGTATCGCCGTGGCCCGTCGTGATTTCATCCAGACCGTGCAGGCGTACAACACCGAAATCCGTACTTTCCCGGGCCGTCTGTGGCATAGCGTGATGTACAGCGACTTGCCGATCCGCGCCACGTTTGAAGCCACCAGCGCCGATGCCGACAAGGCGCCGCAGGTGAAATTCAAATAACGCTGCCTTGAGGTGTCGATGCGTTTATTACGGATAGGCCTGGCGTTCTGGCTACTGGCTTGCATGGGCATGGCCCAGGCGGCCCTGACCTTCCCGGCATTGACCGGGCGGGTGGTGGACAACGCCCAGATGATCGACCCGGCAACGCGCCAGCAGCTCACTCAACAGCTGCAGGCGCTGGAGCAGACCTCCGGTGACCAGCTTGTGGTGGTCACCGTGCCCGACCTGCAGGGCGTCCAGATTGAAGACTACGGTTATCAATTGGGGCGCGCATGGGGCATCGGCCAGAAGGGCAAGGACAACGGCGCGCTGTTGATCGTTGCCCGTGATGAGCGCCAATTGCGCATCGAAGTCGGTTACGGCCTGGAAGGTGTGCTGACGGATGCGCAGTCCTGGGTGATCATCAACCAGGTGATCCTGCCCAAGTTCAAGACCGGCAATTTCAGCCAGGGCATCAGCGACGGCGTGGCGGCGATGATCCAGGTGGTGGGCGGTGAACCCCTGGCGGTGCCCGCCCATGTGGCGGATGCGAATTTCGCCAAGGATAACCCCGGGTTTTCCATCGGCCTGTTTATCCTGCTGATCGGCGTGTTGTGGCTGTGCAATCGCATGGGCTTGCCGGTAGGCGCTATCCTGCTGGCCATTCTCAGCAGCAGCGGCCGCGGCGGTGGTGGGGGCGGCGGTGGCGGTGGTTTCCGTGGCGGCGGTGGTGGCTTCGGCGGTGGCGGGGCTTCGGGCGGCTGGTAATGACAATAACGAGAAAAGAGCATCTACAACCATGGCATTACTGACTGAACATGAGCAGCGCCAAGTCGCCGAAGCAATTGCCCGGGTCGAAAAAAACACCGACGCAGAACTGGTGACCGTGCTGGCGGCGCGTGCCGACGACTACGCCTACATCCCGTTGCTGTGGGCCAGCCTGATCGCGTTGGTGGTACCGGGCGTGGTGCATTATTTGTCGGGCTACCTGACCATGTACACCTTGCTGTTGGCGCAATGGGCGACGTTTATTGTGTTGTGCCTGGTGTTTCGCTTGCCCAAGGTCACCACCCGCCTGATTCCCCGCTCCGTACGCCACTGGCGCGCCTCGAACCTGGCGCGTCGGCAGTTTCTGGAGCAGAACCTGCACCACACGCTGGGCAGCACTGGCGTGCTGATATTTGTCAGCGAGGCGGAACGCTACGTGGAGATCCTCGTCGATGACGGCATTTCCAAACGCCTGGATGACAGCAGTTGGGACGCCATCGTCAAGACGTTCACCCAGCAGGTGAAACAGGGGCAGACGCTGGCCGGGTTCATTGCGTGCATCGAGGCGTGCGGCGAGTTGCTCAAGGTGCATGTGCCGGTGACGCAAACGCGCAATGAGCTGCCCAATCGCCTGGTGGTACTCGAATAACCCGGCCAACTCAGTTCCAAATGTGGGAGGGGGCAGGTCCCCTCCCACATTTGGATCTACTGTGGCTGCTGGAACTGACCATTGGTCAAATAACCCCGTGCCCTGAACCCCTATCCCCCCTAAAATGCCCGGCATTCTTTGCCCGAGGCGTTTTTGTTCATGTCCGTCACCGCTCAACCCGCCAACCCTGCGCCGGATCATCACGCCCAGTTCATCCAATTGCTGAGCGCAAGCCTTGCGCAAAACGCCTTTATCAAGCTGGTGCTGGCCAAGTACGTCGGTGAGGAAGCCGAGCTGCAACGGCTGATCATCAAGCCGGTCACCGTCAAAGACCAGCCGTGCCTGTCCTTCGTGTACCGCTACAAGACCCGCGACATCACCAAGAATTTCCCCTTGGCTGACGGCGTGGCGGCGATTGCCGAGCTGTTGCCTGCGTCATTCAAGAACGCGCACTTGCTGTCGCTGACTGACGAAGCCCAGCTGGAATACAGCAAGAAGAACAAAAGCTCGCTGTTCAAAAGCCAGCCGCAACAACTGCGCGAAGCACCGTCAGCCGAGCATAACCGTGAGAAGAACCGCTACCTCGACCTGAGCCGGCCGTTTCTCGCCGATCTGGGGGTGACCGATGCCAGGCAGGCGTTGATTCCCTCGATGTCGCGCAAGTGGAAGCAGATCAACAAGTTCATCGAAGTGTTCAGCCATGCGCTGACGTCGTCGCCGTTGAAACTCGACCAACCGGTGCGCGTTGCCGATTTCGGCTCTGGCAAGGGCTACCTGACCTTCGCCATTCACGATTACCTGCGCAACACCCTCAAGGCCGAGGGCGAGGTTACCGGTGTTGAATTGCGCCAAGACATGGTCACCCTGTGCAACAGTGCTGCCGCGCGGCTGGAGCACCCGGGGCTGGTGTTCAAGTGCGGGGACGTACGCAGTGTGGCGCCGAGCGAGCTGGACGTGATGATCGCCCTGCATGCCTGCGACATCGCCACCGATTACGCGATCCATACCGGCATCCGCTCCGGCGCGTCGATCATCATGTGCTCGCCATGCTGCCACAAGCAGATCCGCCTGCAGATCCAGAGCCCGGCGCTGCTCAAGCCGATGCTGCAATACGGCCTGCACCTGGGCCAGCAGGCAGAAATGGTCACCGACAGCTTGCGTGCGTTGTTCCTGGAAGCCTGTGGCTATGAGACCAAGGTGTTCGAGTTCATCTCGTTGGAGCACACCAACAAGAACAAGATGATTCTTGCGGTCAAGCGTGCGCAGCCTTTGGACAACGCGCAGTTGCTGGTGAAAATCCAGGAGCTCAAGGCGTTCTACCACATCACTGAGCACTGCCTGGAAACCCTGTTGCGCGGGGATGGCTACCTGGCCTGAAGTGAGCGTTCCCTGTGGGCGCTGGCTTGCCTGCGATGACGATGGTGGCTGTACCACGGCTATCGCAGGCAAGCCTGCTCCCACATTTGGAATGCGTGTGTGGTCAGAAGAATCGCGTCACGCTGATCTTCGCATCGCGCCCCTTGGTGTAGGCGCGGTCGCCGCTCAACGCCGGGCGGAAGTTTTCGTTGAACAGGTTGTCCACGGTGAAGTTCACCTCGGTGCCTTTGAGGTAAGCCTGCTGCGGTTTCCATTTGGCGAACAGGCCCTGGGTGTTGTAACGCTTGTTGCCGTACTGGTCGAAGAACCGGTCGCCCACGCCGGAGCCCGGGCCACCGGAGTATTTGTCGCTGGGCAAGCGGTCGGTAGCGCCGATGAATTGACCCATCCAGCCCACCTGGGCATCCCAGGCCGGGATGTTGGTGCCCAGTACCAGCACCCATTTGGTCGGTGGGATATCCCGTGCCGCCACATCCGGGCCCCAGGGGTTGGTATAGGCGCCCTGATGCTGGCCCTTGGCATAGGCAAACGATACCGAACCAAACAGGTAGGTGGAGTTATAGATCGATTCGAGTTCGACGCCCTTGATGGTCATGCCACCGATATTGCGATAGTTGGACATCGGCCCCGGTGGGCACGCTGAGGAGATGCTGCCGCCGTTGATGGCCTGGTTCTGGCAGCCCACGCCGGTGGCCTTGAAGATTTCGTCTTCGACCTTGTTGTGGAACAGGGTAGTGCGCAGTTGCAGGTTATCGTCCTGGGCCAACAGGTTGTCGAAGTTGGTGATGTTGCCCAGGGTGATCGAGGTGATGCGCTCCGGGTCCAGGTCCACGCTGGTCGCGGTGCGGCTGCCCAGACCCTGTACTTCATATTGTTCGTCGATCACCGGGGCGCGCCAGGTCTGGCTCCAGTTGGCGAACAACCCCACATTCGGCGTCACGGTCCAGAACAGCGCCAGGCGTGGCGACCAGCCGGTGTAGGTGCGGTCGCTGTAATCGTGGCCAACCGCGGGGTCGGGGTTGTTGTAGTAGGGCGCATCGTTGCCTTCGCCACGGTTGCGCACATGGTCATAGCGCAGCGACGGGGTGATGGTCACGTCGCCGAGGGTTACCGCGTCCTGGATAAAGAAGCTGTTGGTATCGACCTTGCCGTGGGGCATGAAGCCCGGCTGGAAGTGCCCATAGTTGTAGCGCGGCGTGTTGTAGGTGGTGCCGGGCATCCACATTTCGGTTTCGCGGATGTGCTTGCGGATCTGCCCGCCGACGGTCACCGCGTGCTGCAAGGGCCCGGTGTCGAACAAGCTGACGTTGCGGATGTCGAGGTTTTTGTCGGTGTAGGCGGTGTCCATCTTGCGCCCGCCGGTAGCCAGTTGGAAAAACGCGGTGGCGTCACGCTCGTCGGTCTGTTCGGTATTGGACTGGGAGTATTTGACAGTGAGGTCCACCAGCGGGTTATCCAGCGGCTGGTAGTGATACTTGCCCGACCAGGTGGTATCGACCGTATCGCGGTGCGCGAGGAAACGCTTCAATGCCCCTTCGTAGCCGTAGCGGTCGATGTTGAACTGGGTGGGCGGCGTTGGGTAGCTCGCGGCGGAAAACGGCGTCCAGCGGTTGCTGTGAGAACGCGAGTACGACAGGCCGACACTCTGCTCATCGGTGAAGTACGCGTTGACCTTGAACAACTTGCCGTCCACATCCTGCGCGCTGTTGGGCAAGCGCTGGGGGTTGATCGGGTACTCGTTGTTGTCGTTGGGCAACTTGGCGGCCACCTTCATATCGCCGCCGTCGCGTTGGGTCAGATAGGCCAGGGCGTCGAAACGGCCATCGTCGGTGCGGCCATACACGGCACCGCTGTAGACCTGTTCATGGTCATTGCTGGAGTAGCCGTATTTGAGCATCGCGCCGCTGTTGCGACCGTCCTGGAGCAGGTCCGGGGCGTCCTTGGTGATCATGTTGACGGTGCCGCCGAAGCCGCCATTGCCGGTGAACGGCGAGTTGGGGCCTTTCTCCACTTCGATGCGCTTGATCAGCTCGGGTTCGATAAACACCGTGCCTTGCTGGTAGCGCTCAAAGCCGGTCTTGGTGGCGCCGTCCACGGTCAACGGCACGTCTTCGGCATCGCCGAAACCACGAATGTTGATGGTCTGCCCGCCAGGTTTGAGCGAACCGCCCTGGCTGACGCCGGGCAGGGTCTGCAACAGGCTCGGAATGTTATTGGACTGGTAGCGGTCGATATCGGCCTGGGTCAGGGTGGAGCGGTTGACGGTGCCGGCGTTCACTTCGTTGCCGGTGCCGATCACGCTCAGCGTGTCCAGCTGGATCGCGGCGCTGCTGGTGGCCTTGCCCTCATCGGGGCGCACTACGTAGGTGCTGCCGACCTTGATCAGGGTGAACTCGCCGTTTTTCAGCAGGGAGCGAATCGCTACTTCTGCGGTGTAGTCACCGTCAAGCGCCGGCGCTTTCAGGTTTTTGAGCAGGTTTTCATCGAACAGCAGCTGGATTTTCGCCTGCTGTGCCACCTGGCTCAGGGACGTGGCCAGTGACTGGGCCGGCAGGTGCAGGGTGAACGACTCGGCCTGGGCATTGAGGCTGAAGGCCAGGCACGTGGCCATGAGCGTGGGTCGAAGAAACAGGTGCGAAGCGTGGCAAGGCGCGCGAAACATGAAATCCCCCGGAGCGGCTAAATAGCCAAAAAGGTGTGCGTATCAAACACGGACAGGAGGAAGACGGGGCAGGCCAAAAAAACCACACATGCGAATGCAATATATTCTCATGTGGGCGGTATGCAGGCTATTTGCTCGGCTCGATTTTCACACTGCCATCGGCCAAGACCACGGTTTTTACCGGCAACAGGGCGGGCAAGGCGTTGAGCAGGGCATCGGGGTCATTCACATCCAGGTTCCCCGACACCTTGAGTTGCGCCACGGCCTTGCTGACCTGCAACGGCGCCTGGGGACGGTACAGGCTCAGCTCGTCGATCAGGCTGGCCAGTTCGCGATTGCGAAACGATAAATGCCCGCTGCGCCAATCGGCCACTTCTTCAGCGCTGAGGGTTTGTTGTTGCAGGGTGCCTTTGGCGTAGCTGTAAGCGGCACGTTGCCGGGCGCCGAGCAGGGTGGTGGGGCTTTTGCTGTCCGGCTCGAACGCCACCTGGCCATGGGCAACGCTCACCACCAGTTGCTGTTGGCCGCGGCGCACGTCAAAACCAGTGCCCACCACCCGTATGATCGACTCGCCGGCTTGCACGTAGAGTGGCCGCTCCTTGTCGGCCGCCACTTCGATATACAGCTGGCCTTTGTCCAGATGCACGACACGTTGATGGGCGCTGAAGTCCACGCGGATGCGGGTGTTGGCATTCACGTACAAAGTGCTGCCATCGGGCAGGTTCAAGGTACGCATACCTTTGGCATGAGCGGCGACCTGGGTGTGATACAGCTCGCGGGGCGCGCCGATGTGGGTCGCCAGCACGGCGCACAGCACGGCAGCGGCCACCGCAAGGGCAGGGCGCCAGAGGGGGCGTTTGCGTTTTGCCAGCGGCAGCGGTTTGTTCAGTTGTTGCAACTGGGCCAGGTCGGCCCACAGCTGTTCGAATTCGGCATAGGCACGCGCATGGGCTGGCACCGCCTGCCAGGCGGCAAAGGCTTTGCGGTCGGCACGGCTGGCAGCGTTGCGGTTGCGCGCAAACCAACTGGCGGCCTGGGCGTCGATGGAGTCGCTCGTTTGGCTGTCCAGGGCGTCGATGTCGCTCGGGCGGTTCATTCTGGCTGCTCCGTGCCGGGGTCGGATTGAAGGCGTCGCTTGCAATGCAGCAGGGCCAAGGCAATATGCTTTTCTACCATGCTGGTCGAAATGCCCATGCGTTCGGCGATCTGTGCCTGGCTCAAGCCTTCGAAGCGGTGCAGCATAAGGGCTTCTCGCCGGCGGGGCGAGAGTTCGGCGAGGACTTCTTTCAACTGTTCCAGGCGTTGCAGGCGAAGGGCGGCGGCCATGGGGTCGTGCTGTTCGTCGGTGACCGGCTCGGTATCCATTTCGGCGTGATCGGAATGGGCGGTGTGCCGTACCTTCTGTTTGCGCCAGTGATCGCGCAACAGATTGCGCGCCATCTGAAACAGAAACGCCCGGGGCTGCTCGACCTTGGCTCGATCGCGGTAGCCCAGCCACTGGGTAAAGACATCCTGAGTCATGTCCGCCGCGTCGCTGGCGTTGTCCGTGCGTTTACGCAGGAAATACAGAATATCTGCATAAAACCCGCGACAGGCATCGGCCGACGACGGGTCGGGCTTGGGATGAGACATGGATATCCTTCTTGACGAAGCACGGCGTGGAAAAGTCGTGAATGATATCGAGAATTATTGCTATTTGTCTCTATTAAAAGGCTGTACTCAATTCAACTGTGGGAGGGAGCAAGCCCCCTCCCACACAGGCCCTGAGTTTATTTCAGAAGTGTTTTGAGTTGCTCGATCCCCGCCTCACCCAGCGGGAACACCGGCAACCTTGGATCCCCCACCTCCAGCCCAGTCAAGCGCAACCCGGCCTTGATCGTCGTCGGCAACCCGCCCTTGAGGATGAATTGCAGCAACGGCAACTGCCGGTAGAACAGCTCTCGCGCTTTATTCAAGTCATTGGCCAGCACTGCCTGATACAGGTCCAGATTGAGTTGGGGGATCAAGTTCGGCGCCGCGGTGCACCAGCCTTTGGCACCGGCCGCGAAGGCTTCCAGGGCCAGCGGGTTGCAGCCGTTGTAGAACGGCACGTCACTCTCCAGTTTTAACTGGTGCATGCGCTGGATGTCGCCCGTGCTCTCCTTGACCATGGTCACGTTGTCGACCTGCTTGAGGATGCGCAGGATCAACTCCACCGACATGTCGGTACCGCTGGTGGCCGGGTTGTTGTAGAGCATGATCGGCACGCCGATGCTGTCGCCGATTGCGGCGTAGTGGGCGAGGATTTGCGCTTCGCTGAGTTTCCAGTATGAGGCGGGCAGCACCATGACCACATCGGCACCGTGCGCCTCGGCATAGCGCGCTCGGCGCACGGCCTTGGCGGTGGTCAGGTCGGACACGCTGACAATGGTCGGCACGCGTTTGGCGACTTTCTCGATGCTGTAGGCACTGACTTCGTCCCACTCGGCATCGCTCAGGTAAGCGCCTTCGCCGGTGCTGCCCAGCGGCGCGATAGCGTGGATGCCGCTGTCGATCAAGCGGTCGATAGAACGCCCGAGTGCGTCGAAGTCAACACGCTGGCCATCAGCACTGAACGGGGTGATGGTGTAGCCGATGATGCCGTGAATAGTTGGATTGGACATGGGAAAACTCCGGTCGAAAAAAGGGGGCGATCAGTTCAGGCAATCGGCATGTTTACGCAGATTCTGCCGCGCGTAGTAATTGAACGCAGCGCCATGGCGCTTGGGCTTGGAAATCCAGTCGTGGGCCTCGCGCCCCAGCTCTGGCAGGATCGGCTTGACGGTGCCCGCAGACATCGCCAGCAACTGCAACTTGGCCGCCCGCTCGATCAACTGCGCGATGACACAGGCTTCTTCGATGCTGGCCCCGGTGGACAACTGGCCGTGGTGCGAGAGCAGGATGGCGCGCTTGTCACCCAGCGCCGTGGTGATGATCTCCCCCTCTTCATTGCCCACCGGCACGCCGGGCCAGGCCTCCAGGAACGCGCAATCTTCATACAGCGGGCAGAGGTCCATATGCGACACCTGCAACGGCACTTCCAGCATCGACAGCGCGGCAATGTGCGTGGGGTGTGTATGGATGATGCAGTTTACATCCGGGCGCCCGCGGTACACCCAGGTGTGAAAACGGTTGGCCGGGTTGGGGATGCCATGACCTTCGAGCACTTCCAGGTCTTCGTTGACCAGCAGCAGGTTGCTGGCGGTGATTTCGTCAAAACCCAGGCCCAGTTGCTGAGTGTAGTAGGTGCCAGGCGCAGGCCCGCGTGCGGTAATTTGCCCGGCCAGGCCAGAGTCGTGGCCGTGTTCGAACAGAATTCGGCAGGTCAGCGCCAGCTTTTGGCGCTCGGTCCACGTATTATCTGCCAGGCTGTTTTGCATCTGGCTCAGGGCTTGCTTGACCAGTTGGTCTTTCGGGAGTGCTAATGTCTTGGCCATATCGGTGTCCTTTGGGTAGTTCAATGGACGTCGGATTTGCTGCTCGCCCGCTGCTCGCAAGGTCGTTGGGTGACTGCAAATGACACTAAAGATGCTATATGACACTTTGTGTCATTGGCAAGCACGGCTCATCGCTTTCTGCATGGATTAACCGCAGCAAATGTCTATCCGTTTGAAATTACTTAGAAAAAAACTTGGCGTAACCCTGGAGGCCCTGGCCGAAAAGTCCGGGATGACCAAGAGTTACCTGTCGAAAGTGGAGCGTGGGCTCAACACGCCGTCCATTGCTGCTGCGCTGAAACTGGCCAAGGCGCTGAACGTGAAAGTCGAAGAGCTGTTCAGCGAAGGCAACGTCAGCCTCGACAGCTACAGCCTGGTGCGCAGCCATGAACGGCCCGACACGTCACCGGGTTATGCGGTACTTGCCCATCAGGTGAGCGAGCGCAGCCTGTTGCCGTTCATCATCTACCCGCCGGCGGAGTTCACCGACAAGACCTTCAAGGAGCATTTGGGGGAAGAGTTTCTGTTCGTGCATGAAGGCCAGGTGGAAGTGGATTTCATGAGCGAGCGGGTGCTGTTGGAGCGCGGCGATGCGCTGCATTTCAATGCGCAGAAACCCCACCGGATTCGCTCGGTGGGAGAGGTGCAGGCGCAGTTGCTGGTGGTGGTGCACAGCGCTGAGGAATGACGCTGATCCCGATTTGAAATGCAATCAAATGTGGGGGCGGGCTTGCTCAGTGTTCGACCGGCACCGAAAGCGCCGGGTTACCCAGCGGATGCGTGCGCGCCGCGAAGAATTTCAGTTGCGCTCCTGTACCTTCGAACAGCTGCGAATACCGCTGCTTCTGCTGACGAATAAAGCCATCAGTGCGCCCCGAAACCGAGATCGCCAGGGTGGTGATACCGGCCTGGCGAATCGCATCCGCCAGGTGTTTATCCTGCGGCCCCAAGTCATGCCCGAAAATGCACAACGCGCCTTCATGGCTCAGCAACTGCTCATAACAGAACGACAGATAATCCGAACTGCGAATGCTCTTGAGCTTTTCCTCCACCTTGCCTTCACTGACGAACAGCGGCACATCGTCCAGCGTCTTGATCGTGTTGTTGATCGCGAAACTGCTGAGCAAGGTGCTGTCGGTGGACGGCAGTTTTCGCGCTGTGCCATCAAGGTTGCGCACCAGATGCAGGCCGCCGTGCAGGTAGAGAATGCGCGTGGTGTCGGTGTGGGTATTGCGCAGGTCGAAGCTTGAATCGGCGCTGCGGAACAGGTCGTCGATCCCGGGCGTGTGCAGGATTGCCCAGTAGTTGAGCAAATCGTAATTGCTGGTGAAGACGGTGGCGTAGCGTGCCAACTCATTGTTGATCGTCGCCAGGGTCGATGGCTGCACCAGTCGCCAGGGGATGTGTACGGTGTGAATGGTGTTGATCAACGCTTCCTTGATCGCGTAATAGCGATTACGCGGTGCCGCCGAACTGACCGCCAGGGCCTTGTTGACCCGGCTGGTGGTTTTCAAGGCGCCCAGGGCTTGCTCGAAACTGCGGGTTTGCAGGGCATCGAACACGCTGAGTTCGGATTGGCTTAGGGGTTTTTCTTCAACGGTGCGGGCGTTTTCAAACAGCGAGTCGTAGGCAAAGTCTTCCCAGATCGTGCGGCTGGCGCCGTTGCCGATCAGAATCCCGTTGAAGTCGATGGCGTCGCGCAGGGCGCTCCAATCTTCAAGGTGGGCGTCAATATCCTGGAAATCCTTCATTGCGGCGGGTCTACTCGAAATCGGCTGGAGGGTGACTTTATCACGAGCCGGCGTTGATCCTGATCAAGATGCGCTATGCAGTACCGGTGGATTCTGTCGGCATAAAGCCTCTGAGGATCGACCATGAGCAGCACATTTTTCATCCCCGCCGTCAACATCATGGGCAGCGACTGCCTCGACGAAGCCATGACCGCTATTCGCGCCTACGGCTTTCGTAAAGCCTTGATCGTTACCGACGCCGGCCTGGCCAAAGCCGGTGTGGCCAGCATGATCGCCGAGAAGCTGGCGATGCAGGATATCGACTCGGTGATCTACGACGGCGCCAAGCCCAACCCCACGGTGGAAAACGTCGAGAAGGGGCTGGCGCTGTTGCAACAGACGGCCTGCGATTTCGTGGTGTCCCTGGGCGGCGGCTCGCCCCATGACTGCGCCAAGGGCATCGCCTTGTGCGCCACCAACGGCGGACGCATCGGCGACTATGAAGGCGTCGATCAGTCGAGCAAGCCGCAACTGCCGCTGGTCGCCATCAACACCACCGCCGGCACTGCCAGCGAGATGACGCGGTTTTGCATCATCACCGACGAAACCCGTCACGTGAAAATGGCCATCGTCGATCGCAACGTCACGCCGCTGCTATCGGTCAACGACCCGGCGCTGATGGTCGGTATGCCCAAGGGCCTCACCGCCGCCACGGGGATGGATGCGCTGACCCACGCCATCGAAGCCTACGTGTCCACCGCCGCCACACCGATCACCGACGCCTGTGCGATCAAGGCCATCGAGCTGATCAGTGCCAACCTGCGCCTGGCGGTGCGCGACGGCAACGACATGGCCGCACGGGAAAACATGGCTTATGCGCAGTTCCTCGCTGGCATGGCATTCAACAACGCGTCCCTGGGATTTGTGCATGCCATGGCTCACCAACTGGGTGGTCTGTACGACTTGCCCCATGGCGTCTGCAACGCCGTGCTCCTGCCCCACGTACAAAGCTTCAATGCCAGCGTCAGTGCCAAGCGCCTGAGCGACGTGGCCCGCGCCCTCGGCGCGGACATCAAGGGCATCACCGTGGAGGAGGGCGCCCAGGCCGCGATTGCGGCAATCCGCCGACTGTCCCAGGACGTGGAAATCCCCGCCGGCCTGCGTGAGCTGGGTGCCAAGTTGCAGGACATCCCAGTGCTGGCCGCGAACGCGCTGAAGGACGCGTGCGGGCTGACCAATCCACGACGGGCGGATCAGCGTCAGATTGAGGAGATATTTCGTAGCGCGTTTTGATAGGGCAGCCTCAGGCGGCAGGCGTTAAGCTACACGCTCAACGCGTTCTACTTGAGCAAGCTTGCGGCGTGCCGCTGAGGTTCCCTAATGAGAGTTCTGTTATTCGGCGCCACCGGCATGGTCGGCCAGGGCGTGCTGCGCGAGTGCCTGCTGGCGGCAGATGTGCAGGAAGTGGTCGCCGTCGGCCGCACGCCCCTGACCCAGCAACACGGCAAACTGCATCAGGTGCTGCACAGCGACATGCTCGACTTCCAGCCCCTGGAGAACCTGCTGCAAGGTTTTGATGCGTGTTTCTTTTGCCTCGGTGTCTCGTCGGCAGGCATGAACGAAGCCCGGTACACCCACCTCACCTATGACCTGACCCTGGTGGCTGCCAGTACCCTGGCGCGGCTTAATCCGCAGATGACCTTTATCTACGTGTCCGGCGCTGGCACGGACAGTTCCGAGACGGGCCAATCAATGTGGGCGCGGGTCAAGGGCAAGACGGAAAACGCCTTGCTGCGCCTGCCGTTCAAGGCGGTGTACCTGTTCCGTCCGGGGATCATTCAGCCGTTGCACGGCGTGCGCTCAAAGACGCCCTTGTATCAAGCTTTCTATAGCGTGCTGGGGCCGGTGCTTTCGTTTGTGCGGCGGGTAAAACCGGCTTGGGTGGTGAGCACCGAGACTGTCGGCCGGGCAATGTTACAGGCTGCGAGCCTGGGCGCGCCGCAGCCGGTGGTAGAGCAGGCCCAGATCAATCGCCTGGCGGCTGAGCGCCACTGAACTGGATCAATGCCACGCCGCCGATCAGCAGCAACGCGCCCAACACCCGCGGCGTTGTCAGTTGGCGTTGCACCAGGCCGAACAGGCCGAAATGGTCGAGCAGCAACGAGGCGAGAATCTGCCCGGCCATCGCCAACGCAATAAACCCTGACGCGCCGAGTTTGGGCAGCAGCATCAACGCCAGTGAAATAAAACAGACGCCGAAGGCGCCACCGGCCCACATCCACAACGGTGCCTTGGTGATAAATGTCAGGCTCGGCAAGGGCAGACGCAAAGCGATAATCACTGGCAGCAGCACGATGATACTCACCAGCAACGACGCCAAGGTGGCCCACAATGGATGGCCGAGGCCGCGCCCAAGATTAGCGTTGATTGCACTTTGAAACGGCACCACGGCTCCGGCGATCACCGCCAGCGCTAACAAACCCATCCAATGCAACGCGCTCATCTCCATGCTCCCAGAAGTTTCGCTGGACTCTAGGCTATTCGTCGCGCAGATTTAAATTCCAAGTTCTTATACAGACCATGCAGCTGATGAATGATCTACGCCGCATCGACCTTAACCTGCTGGTGATCCTCGACGCCTTGCTCAGCGAGCAACACGTGACCCGCGCCGCCGAGCGCCTGCACCTGAGCCAGCCGGCGGTGAGCCACGCGTTGGCGCGGCTGCGCGATATGCTTGGCGACCCGCTGTTGGTGCGTCAGGGCGGCGCGCTGGTGCCCACGGCTCGGGCTCTGGAGTTGGCAGCGCCATTGGCCGAAGCGCTGGGCCAGGTGCAGGCATTATTGGCGCCGAATCGTTTTGACCCCACCTCGGCCAAGCGCCGCTTTCGCGTGGCAATGTCAGACTACAGCGCAGCGATCCTCCTACCAGGATTGGTCCGCGTCCTGCGCAGTGAAGCGCCGGGCATCGACCTGCAGATCATCCAGGCCAGCCGCGAAGGCATGGTTGACGGCGTGCTTAATGGCGATCTCGACCTGGCGGCGGGCGTATTCCCCGACATGCCCGCCGAACTGTGTACGACGCCATTGTTCGAAGAGCATTACACCTGCCTGGTCGACCGCCACAGCCTTGCACCCAGCGGTGCGCTGGACCTGCCGACTTACCTGTCGCGCCCACATGTGCTGTTGGAGATGCGCGGCAGCGGTACCCCGGAAATCGAACGGGCACTGACTGCGATACGTGAACGGCGGCATGTGGCAATCAGCCTGCCGCACTGGGGCGTGGCGCCACAGTTGATCGAGGGCACGGACCTGATTTTGACGGTGTCGTCCCGGGGTTTACTGAATATCGACCATCAACATTTGCTGACCGTGCCACCGCCGTTTCATATTCCCTCGTTTGCTTTTGAGCTGGCCTGGCATGTGCGGCGGGGTGGTGATTCTGGGTTGCAGTGGTTGATTGGGCGGGTGCGCGGTGTATTGTCCGATGGTCACCGATAATAAGAGAAAACCTAAATGCTAACCGGCTTCAACCACCTGACCCTGGCCGTCACCGACGTGCCGCGCAGCGTCAGTTTTTATCACGATCTGCTGCGTGTTCAACTCGATGCCACTTGGGACAACGGTGCTTACCTGTCCTTGCCCGGGCTTTGGCTGTGTCTGTCGCTGGATCCGGTGCGCTCGACCACTGCAGCAATGGATTACACCCACTATGCCTTCACCGTCGATGCCGCTGATTTCACCGCGTTGGTCGAACGCCTGCGGGCCGCCGGCGTGCAGGAGTGGCGTGACAACCGCAGTGAAGGCGCGTCGTTTTATTTCCTCGATCCCGACGGCCACAAGCTGGAGGTTCATGTCGGTGATCTGGCCTCGCGCCTGCAAGCTTGTCGCGCCAAGCCTTACGCAGGAATGAAGTTTTACCCACCGCAGTGAAACATGCAGAATCAATCACCTTCAAGAATCCGTCAGAGCGTCTATTCATGACCCCATCCTTGCTGCTCGCCGTCCTTGCTTCGGGTTTTATCTACGGTATTACACCTGGCCCAGGTGTTTTGGCCGTGTTCGGCATCGGTGCTGCGCGTGGCCGGCGTGCCGGAGCGGGTTTTTTGTGCGGGCATTTGCTCGGTGATGTGGTGTGGTGCAGTACTGCGCTGATTGCCATCGTCGGTGCGCGAGAAGTGGGCAGCAGTGCGTTTGATGTATTGGGCGTACTCAGCGGTGTGTATCTGTTCTGGCTCGGCTGGCGTGCGATCCGTACCCAGCGCCGCAACGGCGATGCCCCCCAGGGCGCGGCGCGGCACCCGTTCTGGCATGGCATTGTGTTCGGCTTGACCAACCCCAAAGCCTATCCGGTTGCCGTGGCGACTTTCACCGCGTTGCTGTCCAGCCGTGCCGAGTTGTTGACGTGGTCGATGCTGCCGTCGCTGATCTTCGTGAGCTTTGTGGGCGGCCTGTTGGCCTATGGGATTTTGATCGGCGTGGTCGGTGCCCAACGAGTGCGCACGGTGTATCAACGCCATGAAATCCTGATCACCAAGCTCTGCGGCGTGATGTTCATCGGCTTTGCCATTAATGCCCTGGCGCATGCATTGCCGGGCTTGTTTGCAAGCAAGCCGGCATGAAATGACGACAACCGTTCGTCGCACTGATAAGTTTTTTCTAAACCTTTGCGGCTCTGAAAATTCGAATCCAGGGCGGGTGTAGATCCCCGTACCTATTTTTGCTCTGGAGGAACCCATCATGAGCCGCATGGCTATCCGGTTACGCACCGCCAGTTTCGCGATGCTGCTGGGCCTCGGCGCCAGCAATGCTTTCGCCCAGTCGCCTGCTGAATTTATCGAGCAGGCTTCGGCCAAAGGTATGGCCGATATCGAAACCAGTCGCATGGCCCACGCCAAGACCTCGTCCCAAGAGATCAAGGACTACACCATTGAGGTCATCAACGAGCGCACCCTGGCCAACCAGCACTTGGCAGCCATCGCCAAGAAGCTCGATTTGCCGGTCGCGCCACGGGAGAAGATCGTCGATAAGGCCGAAACCCTGATGCCCGAACTCAAGGACGGTGACTCCTTTGACGCTGCCTATACCGCACAGCAGGTCAAGGAAAACGAAGACGCCATCGCCCTGTTCAAGAAAGAAGGTGCCGCGTCGGATGTGCCGGAGATAAAAGCGCTGGTGGATGAGACGCTGCCCAAGCTCGAAGAGCGTCTGCAAAAAGCCCGTGCCCTGGCATCAACCTATGGCAAGGGTCATCAAGGCGACGGTTGAGACCGTAGCGTGAAATGAAATCGGCGGTGGGGGCCTACCCAACCGCCGTTTTCTATGCCTGATTCAGGTCCGTCTTGGTCGGCGCCACGTTGTCGGTGCAACCGTTGTTCAAACTCAGGCTGCTGGTGTTGCCAATGTCGCGGTATTCCTGGCGCAGCTTTTCCAGTTCCTTGCGGTCCAGGCCATCGAGGCTGAGCACGGCATTCTGCGCATCCTTGGATACGCGCAGCAGCTCATCAATCTTGATATGCAGGATATCGTTGTCGCGGTTTTGCGTGTTCTGGATCAGGAACACCATCAGGAACGTGATAATGGTCGTCGAGGTATTGATGATCAGTTGCCAGGTGTCGTTGTAGTGGAAATAGGGCCCGCTCAGGCTCCATATCAGGATCAGTGCGACGGCTGTGTAGAAGGTTCGGGGGCTGCCTGCCCAGCGGGACAGGGTTTGCGAGACCGTGGAGAATTTCATTACCGTTTCCTGTGTGAAGAGGTGATGAATAATTGACCACAGCAGTTCTTTGAAATTTCTTTTAACAAATATCTCGGTAAACGGTTCAGTCGCCGCCTAAGTCAGAACGCCAGCTCTGCCTGACCTGCGCCTTCCAGTGCCAGCAAATACTGCTTGGCCTGCAACCCCCCGGCAAATCCGGTCAGCCCGCCTGATGCACCAATCACCCGGTGGCAGGGGGCGACAATCGAGATCGGATTACGCCCATTCGCCGCACCGACTGCGCGTACAGCCTTGGGGTTGCCGATCTGTTGGGCAATCTGGCTGTAGCTGCGCGTTTCGCCGAAGGGAATTGTCAGCAGAGCCCGCCAAACCTGTTTCTGAAAATCGGTACCGGCGAAATCCAGCTCCAGCTCAAACCGATTGCGCGATCCGGCAAAGTACTCCGTTAACTAGCGTTGGGTTTCCAGCAATATCGGGCTGTCATTGGCCTCGACCAATTCACCCAGGCGCACACGGTTTGCGCGTTCCACTTCCCATAAAATGGCGCTCAGTTTGCCGTTGCGCGCCACCAGGGTCAGTTCACCGACAGGGGAAGGCATGAGCTTGAATTGGTAAGTCATGAGCGGGCTCCTCGAACAGGCGTTTAATGGGCATGACGCTACTCTAGTTCCGCCAGCGGGTCTGGAAACTACGTTTCTTGCGGTCAAATTCTCGTCAGCTGAACGTTCCGGTAAACCCTTCGGTTTTGCTTCGCCGCGATTATCGATCCTGTTGCAATACCTTGAGTGCCGCGGACGCCAGAAACCCCGAGCGGCTTTTTTCTTCCGGGTGATTCAGTACATAGTCATCGATGCGATTCAACAGATACCCCGGCAGGGTGATGTTGAGTTTTTGCGCCTTGCCCAGGTACTTGGTGACGTCGATGTCTACCACCGCCCAGGTGCAGCCTGCGTACTGTGGGTTGGCGGCGTGCAAGGTGACTTTCTGCGCGCAGGGGATCGGCGCGCCATCTTCTGCAAGGATCTCGAAGTGCCCCTCGATGGCTTCGCGGGCCATGGCCATGGCGTCGTCCAGGTCATCGCCGGCGGAATAGCACCCGGGAATATCCGGGACTTCCACGCCCCAGGCGTGGTCCTCGTCGCCCGTTGAAATTGCGATGGGATAAAGCATGTGTGTTGCCCTCCAGGGACGGTTAACTCAGCAGAGCCTGTTTCAAAATGCTCTTGGCGGTTTTATCCAGCAGGTCCTTTTTTGGATGAGGAATCGTGACCAGACCGGGCTTTGTCGGGTGCTTGAAGTGATGATGACTGCCCCTGATGCGCACCAGATACCAACCGTCTGCAACGATGTGACCTATCAAATAGCGGCTATCCACATCACCTCCTTGTGGTGTGTGTTGGTGGTGACTATAACTACTGAAAAAAAATTATCAACACTCTACCTACCGATGGTCGATGTCCGGTATTTCGGTAGCGGTTGAAGGAAGTGTATGGCGGCGCTGGAATGGCGCCGCCGAGACGTATTGCGGGATTTTTCGCGGTATTACCGGATGTGTAATACCTGTTCAAGTACACCAATAAATGCATCCACCAATACGCCTCTTCCTGATGTCGGGGTAAGTACCAACAACTGCGCACATGCATCCACTTCCTGCAGCGGTCGATACGTCACGCTTTTGTTCATCAAGCTCTGGGTACATTCCGGGACCAGCGCAACGCCTTGCCCGGCCGCCACCAAGGCAATGATCGACGTGATCTGTCGCCCGGTCGGCCCAGGGCGCAGGGGCTGGCCGTGGTGTCGGTAAAGTTGCTCGATGGACTGGTTCAAGCCAGACCCGTAATCGGCCGGAAACAGAATCAGCGGATAAGTGCTGAGTTGGGCCACGCCGAGCATCGTTTGACTGGCCAATGGGCTGTCGCTGGAGACGGCGGCCACCAATCGCTCCTCACCCAGCGATAACGCCTGGACATCGGCGCTTTGCGGCATCAGGCGGCTCAAGCCGATATCCAGGCGTCCGTCCGCCACCTGGGCACCCAGGCTGCCGGATGCGCATTCCACCAGGGTCAACTGCACATCGGGAAAGCGTTGGGCGAATGCCTGGATCGCCTGGCTGAACAGGTCCGACAGCGCGATTGAGCTGGCATATCCCAGTGCCAGTTGGCCCGCAGTGCCGGCGGCCAATTTACGCGCGATCACTTGCGCCAGTTCTACTTGCTCCAACACACCGCGGGCATAGGGCAGGAACGAACGCCCCTGAGCGGTGAGGGTGACCGTGCGGCTGGTGCGGTCAAACAGCTTGAACCCCAATTCTGCCTCCAGCGCAGAAATCTGCCGAGTCAGCGGCGGCTGGGCCAGATGCAGGCGAAGTGCAGAACGGCCGAAGTGCAGTTCTTCAGCGACCGTCAGAAAGTAACGCAGCTTGCGTAGGTCGAGCATCCTGATCCTTGGGTATCAATCGGTCGGAATTCGGTATTGGTTAAAGGCACGCCGGCCATTCTATAAAGGCCGCACAAAATAAAACGAGAGGTTTCATGAAACCGCGTCTGCATTGTGCCCGCCTTGCCCTGTTCCTGTGTGGCTGCGCCGCATTCCTCAACCTCTACGCCACCCAGAGCATCCTGCAGGTGTTTGCGGCGCAGTTCGGCATCAGCGCCAAGGCTGCGGGCTGGAGCATTACCGTAACCACGCTGGCGGTGGCGATCACTGCGCCATTCGTCAGCCACCTGACCCGGTACTTCGAGCAACGCACGGTGATAAGCCTGGCGGCGCTGTTGCTGGCGGGGCCGGCGTTGATGACGGCCTATGCTGACAGCTTTGCTGAAGTGTTGGTTTGGCGCTTTGTCGAGGGCATGCTGATCCCCATAGTGTTCGCCACGAGCGTGGCTTACATCGGCGATCGCTGGAGCGGTGGCACGGTGACTGAAGTCACCAGCCTGTATGTGGCGGGTACCGTGCTGGGTGGGTTCGCCGGCCGGTTCGTCACTGGGGTGGTGACCGAGTACGTGGGCTGGCGCGAAGCGTTTGAGTGGCTGGCCGTGTTGAGCGTGATGGTGGGCGGTTTCATCCAGTTTCTGCTGCCCGCCAATCGCCCGCGGGCGAAGCCGGCCAAGGCGGCTTGGTCAGGTGCTTTACGCACGCCGCTGATGGCCGCGTATGCCGTAGGTTTTTGCGTGTTATTTTCACAGGTCGCCGCCTTCACCTACGCAGGTTTGTACCTTGGCCTACCGCCTTTCAACCTCGGGCCTGCGGCCTTGGGAGCGCTGTACACGGTATTTCTGTTGGCGCTGATCGTGATACCCATCGCCGGCCGCCTCAGCAAAGCCCGCCCACAGGCCCAATTGCTGAGCATCGCTGCGGTGCTGGGCGTTTGTGGTTCGGCCCTGACCCTGGTGCCTTCCCTGTGGTGCATCGTGGTAGGTCTGGCCTTCAGCTCCACCGGCGTGTTCCTCGCCCAAGCCGCTGCCAATGCCTTCATCACCGCCAACGCTGGCGACAGCAAGGCAAGAGCAGTGGGGGTCTACCTGACCTGTTACTACCTGGGCGGTAGCTGCGGAGCTATCGTGCCGGCGCTGATTTGGGAGCGCTGGGGCTGGGCCGGGTGTGTGGGGCTGATCATCGGTTTGCAACTGCTGACCCTGTTGATCGCGTTGGTGGGCTGGAAGCCTGTCAACTCCGAGCTGGTCAGTGCACAACGTTCTTGAACCTCAAATCCCAGGCATAAAAAAACCGGTCACCAGGGACCGGTTTCCATGCATCCTTCGCCAGATTTAGCCTGACGCAGGTGCCGCATTCAAGTGGAGCGGGTAGAGGGAATCGAACCCTCAACTAAAGCTTGGGAAGCTTTCGTTTTGCCACTAAACTATACCCGCTCAGAGCGGCTGACTTTGTACCAGATGTTCGCTGCAATTTGAAGTTTTTCTTTGAAAAATGTGTGGGTTGCGTGTGGCGAAGGCGCTTGTTCACCGTCGCCAGTCTCCATTTCAAAGGGTAGCTGCATGCTGCGTCTGCCCCTGGTGATATCGCAGCCGGCTCACCTGTCGCTCTGGTTTCAAGAAGCCCACCACTGCCTCACGGCTATCCCGGCACGCCGCTTTGTGCTCCATATCCAGAAAGTGCCCCGTGGCCTGGATGGTGCTGAAGCTGCTCTTGGCCACATGCTGGCCAAACAGCCTGGCATCCTCGGCGCTGGTGTATTCGTCCCATTCGCCGTTCAAGAACAGCACCGGAATGTCGATCTGTTTGGCCGCCCTGAGGTAGCAAAGCCGGTCGCTGTTGAGTACGTGGCTGATGTGAAAGTGCATCTGCCCATATTCGTGCTCGGCCAGGTTGCTGACGTGGCGGTAGTTGAAGCGCTTGAACAGCGACGGCAGATGCTTGCCGATGGTGCTATTGACCAGGTGGCCGACGCGGTCGCGGTCGAGGTTGCCGAGGTAGTCGACACCGCGCTCAAGGTAATCGCGCATCGGCGCATTGATCACTGGCGAGAATGAGCTGATCACGGCTTTTTCCACACGTCGAGGCCGGTGTGCAAGCGCAACCAGCGTGGCGGCACCGCCCCACGAAAAGGACAGCACATGCTCTGCGGCGAAGTGATCGAGCAGTTCCAGGAGAATCTGGCCCTCAACTTCCTTTGTCAGCATCTGCTCATGGCGGTTATGGATTTTGGAACGGCCGGCGTAAGGCTGGTCGTACAAAACCACATTGAATTGCGGGTACAGGCTTTTCACGGTTTGAGCGAAGGACGCCGTGGTCGCCATGGAGCCGTTGACCAGGACGATGGTCTTTTCAGCCGCGTCCGCGCGATAGAACTCCGTGTACACCCGATACTGACCCTGTATATCCAGCACAGCGATTTCTGGCCTCATGTCGTAAGACTCCTGGCAAGCGGGTAGTGCGCGCAGATCACTCTGCACGAGCTTTGTGACAGGTAGGCATACGCCTGGAAATGAGGGCCCATGTCGGTCCGATGACGGCTGGCCGGCGGGTATTGTTATGAAGGGCGGTTTGCCGGGATGGCCCGCAGATCAAGCGCGGGCGAGGCAAGGTGTTTCTTGGAGATTATGGAGCGACTCATCAGTCATGATGTGGCGCAGCCCTGAGTCAAGCAGCACAACCGGCAGGCCGCAAGTTTAAAGGCCGGATTTTTGCCGTCGCTGGCCGAACGGTCGTCAGACCTGCCGGATTTCGTCGTCGGTCAATGGTCGGTATTGGCCCGGCGCCAGGCTTGTATCCAGAGCCAGCGGGCCCATCCGCTCGCGATGCAGGCCTGTCACCTTATTGTTGAAATGGCCAAACATCCGCTTCACTTGGTGATAGCGGCCTTCGATGATGCTCAAGCGCGCCGTCCTTGGGCCCAGCAACTCAAGTTCGGCAGGTTGGGTGGTGAGGTCTTCGAAAGCGAAATACACACCCTCGGCAAAAGTCACCGCGTACTGCGCACCGATGTCCTGCTCGGTTTCCACGCGGTAAACCTTGGGCAACTTGGTCTGTGGTTGCGTCAGGCGCCGCGACCACTGGCCGTCGTTGGTAATCAGCATCAGGCCGGTGGTATTGAAATCCAGGCGACCGGCGATATGCAGCTCGGCCTTGTCCGGTACATCCAGCAGGTCCAGGACAGTGGGGTGTTGCGGGTCCGATGTGGCACTCACGCAGCCCCGGGGTTTGTGCAGCATGAAATAGCGCGCCGGTTTGCCTGCCTGCAGTACTTCACCGTCAACGCAGACATGGCTGAATTCGCGTACTGGATGATGAGGGTCGCTGATCACGACACCATCGACGGTCACCCGGCGTCCCGCCAGCAGCAGGCGCACTTGCTGGCGATTGAACTGCGCCAGGTTGCTGAGGAAACGATCAACGCGCATTGCGGTTACGCAACTGTTCGTCCGCCTGGGCACAGCGCGGGCACAGGCAGGCTTTATTGCGCAGTTCATCGGGCAAGGCTTCAAGCACCGCCGGATCGATGGTGACGCTGTAGCACCAGCAGGGCTGGTCGGCGGTACGCGGATCGGCCAGGGTGCAGTCGTTGCGAGCGCCGCAGGCAGGGCAAAGGGTGGGTGTGGTCATCGGTCGGTTCAGGCAGGAATCGGGCAGGGGCGCACAAGTCCTTGCACGATACAGCGCCGCTGAGTCCGGTTCCATCGCCGCGTCCTGAAGGCGAGCATTCACTTGGTCTGAAACAGATGTTTCTACTTATGTCGTAGGCGCACCAGATTCGGTTTTTGATGTCAGATATTTCGTCATTCAGTGAAGGCTGAATGCCGCTCTCCAGCGTCGCTGGAGGAGCTCTTCCGCGGTCCAGGAGGCCGCCATGTATAGACGACTGCTGCTTATCGCTTTGCTCGGCCTGACCTTGTCAGCTTGTGTGCCCTACTACGATGGAGGCGCCACTTACTATCGCTCCGAAGTCTATACCGCACCGGCGCCCGCCTATTATTACGGCGGCCCGCGTTATTCTCCCTATGGGCGCAGTTATTACACCCCAGCGCCTCGCTACTATGCACCACAACCTCGCTATTATTCGGCGCCGCGTTATTACCAGCCGGCACCGCGTTATTACCCAAGAGCGGGTTACCGGCCTTACTCCAACCAAGGGTGGGGTAATCGCTGGGGCAACGGCGGGCATGGGCGTGGTTCCGATCACGGAGGTGGCCGCGGCGGTCATCGTTAAATATCTTGAAAAACAAGCGGCGCATCAAGCGCCGTTTTTTATAGGTACCGTATGTCCGTACTGTCAGATTTAACAGCTATCTTTGAGGCGATAGCTGTATTTCACTAGCGAAAAGCCCTGCGCTTTGCGTGGTGAAACTGAGCAGATGGAATCCCTATGTTCAAACAACTGATTTGTGTGCTCCTGCTGATGAGCTGCATCGTTGCATCGGCCAGAGCGGAGCAAGGCTGTCCTTACCCGGCGCAGGTCTCGTATGTCGACGGGCATTATCGCGTCGAGGACAACGGCCTGCGGTGGCAAAGCCCGAAGGTCAAGTATCGGGGCTTTATCGACGGATTCATCGGCGCGGTCTTCATACCGGGCGAGGACGAGCAGAGGGAAAACGGCTACATGGATAAGTGCATCTACCGCACCGGTTGGGACGGTGTGGTAGCACTGAGGCCCTACAAGGACAGTAAAATTATCAACATGTCATTGACCAGCACCTTGTATTGGGAGCTGCGGCCCGGTGCGTTCACACTGCCGGTATATACCTGCACGGACAGCCAGCCGGACAACTGCGCTTTCAACGTCAACGACAAGCGAACAAACCTGTCAGTAGTCAGATAAGTCCGCCAGAGGATTCCTGCCCTCCCATGCCTTGTTGAAATGCGCGTGCACCACCGCTTCCGGAAGGGTATTGATATCCGGCCAATGCCAATGAGGTGTCTGGTCCTTGTCGATCAAGCGGGCTCGAACACCTTCGGCGAACTCTGGATGACGGCAGCAATTGAGGCTCATGGTGTACTCCATCTGAAACACCTGTGCCAGCGATAGATGACGGGCACGCTGAATCTGCTCCCACACCAGGTGTGCCGTCAGCGGGCAGCCTTCACTGAGGGTTTTACCCGCGCGCGCCAAGAGCGGATCGCTGTGATCACGCAACAGGCTCAATGCGCGCCAGGCACACCGTATATCGCCCACATCCAGCCATTCGTCGATCAGCCCACGGCGCGGCAACCATTGCGCTTCGGGTTGTTGGCCGACCGCTTCCTGGGCTAGGGCCTTGAGCAAACTGTTGAGCTGCATTGCGGCCTGTTCCTGCCAGTTCAGTTGCAGCAAACCGTCAAGCAGCTCATCTTGCTGGTCATCACGCAGGAAGCGGTCAGCCAGGCCCAGGTCCAGGGCATCGCGGCCGTTGACATGGGCGCCGGTAATGCCCAGGAACAAACCGAGCTTGCCCGGCAGGCGAGACAGAAACCAGCTGGCACCTACATCCGGGTACAACCCGATGCTGATCTCGGGCATGGCCAGGCGACTGCTCGGCGTAACAATACGTACCGAGGCACTTTGCAACAGACCCATACCACCGCCCAATACATAGCCGTGGCCCCAGCAAATCAGCGGCTTGGGGTAGGTATGCAAGCGGTAGTCGAGGCTATATTCGGCAGCAAAAAACTGCGCGGCCAGGGCCGGTACTTCGCCGGGTTGTTCAAGGCACTCCTGAGCCAGGCTGCGCACTTCACCCCCAGCGCAAAAGGCTTTTGGCCCATTGCCGCGCAACAACACACAGGCGATTTGCGGGTCGTTGGCCCAGGCATCCAGGCGCTCTGCCAACGCCAGAATCATGGGCAGGGAGAGGGCGTTGAGGGATTTTTGAGCGTCCAGGCTGGCGATGCCTATGCGCGCACCGCCGTTGCCGGCCAGTTCTTCGAAGTGCAGGTTCATTGTGACCTCAATCGAGAAGGTGAAGGATGAGTATGATCCCTTCGTGGGAAAGTGCCGGGGGTGTGTCAGATCAATTGACAAGCGGGGTCGGCTTTCCTAGGGTTCGCCTCATTCTTTTTTACAAGACAATTCAACTATGACCGATGGCGACCGTATCAAACTCGAACCCAGCTGGAAACACGCCCTGCGCGATGAGTTCGAGAAGCCCTACATGGCCCAGTTGCGCGAGTTCCTGCGCCAGGAACATGCCGCCGGCAAAGAGATCTACCCGCCCGGTCCGTTGATTTTCAACGCCCTTAACTCCACCCCTCTGGACAAGGTCAAGGTGGTGATCCTCGGCCAGGACCCCTACCACGGCCCTGGCCAGGCCCACGGCCTGTGCTTCTCGGTGCAACCTGGCGTACCGGCGCCGCCGTCACTGGTCAATATCTATAAAGAACTCAAGCGTGATCTGAACATCGACATCCCCAACCACGGCTACCTGCAAAGCTGGGCCGACCAGGGTGTGCTGATGCTCAACACCACCATGACTGTAGAGCGGGCGAATGCCAACGCCCACGCGGGCAAGGGCTGGCAGTTCTTTACCGATCGGATTATCGAGGTGGTCAGTGAGCATCAGCCCCATCTGGTGTTTCTGCTGTGGGGCGCTCACGCCCAAAGCAAGCAGAAGCTGATCGACGCCACCAAGCATCTGGTGCTGACGTCGGTGCATCCGTCGCCGTTGTCCGCGTATCGCGGGTTTCTGGGATGTGGGCATTTCAGCCGGGCCAACAAGTTTCTTGAGCAAAGCGGTGAGACACCGATTGATTGGGTGTTGCCGCCTGTCTGATGCGTGCGAGGCGTGCTATGCCGTCTCACATCTGCAATTCGATGATTCGAAAGAATTTTATCGTTCTAGCCAAGCTGAACAAAACTGCACGGGACGCAGCACCTGTTAGTTCTGACAGTATCCGCTTGGGGGCAAATTGCCTTAACTACTCTCCGTGATCTTTGGATGGGGTCAGTACCCTTTAGGTGGTCGAGGGCCTCAACCTGATAGTCGTCTAGGAGAGTCGATATGTCTGAGTACGATCCGCTTAATCCGCCTTCCAGTCGTGGCACAAAAGCAGGTGTGCTGGTCCTGGATGCACCTGTTGCACCTGATGTATTAGACCTTGAGGCAGATGACCGCGGTCATAAAATACCGGTATTTTTTCAAAGCACAGGGCTGAGGGTTGAAGTGCCTACGTTGTGGCCCGGCAATAATGTACTTGATCCAGGGGATGTCACTCTTGTCCAGTGGTTCTTGGGGGACGAGATGTTTGATGAGAAGAGGCTGGAGGCGCCTTATGATGCTAGCGACCTGCCTGACGTTGACTCTCTGGTACCTCCCCATCTCATGGAAGTACCCGGCCTGCATAGATTGCGCTACGAGGTCATATTAAGAGAATCAAGTGGTAACCCAGGGGGGCCTTCGTTTTCGACAATATTGGACAGTGACAAGGTCGGGCCAAATAACGGCTTGCGTGGTCCGCGTTTCCAGCTCCCGCAGGTCATCGAAGATGACGGCGTAACGGATGAATATCTGGATAATCCCGCCAATCTGGACAGAGTGACAGCTACTATTGATTTGATATGGCCGGACATACGTTTGGGGGATGTGGTGGAGGCTTATTTAATACCACTGCCTTTTCTCAAGCCTTTGCGCAAACGTCCACGCCATTTGGACATCGTTGCCACCACCACCATTGTTCAAGCGCACAAGGATGGGGCTCGGCCCATCGAGGTGCATTTCCCGGGCGCTTTTCTTCGCGGTCTGGCCAATCGGGAGTACAACGCTCAGTACTTTTTGAAAGACCGCTCGGGGCGTGAGTCGGGCCCATCACGTACCGCTCCCCTGTTAATCAATCTGACGCCTACGCCCACCGACCTGCGTCCGGTTGAAATTCCGCAGTTGGATGATGGGCGTATAACCCTCAATGACGCCCGTGCTGAAGGCGGGGTATATATGAATATCCTCGAAGTACTCGGCTCAACAGAAGGGGATCGTCTCCTACCGTCATGGGATCTTATACCGCTGGACCCCATCGTTATTTCAGCTTTTCAGGATTGGCCTATCAGGGTGCCGATTCCGTATTCGGTGTTGGCCAGCGGCGGTTACGAGTTCGTTTCCGGGACTGTGAGGGCAGAATACAGTTGGCAGAGAGGCGTTGCCCCCTCCAGGCCATCGATCACCCGCTTTGCTGCTGTGGATCTGACGGTTGCCGGGCCGGTGAGCCCGAATAACCCAAACCCTATCAACCTATTGCTGGACGTGGTGACAGTGAAGGGGGTAGATGGTGACAACCAATTGACTATCAACGACGAGGGTAAGCCGGTACGCGTGATTACCTCGTTGTATGGCGCGCCCGATGTTGATCAAAAGTTGGAACTGATGGCAGGGAGCTTTCCCGGGCCCATCGCGACCTACACCGTACAAGCGGGAGATAGCGCGGGTCGGGAAATTGAGTGGTTCGTCGACTGGAACATCATCGAGCTTTTAGATACAGGTTGGGTTCCTTTCTTTTACTGGACCTTCAACGGGGTCAACCGGCAACGCGCGCCAGACACACCGGTAATGATCAATACGGTGCCTATCGTTGGGCTCAAACCCCTTGAGTATGTCGGAGTCAACTACGGACCTGGCCCGGACGCTGGGTTTATCAGCTGCCATCTGCGACCTTGGGTAAACGGAGCCGGCGTTAAAATACCCGGGGATCCAACGCTGTTGGACGGCGGTGATGAGGTGCTTTTGCACTGGGCCAGTTATGCGCACCCTAATGGTTTCGCCGGCGCTGTCATTCCTGACACCATCAAGTCCTTCAGCCATACGCTGACGGCCCGAGAAGCCCGTGAGGGATATGTCTTTCAGATTCCGTTTGACCCATACATCTTGCTTCCGGGGCTGATCAAGCCACCAGAAGGGCAAACCAACCCTCGGCATGGCTCTGCGGTTGCGCGCTACCAGATCATCAAACCGGCAGGTGCAGGCATGGGGTATTCCGAGCGTAAGTTGGTGTTCATCACATTGATTCGGCCCAACTCACCGCCTTGCGTGTCGGACGATTAGGCGTAGTGGCGAAGGGTGCAATGTACTTGTAGTGGAGGAGGTGCTCGTGGTTGCGAGCATCACAGTCGAGCCGCAAGGGATACTGTCAAGTTTGACAGTTACGCGTTAAAGGGAAATGGCATTAAATGAATGAGACGCCAGCAGGTTTGCCAATTCAGACCTCTGCAGGGTCGGTATACGTTTAGAAAATGACACCCGGGTGTTTAGTCTTACCGTCGTTTTATGCCCGGACAGATACTTATTCTTTTGAGGAGTTTGAATCATGTCCAACACATCCAGTAAACCTGTTAGTCACGACCCTGTAGGCCCCATGGAAGAGTGGGAAGAACCCGTTACCGATCCCACATATTTACCTGCTCCGACGATCCCTGGTTTATTGGCGGCCATTGATGGCGACAACCACCGGAATGTGGTGCCAAGGGCGCTTCAATTGAGCGGACTCAGTCTAAGGGTTGACCTGTGGGACCGTACCGGCTTTATTAATGACTTCGATACACTCACCGTCTCTGTGAATGACCGGCCGGTACATATTGAGACCTACGACGCAGCTATCACTTTACCTGATCCGGTAATTGTGGATTTGGGCCCCAAGTCGGCCTTGCAAACCAACGGTGTCAAAGACATTAGCGTTCATGTGCTCAACCTCAGCGGCAATGACGTTAATTACAACATCAATCGGGTTTACGTAGACGCGCAGGACCCTAACTATGGCAATCAACCTTCGAGGGTCATAATAGAAGATTACGGCCCCGAACTGACCCCAGCCTTTCTCGTGGGTAAACCGGGTTTGGAGTTCACCATTCCCACGCCGGCAGACCGGCGTGGCGGTGATACTTATCGAGTACTTGTGGGAAGTAATATCGTTGCGATCGAGGATGACGTGCCGGTGACAGGCGACATTACTGGTCATATTCCAACTGCAACGATTCTTGAGCGGTCAGGTTCGATAGACGTGAGATATAACCTGGCTGATCGGTCTGGCAACACGACTACGTTGTCTATTCCAAACTACGTACAAGTGAGTCTGAACGAAGCGCCCGTGTTTGGTCCCGTCAGTGTGTTGGAAGCGCCATTGGTTGATAAAGCAGAGGCCCGTAACGGCGCAACGGTGCGGTTGGAAAGCCTGACCGGCCATTTGCAGAACGACACCCTGGTCGTGTTATGGGGGACTATTGAGATCTATCGTCAATCTGTTGGCATGCCCGTTTTCCCAATTGACATCCCTGCACGTTTTGCAGCTATTGCGGCAGGCGGGAATTTCTATACGGCGGATATCAAAGTCATGATTGAGCGCCAAAGCAGCCCCACTTACAACGCAGCTGTGGTGCAAGTGGATGTCGACCTGCGTGAGCCCGGTGGGCAAAACCCTGGTGAAGGCCCTGTAGACACAAACTTGGCACAGCCCGTTCTGCTCGGTGGGGGCCCCGACCCCAAACCCGATAACCGCCTCTTCGAGAAAGATCGCAACTTCGATGCCACCGTCACTTTCACCCTACCACCGGGGCTGGAAGTGGGTGATTTCATTGACTATGTCTATGGGGGGGATGTCGTTGGGACTTACTCGGTAACCGGGGTGGAAGCGGCCGATTTTCCGGTGCCTTTTACCGTGCCGTGGGCCACTATCGATGTCAAGGGCAACGGCACCATTGAAACCCACTGCGTTATTCGGGATGCCATCAACTATAAGCATTCTCCGAATCAAGATGTTGTCGTGGAGATCTTCAACATCGGTAGCCTGACGCCTGTGACCTTTGAAAATGCCATCGTTATTACAGGCAACCCGAACTTCACCTATGCCATTAACTGTGCTCGGCAGCCTTGGCTAGGTGTGCCTGTCAAGATTCTGGATCCCGGGCTCGTGGTTGGCGACAAAGTGCGCATCGAGGCTCTCAGATACGCGTTCAACGCTCCTGGCGCGCCTGTCGGGGCGCCCATAGAGACCGCTGAATTCGAACTCAACAGTGAGCATGTCAATCTTGGCTTGACCGTCCCGCTGGATTTGAAGGTCTGGCTTCAAGACGTCACAGGCAATAATGGCCGAGGCATCGTCGGTGTGCGTTGGAGGCTTCTGCGCCCCTCCACGGGAGATCGGGGCAGGTCCGACGAGGTGAGGGCAGCCTGGGATCTGGTTGGTTCGGGAGGCAACATTCCTGGCTATTGTGTTCCGGGTGCGTCGCGCGTCAAAGGTACGCTTTGATTGACTGTCGGGGCCCCACCCTCTCGCTTGAGAGGGTGGGGTTTTTTATTAAGTTTGTACTTTAAGGAAAGTCCTACGCTCTTTGGGAACTCACGTTATTAGTCTCTGCACCGTGGAAAACGGAAACCTCTTCGATACGGGTTCCGGGTTCGAACTGGTACTTAATTCTGAGGCTACACAACATGATTTCTCCTACTTCCCAGCGTTTTCGTTATTCGCGTTTATCATCGATCATCAAGCTCGTAGCCGCCGCACCGTTATGCCTGTTGAGTCAACAGGCAATGTCGACGATTGTGGTGGACGGAACGGTGGGCAGCGGCAAATATGACGTCCGCCCGGGGTCCGCAGCCAGCGACTATCTGGCCCAAAAAGGTGCGACGCTTACTGTTCACAAGAACGCCAACGTTAAAGAAATACGTGCGACGAGCGGGTCGACCTTGACGTTGACAGGCGCCACTGTGAGTTCTGTCCATGGCTCCCAGGCGGCCATTGCGCTCAGCAATTCAAGCGCCACTATTTCCGACGCGCGCATTACCAGCCACACCAGTGGCGGCTTGAACGTGGCTCGCCAGGTGGGCGCGACCACGGGGTCCTACGCACAAGTCGACAATAGTGAAATCACTGGAGCGACCTATGGGGCCAACGTCACGTCCCATAGCCTTCTGGAGTTGAACAACTCTGTGCTGGTGGGCCAACGCCAGCAAGGGTTGAGGCTCCTGGGAGGGGCCGCAATCGCCACGGGCAGCGAAATTACCGGTGGTACCACGGGCGTTGTGATGTCCCTTGAAAGTGCAACTGCCCTTGAGTCGCCTCATCTGATACTCGACGGCTCGCGTGTGACGGGCCTCGATGGCCCCGCGATTAATGTGCGGGGGCCGATCACGGCTGAAATCGACGTGACCAATGGTTCGTCCCTGCAGGGTCAGAACGGTAACATGCTCGAGCTGACCCAGGGCGGCTCGGCCAACATGCGCGTGCGCTTCAGCGAGTTGGATGGCAATATTCAGGTGGGTGCCGACAGCGCGTTGGACCTTAACCTGGACCACGCAATTCTGACGGGTGATGTCATCAACAACGGCGGCAGTGCCAGTGTTGGTGTGAACAATGGCTCGGTGCTTACCGGCCGCCTGGAGAATGTCGACAAGCTGGCGGTCAACACTGATGCTACCTGGGTGATGGTCGACAACCAGCACGTGGGCGACTTGTCCCTGAGTGGCGGTAACGTCAAGTTTGGCGAAACCGGCACGTTCTACCAATTGGACGTGGACAACCTGTCAGGCAATGGCACGTTCGTCATGAGCGCGGATTTCGCTACCTTGACCGGCGATTTCCTGAATGTCACCGGCACTTCTTCGGGCGACCATAAACTGCTGATCGCCAGCAGCGGCGCCGATCCGTTGTCAGAAGATCGCCTGCACGTGGTGCACACCGAAGACGGTGGCGCCAAGTTCAGCCTGGCCGGGGACCGGGTGGATGTCGGCACCTATTCCTATAGCCTGGTCGATGACAACGAAGGCAAGGACTGGCTGCTGGACCCCGGCAGCAAGGTGATCAGCCCGAGCACCAACTCCGTGCTGGCCCTGGCCAACGCAGCGCCGAGTGTGTTGTACGGTGAAATGACCAACCTGCGTACCCGCATGGGTGAGCTGCGTCATAGCGACGGTCAATCGACCGGGTTGTGGAGCCGTGCCTATGGCAACAAATTTGAAGTGAACAACAGCGATAAAGGCATGCAGTACAACCAGACCCAGCGTGGTTTCACCCTGGGTGCCGACGTGCCGACGTGCCGACGTGCCGCTGTCCGGTGGCGATGGCCAATGGCTGGCAGGCTTCATGGCCGGTCACAGCACCTCGGACCTGGACCTGAGCCGCGGCAGCAAGGCTAGCGTCGACAGCTACTACCTGGGCGGTTATGCCACCTGGATGGACGCGCAAAGTGGTCTTTACTTCGATGGTGTGCTCAAGTTCAACCGCTTGCACAACGAGTCCAACGTGGCCATGAGCGACGGCAAGAAAGCCAAGGGCAACTACACGCAAAACGCGGTCACGGCTTCTGCTGAAGTGGGGCGTAATATCAAGCTGGATGACGGTTACTTCGTCGAGCCTTACGGCCAGTTGGCCACGGCGATCATCCAGCGCCAGAGCTACGAACTGGACAACGGTCTGCAAGCCGAAGGCGCACGTACGGCCTCGGTGGTGGGTAAGCTGGGTGTGACTGCCGGGCGCGATATCCAGTTGGAAAGCGGCAGCGTGTTGCAGCCGTACCTGCGTACTGCAGTGGCCCATGAGTTCAACCAGAGCAACAAGGTGTCCGTCAACGGCAACAGCTTCAACAACGACCTGTCGGGATCGCGGGTTGAGATGGCTGCCGGTGTCGCCATGGCGGTGTCGAAGAACTGGAAAGTGCATGCCGATGTGGAGCGTAGCATGGGCAAGAGCATTGACCAGCCTTGGGGCGTGAACGTGGGGTTGCGTTACGACTTTTAAGGATGTGAACGTCTCACGTGTAACGCGGTAAAAAAGCCCCGGATCTTGCGAATCGGGGCTTTTTTTTACCTACAGAGTTGCAGTGGGTTATGCAGAGAAAACGGTCACAGTGTGACCGCCGGCGTTAGCAACATAGAATTTTGAACCATTCGGGAGTACGGCAACGCCTCGTGGCTGGTTGAGACCGGTGAAAGTGTCAATGACCTCCTCCGTGTTGACATCAATTATTTTCAATGAGTTGCCGGTGTTCTCTGTGATATAGGCATGTTCAATCACAGGGTTGATAGCCACTCCATAGGGTTGAAGGAAACCACTGAGAGTCTTATGAGCGATGTTGGTTCCTGCGTTAACGATGATGACATTATTGGAATTCTGGTTCGTTAAATAGACACGCGGTGTTGCGATGTTGTGCGGGCTGTACGCAATATCCCTCGGGTAGTTGAAGCCGGGGATCCCGGTGCCAACCAGTTGATTTGTTGATGTGTCGAGGATCGACACCCTACTGTAGTCTGCAATGTAAAGACGGCTATTGGAGGGGTTTAAAGCAATGCCCGTTGGATAGAGTATTTTGATACTGGATAGACGCCCTCTGCTGGCCACATCATGTACGTAAATGTAGCCATCCGCATTGCACGTCACGTACATACGTGTCGCCCTGTCATTTATGACTATGCCATGGGGAGCATTGAAGCCGGGGATTCTTGGGAGTAGCTCTTTGTAGTCGGCGGTTGAGAATATGGAAACTGTCTTGTCTCCCAGATTGCCCACATACAGAAGCGAACCGTCCGGATGTACTGCAAGACTGTATGGGCCGTTCAGCCCGGTAATAGTATGTATGACTTTGTCTGTGGTCGTATCGATAACCGATACGGAGTGGGTTGTGTTATTGGTGACGTATAAAAATTTCCCGTTGGGGCTCGTGACCAGCCAAGTTGGCGTACCACCTACGTCAATATGGTTTATTATTCCTATCGCTTTCTTTATTTTATAGGGCGGCGGAACACCAAGGCGGGTTGCTGAGTTGAGATCACCAACTCCATTTAAGGAGACCCTGACCTCCACTGTGACGTCGCTGCCATTCGGTTGGCTGGGTAAGTAGTCAGCAGGTATCTCTTTCACTATTCTCTTGGCTGTGAATTCCTCCGGTGAAACTTTTCCAGTCAGCAAGCGGTTACTTTGGCTTTTGAGATTAATGAAATACTCTTGATTTAATCCCATAAATGGATAGTCGAGGGTGAGTACGTTATTTTTACGGTTGGCGTCAATGACACCTCCTACCGCTTCGGGTATGCTCACCACGTTCAGTAGTGAAGAGGGCAAGGGTTGTACTTCAAGGGTCAGCTCTTTTGAGGGGGTTTTTCCGTCCGCACTGACGACTTCATATTTGACTGTGCATGTACCTTCCAAGTTGGCTGCTACAGCGGTATTGCTTACATTGAAATCAACAAAACCCTGAGCCGAATTTCCAGATTGTGAGGGAATATAAGGAGTGCCCAGCCCTATGGCTCCCATGAAGTCCACGTTGATTTGATGGGTATCTAGCATGGGCGAATATCGGACGCGAATAGTGAATAGCGCAGGCGTCAGAACATGCGCCGGATTCATTGTCGC
Organism: Pseudomonas synxantha BG33R; assembly: GCF_000263715.2. Taxonomy (NCBI): domain Bacteria; kingdom Pseudomonadati; phylum Pseudomonadota; class Gammaproteobacteria; order Pseudomonadales; family Pseudomonadaceae; genus Pseudomonas; species Pseudomonas synxantha. The sequence continues at coordinate 1,712,608 of NZ_CM001514.1, forward strand.
CTTTCCTGGGTTGATCACAGTCGCTTGTAACACTTCGGGTTCTGGCAGATTCAACGGTGCGCCGACCTTCATGATGAGCGCGTGTGAAAAGCGTGTACGTTCATATTCTTTGGACAGGGTGTAATAGATTCGCGCCGAGTAGTTTTTGTTTTTCTCTACCGTTAACTGGTCTACGAAAAAATACAAGTCTTCATTGAGCCAATTCTGGGTGATTTTGAAGGGTTGAGGTTTTGCACTTCCTCCCGCCACACTGCCCTCAAAGTGCAGGGTGACAATGCTGTCCAAGGTAAATGCGGCGTTTTTTCGAGCAACGATAGTTGCGCCATACTTTGAGACTTCTGGGTTATACACAAAGTCTGGTGGCGGAGCTTCTTCAACCATGGGGGCTGGCAAAGAGGCGACGATGTCCCCAATCTCGAGATGTATAGACTGGGATTCACGTGAGGGGCCAGGTTTCTCGGGCGTTACAATATACGAGATCTCAAGCGTGCCACCTTCCAATTTGGCTATTTCACCCTCTGGCCCATTGATCAGTCGGATAGTTATTGGCCCGCTACCCGCTGGGCGTGGCCCGACTTCCCGGTAGTAACCCGTGCCATTGGCAAGGGTGCCAACCAGTTTGAGCTTAATGCTTGCGAATGCTGTTTGCCCAGTAAAAGGCTCGATTCGTACTGTAACAGTTGCTGAATCAGGCTTTAAATTTCCATCAGGCGCTTCAAGTACCAACGGCGGTGGCAATCCTTTTGAGTTTCCGGTGCCGATGATGTTTACCACCTCAACTTGTGAACTTCGGTTAGGTGTAACTCCCGCGCGGATTCGCTCGTAGCGCAAGCGCAAACTGCCTTTGACCAATGGCCATAGATCCTCAAAGGGAAGAAGAATTCTTGCGTCCCGTGTAACGCTCAGTACCTCGTACTCGTAAGACTTTTTGATGATGACGTGATCTTCTGTACGCCCTTCGGCTTGTATTTGTATCAGATCCCGTGGCAGATAGTCTCGGTCGCGTACGTACACAACGATTGTGGCATCAGTCCCATTTAACTCATCGAGGTCCACTTCACCATCATTATTAGTGTCTTCAATGAACGGCTTTGGCAGTGGTGGCGTCGCATCTTTGAGGTAGACTGAAATAATTTGCATCGGAGACCAGCCCAGCGAATAGTTACCGGTCTCGTCAACTACTTCATACTCGCAGACACGCTCGCCACTGCCTATCTCCTCCCATTTTTTCTGATAGATGATTATTTTGATGGGGTCCTTGCTGGCGGCTTCGCCTTCGGTCACAGGATGCTCAATGATGACTCCATTAATACTCAGTCGAATAACATCGCGTGTTGACCTGTGATGCCCGGCTTGGAGCGATTCATCAATGGGGTAATAGTTGATGAGAACGGCCACACCTTTTTCCGCATCTTTTTCTGTAACACCGTTATCGATGATTTCCCTATCGAAAATCGGCTTGGTGAGGTTTTCATTCTGAGGTGTGCTGGCGATGGGGTCGCGGCCACCAGGTTCCAGAGTATCGACCTTTAATGTGAAGTGCTTTGTTTCGTCCTTCGCACCACCTGATCCGCGTGTTACCCGGAAAAACACTGGTCCTACAGAACCCTCATTCAGTCGCAGAAAAGGAATATATAAAGGGATTTGCAGACCTTTTTCGGCTTCGTATGCGGTCACTGTATGAAATGCGACGGGCGTCGCAGTGTTTACGCAAAATAGCTCGATGAAGTCATCTTCAGCCATCTCCAGATAGGGCTTAAGAATGCACCGCAAACCCTTATCTCGCTGAACATTCAAGGCCGCTTTGTTGATGCCGCCGTCGTAGCCAACTACGGGCGTGGTCATGTTTGGAATATTGAGCGTGAGGTCAGCGAAGGAAATGGGAGTAATGGTTTCGGGTTGGGTCAGATCTATTTCGGTGAGATTTGTTTTTTCAGTCTCTAACTGGTTTATTTGGTTCATGACTTGGTTCCTTGCTCGGTTGAGTGCCTCGTCCGCCTTTACTTCGGCTAGAAGTAGGCGCAACAATCATTCAACGCGGCGTGGCTTAGGTTGCCTACCTGTTAGAAATGACAGTTCCGATAAACGGCTAGCCCCAGTGCACCATCCCTGATCAGGCCTGACGGTCCCAATGCCTGAATAACGGCTCCGCCAGAAACAACACAAACAATAAACGCATCACCTGCATCGCCGTCACCAACGGCACCGACAATTGCAGGGTCTCTGCCGTCAGGCTCATCTCGGCAATGCCGCCAGGCATCATGCCCAGCGTCAGTGAGCGCAGGTCCAGGTGGGTCAGCGCACTCAACCCTACCGCTGCCAACGTGGCGAGCGCCATGGTCAAGGCCGTGCCAGTCAAGGTGCGGCCCATGAACGCCGGTGCGCTGCGGAAGAACTGCCGATTGAAGTGGCAGCCCAAACCGCTGCCGATCAGCCATTGGCCGATCTGGCTGCCGCCGTCGGGCAGGCCGATGTGCAAGTCCCACGTCACACTGGCGATGGCGCTCACCAGCAATGGCCCGAACAGCCAGGGATTGGGCTGACGTAGACGCTGCCAGCCCCAGGCCACCAGCGCACCTACCGGGAACAGCAGGGCCAGCCAGGCCCAGTCCACAGGCGCCGGGTGAAACTGCGGTGCACCGCCGCCCAGCAAATACTTGAAGATCGCCGGCACACACAACACCACCACCAGCACACGCAGGCTTTGTCCTGCCGCCACCCGGCTGAGCACCGCGCCGTTGCGGGCGCCGAGGTTGACCATCTCGCCGGAGCCGCCCGGCATGCTGGAGAAAAACGCCGTGGCGCGATCTTCCCCACTGCGGCGCATCAACCACACGCCGACCACGCTCGAAAAACTGGTCACCAGAGCACCGAAAAAGATCAGGCCGAAGTGGCTCATCACCTGTTCGATCACCACCGGCGTGAAATGCAGGCCGATGCCGATACCCACCACCCATTGCCCGCATTTGCGCCCGCCGGGAATCTCCGCCAATTGCCAGGGCGTGAGGCAGCGCACCAGGATGATCGCCAGCAACGCGCCGACCATGTACGGCAACGGCCAGCCGACCAGGCTGGCCAGGTAACCGCCGGCCAGGCCGACCAGCGGTGTTCCCCACCAATGTTTAAAGGTGACTTCAGACATCAGCCACGGCACGACGCTGCAGGGCCCGTTTGCGGTAGATGCGAACCAGCGGGAACATCAGCATCAGCGCTGTCAGTACCCATACACCAAAGGTGATCGGGCTCGACCACAGGATCTCCAGCGCACCATTGGAAATCGACAACGCACGGCGCAGGTTCTGTTCCATCAGACCGCCGAGGATAAAGCCCAGCAATACCGGCGACAGCGGGAAATCCAGCTTGCGCAGGATGTAGCCGAAGATGCCGATGCCGACCATCAGGAACAGGTCGAAGGTGGTGGCATGCACCGCATACACACCAATCGCGGTAATGATCGCGATCACCGGTACCAGTGCCCAGTTCGGCACGGCGAGGATACGGGTGAAGATACGGATCATCGGGATGTTGAGGATCACCAGCATGATGTTGGCAATGAACAACGATGCGATCAGGCCCCAGACGATGTCGGGTTGCTGTTGAAACAGCAGCGGGCCTGGGGTGATGTTGTACAGCGACAGGGCGCCGATCATCACCGCAGTGGTGCCCGAACCTGGCACGCCGAGCGTTAGCATCGGCACCAAGGCGCCACAGGCGGACGCCCCAATGGCGGTTTCCGGTGCCGCCAGGCCGCGCATATCGCCCTGGCCGAACTTGCCGCTGGCACCGGCCATGCGTTTTTCGGTCATGTAGGCAACGGCGGACGCAAGGGTTGCACCGGCGCCCGGCAATACGCCCATGATGAAACCGAGCAGGCCGCAACGGATGTTAACCACGAACACCGCACCCGCTTCCTTCAGGTTGAACATCATGCGTCCGGTGGCCTTGACCGCTTCCTGACCACGGTGGGTTTTTTCCAGCAGCAGCAGGATCTCGCTGATGGAGAACAGGCCCAGCACCAGCACCACAAACTGGATGCCATCGGTGAGGTGGATGTTATCCCCGGTAAAGCGGTACACGCCGCTGTTGGCGTCGATGCCCACTGCCGAGAGGAACAGCCCGATCAGCGCCGCCACGAAGGTCTTCAGCGGCTTGTCACCGGCCATGCCGCCCAGGCACACAATCGCAAACACCATCAGTACGAAATATTCCGCCGGGCCGAAGGCAATCGCCCATTTGGCCAGCAGTGGGGCAAACAGCACCATGCCGCAGGTAGCGATAAACGCACCGATGAACGAACTCCATGCCGACAACGACAGCGCTACGCCAGCCAGGCCTTTGCGGGCCATCGGGTAACCGTCGAGGGTAGTCATCACGGTGGACGCTTCGCCCGGGATGTTGAGCAGGATCGAGCTGATGCGGCCGCCGTATTCGCAACCCAGGTACACCGCTGCGAGCAGGATCAAAGCCGACTCCGGCGGCAGGCCCAGGGCGAATGCGATGGGGATCAACAGCGCCACGCCGTTGATCGGGCCCAGGCCCGGCAGCAGGCCCACCACGGTGCCGATCAAAGTGCCGCACAGCGCGGTCACCAGGTTGTACGGGCTCAGCGCGACGCCGAAACCCTGGCCCAAATAGCCAAAAGTATCCATATCAGTTCTCCAGAACGTCGAGCAGGCCGAGGGGCAACGGCACATCCATGGCTTTATCGAACAGCAGGTACAAGCCGATAGCCATCAGGCCGACGATCACCACGCTGGGCATCCAGCGGCCGCCATACAGGCGCGCCATTGGAATGCCGATCAACATGCTGCTGAGAATGAACCCCAGGGATTCGAAGGTGGCGGCGAACACGAGCAACAGCGCGACGCAAAGGCCGATCTTGATCAGGGTTTCGCGGTCCAGCGCCGGTTCTTCTTCGGTGTGCCTGGTCGGTTGCGGGCGAAACAGCATGTAGATCAGCGCCAGGCTCATCAGCCCGAGCATCAGCAGCGGGTAGGCACGTGGGCCGACCGGCTCGTAGGAAAACGCCGCCTGATACGGCCAGGCCATCAGGGCCAGGCCGGCGCAGGCCAGCAACAGCGCTGCAGCGAAAATGCGTTGTAAGAGCATAGAAAACTCCAAGGCCCCTCTTGTAGAAGCGAGCTTGCTCGCAAAAAACTTCAACGATAACGCGTGCTGTCTGGACGCACGTGGATGTCCTTGGGTTCTTCGCGAGCAAGCTCGCTCCTACAGGGGCATTACACAAATGACGGGCGTTTACTGGATCAGGCCGAACTCTTTGGCCAGCACTTTGTAGTCAGCCACCTGTTTCTTCACGTAGGTGTCCAGCTCCGGGCCGGTCATGGCGAACGGGAACAGCTCGCGCTGGTCACGCAGCTTGGCGAACTCGTCGGAGGCCAGCAGCTTGTCGAAGGCGTCTTTCCACCAGGCGTAGTCGGCATCGCTGACTTTTGGCCCCAGGTAGAAACCGCGTACCACCGGCCAGACGATGTCGTAGCCTTGCTCCTTGGCGGTGGGGATGTCTTTCATTTCCGGCTCGTCCAGGCGTTTCTCGGAGAACACCGCCAACAGGCGCATGTCACCGCTGAGGATGTGCGGCATGGAGTCGGAGATGTCGGTACTCCCCACCTGGATATGACCGCCGAGCAGCGCGGTAGCGATTTCACCGCCGCCTTCAAGGGCCACATAACGCAGTTCACGCGGGTTGATCCCGGCAGCCTTGGCGATCAGCGCGGTTTGCATCCAGTCCTGGCTGCCGACGGTGCCGCCGGAACCTATCACTACGCTGCCCGGATCTTTCTTCAAGGCTTTTACGAGATCGTCGAGGGTCTTGTAGGGCGAATCGTTTTTCACTGCGATGGCACCGTAGCTGGTGCCTACCGCCGCCAGCCAGCGCACGGCGCTTTCATCAAAGCGACCGAACTTGCCCTGGGCCAGGTTCAGCAGCGAACCACTGGACCAGGCCACCAAAGTGCCTGCGTCCGCAGGGCGCTGGGCAACCACTGCGTTGTAGGCCACCGCGCCAACGCCGCCGGGCATGTAGGTCACACGCATCGGCTTGCTCAGCAGCTTCTGGTTGACCAGCGCGCTTTGCGCCAGCTTGCAGGTCAGGTCAAAACCGCCGCCAGGTGAGGCCGGGGCGATACATTCCGGGCGCTTGGGCTCGTCGGCGGCCAGCAACTGGCCGGCGAACAACATGCAGCCGGCGGCGAGGGCAAATTTACGCAGTGAAGGGTTCATGGTTATCTCCATCGTTGTTGTTATAAGGTTTTAGTACCAACGCACATTTACCAAAGGGCAATGCTATAGCTGACCAGCAAGCGCATTTCATCCGCATCACGGGCTGAATAGTTGGAGCGATAGGTCGCGTTACGCAGGCGCACGGCCACATCCTTGAACGTGCCGCTTTGCACCACGTACTTGATCTCGCTGTTGCGCTCCCACTCTTTGCCCGTTTGGCCGTTCTTGAGCTTGATGTTGTCGCCCGACAGATAACGGCTCATGAAACTCAGGCCTGGAATCCCAAGCTTGGCGAAATCGTAGTCGTAGCGTGCCTGCCAGGAGCGTTCTTCGGCGCCGGCAAAGTCGTTGATCTGTACGAAGTTGACCAGGTACGGGTCGCTGCCATCCACATACGGAAAGGCGCTGTCGCCCGACATGTGCTGGTAGCCGGCGCTGAGCTTATGGCCATTGAGGGCATAGCTGAACAGGCCGTTGAGGGATGTGTTGTCGATATTGCCGCCGCGGGCGCTGCCGGTGTCGTCACTGATGGCCATGCGCAGGTCGGCGGCAAAGGTGCCGGGGCCCATCGGGCGCGCGGCGACCAGGCCGAGGAAATGCTGGCGGTACACGTCATCGAGTTGGGCGAAGTGATAGCTGCCGGTGATTTTTTCGGCGAACTTGTAGTCCACGCCGCCGAAGTTGAAGTGCTTGCCGGTGGCGCCACTGAGGAAGCGGCTGTTCTTGTTGTTGAGCGCGATATCTTCGTAGTTGGTGTCGTCGCGGTCTTTGGCTTTGTCCAGGCGGCCGCCGGTGAATACCAGGTTCTTGAATTCCTTGGAGGTGATCAAGCCACCGTTGAAGGTCTGCGGCAGGATGCGACCGTCGTTGGGCTTGAGGATCGGCAATTCGGGTATCAGCGCGCCGACCTTCAGCTCGGTGGCGGAGATTTTCACTTTGCCGGTCAGGCCCAGCTTGGAGTACTCATTGGCGGCACGGCCGTCGTCGTGGGTCGGCAGCAACCCGGTGCCGGTGCGGTCGGGGCTGGAGTCGAGCTTGAGGCCGAGCATACCCAGCGCATCCACGCCAAAACCGACAGTGCCGTCGGTGTAGCCCGATTGCAGGTTGAGCATAAAGCCCTGGGCCCATTCGTCGCGTTTGGATTGCTGCGCACGTGTACCGTCGCGAAAGTCGCGGTTGAAGTACATGTTGCGGGTTTCCAGGGTCGCGCTACTGTCTTCGAAGAAGGCAGCCTGACTTAGCGGCGAAAAGCCGGCGAGGGCGCAAGCACTGGCGAGAGCGGTGTGGTTCAGAAGGCAAGAACGAACAGGCGTGCAAGCCTGGGGCTGTGTCGACAGCATCGTGATGGACTCCATTATTGTTCTTATTTTTGGCGAAAACGCTTCGAGGCGTTTTTCGGGCGCTACGGATGAGGCAGCTCGGCGGGCAGAAACCACCGTAGCTGGATGCTAAAGGGCGAAGCTTTCACTAACCTTTCAATTGTCTTTCAATGTTTTCGGGCTTCACAGGGCAAGTTGCGCCTGTAAACTCGCCGGCCAGCGGGCCAATAAAACGCCGCGCCGACCACTCCTCATGAGGTAGAAATCCATGCGTGTCCTCCTGGTTGAAGACCATCTGCAACTTGCCGAAAGTGTTGCGCAAGCGCTCAAGGGCATGGGTCTGACCGTCGACGTGCTGCACGATGGTGTGGCCGCGGACCTGGCCTTGGGCAGCGAGGAATACGCGGCGGCGATCCTCGATGTGGGCCTGCCGCGCATGGATGGTTTCGAGGTGCTGGCGCGCTTGCGGGCCCGAGGGAAAAACCTGCCGGTGCTGATGCTGACGGCACGCAGTGATGTCAAAGACCGCGTGCACGGCCTGAACCTGGGCGCCGATGACTACCTCGCCAAGCCGTTCGAACTGACAGAGCTGGAAGCGCGGGTCAAGGCGCTGCTGCGCCGCAGCGTACTGGGTGGGGAGCGCCAGCAGACGTGCGGGGTGCTGGTATACGACCTGGACACACGACGCTTCACGGTTGGCGGTGAATTGATGACGTTGACCTCCCGCGAGCAAGCCGTGCTCGAAGCCTTGATCGCCCGACCCGGCCGCGTGATGAGCAAAGAGCAATTGGCCTCTCAGGTTTTCGGCCTGGACGAGGAGGCCAGCCCCGATGCCATCGAAATCTACGTGCATCGCCTGCGCAAGAAGCTCGACGGCCAGCCCATCGCCATCGTGACGTTCCGCGGCCTGGGCTACTTGCTGGAAGCCCGCGATGCATAAGCCCAGCAGTCTGCGCTGGCGCTTGCTGTGGAACCTGGCGCTGTTGCTGGTGCTGTTGATGCTCGCCAGCGGCATGAGCGCCTACTGGAACGGGCGCGAAGCCGCCGACACGGCCTATGACCGCACGCTGTTGGCTTCGGCGCGCACCATTGCCGCAGGCTTGACCCAGGTGGACGGCACCCTCAGCGCAAATGTGCCGTATGTGGCCCTCGACACCTTCGCCTACGACAGTGCCGGGCGCATCTATTATCAGGTCAACGATATCCACCAGAAGCTGATATCCGGTTACGAAAACCTCCCAGGCCCGCCGCCCGGCACTCCCCGCACCGACGATTACCCGGCCCTGGCGCGCTTCTACAACGCCATGTACCAGGGCCAGCACGTGCGAGTGGTGAGCCTGCTCAAGGCCGTCTCCGAGCCGAACATGAATGGCATGGCCGAGATTCGTGTCGCGGAGACCGACGAAGCACGCGTTGCCATGGCCCGCAGCTTGATGGCCGACACCTTGCTGCGCCTGGGGATGCTGGCCATCGGCGCGTTGCTGCTGGTGTGGTTTGCGGTGAGCGCTGCACTGCGTCCGCTCGAACGCCTGCGTACAGCGGTGGAAGAACGCCAACCCGATGATTTGCGGCCGCTGCCATTGGTGGAAGTTCAGGATGAGTTCGGCCCGCTGGTGCGCTCCCTCAACCATTTCACCGAACGTCTGCGCGGCCAGTTCGAGCGCCAGGCCCAGTTTATTGCCGATGCAGCCCACGAACTGCGTACGCCCTTGGCGGCGCTCAAGGCTCGCCTGGAACTGGGCTTGCGTGCCCAGGAGCCGGCCACCTGGCACAGCACCCTGGAAAGCGCTGCCCAGGGCACCGACCGCCTGACCCATCTGGCCAATCAATTGTTGTCGCTGGCCCGTATCGAAAACGGTGCCCGAGCCATTGCTGAAGGGGGCGCGCAGTTGCTCGACCTCAGCCAGCTGGCGCGCGAACTGGGCATGGCCATGGCGCCGCTGGCTCACGCGCGCGGGGTGGCCTTGGCACTGGAGGCGGACGAGCCGGTCTGGTTGCGCGGTGAACCGACGCTGTTGAATGAGCTGCTGAGCAATCTGGTGGACAACGCTATGGCCCATACGCCACCTGGCGGCAATGTGATTTTGCGCGTGACCGCGCCGGCGGTGCTGGAGGTTGAGGATGATGGCCCAGGCATCCCGTTGGATGAGCGGGACCGGGTATTCGAGCGCTTTTATCGCCGTAGCCAGCAGGGCATGGGGTCTGGCTTGGGGCTGGCGATTGTCGGGGAGATCTGCCGTGCGCACCTGGCGCAGATCAGCCTGCATGATGGCGAGTTGGCCGGGTTGAAAGTGCGCGTGAGTTTTATCGGCGGTTGATCAGTAGAACATCGACCGGGCTTCATCCAGTTCGGTGCGCGTCTTTTCGCTGTAGAGATCAATTCGCAGCTTTTTCATCGCAGGCACGCTGGTAATGTCGACTTTCGCCAGCGGATGGTCGGTGTTGTGATGGCAGTAGAGCACGGCGATCTGCACCAGATCCACATAGTCGAGTGTGGCAGAGTTGCGTTCCAGGTTCAGGTACTGGCCCGGCAGTTTCGCCAGCATTTCGGGGAAGTCCCAGCGACTCAGCAGTTTGTCGCCCAGTAACGGATGAATGCTTTCGATGACGTGGTTGAGGCTGACCGGGTCGGAAAGCAGCTCGTAGTGGTCTTCGGCGTAGGTGAGGATCGGCAGCACGCCGATCTGATGCACCAACCCGCCGAGGGCCGCCTGGTCGGCCTTGAGGTGACTATGCCGGCGACACAAGGCATAGCTGACGCCGGCGACTTCCAGGCTACGGCACCACACATCGCGCATTTTCTGTGCGACCACTTCGGAGCGGGCGTGAAAAATCTGCTCCATCACCAGGCCGATGGCCAGGTTGCTGCTGTAGTTGGTGCCCAGCCGCGTGATGGCCGTGTGAAGGTCGGTGACTTCCTGGCTCGCCCGTAACAGCGGGCTGTTGACCACCTTGATCAGGCGCGCCGACAGGGCGGTGTCGCGACTGATCACCTTGCTCAAATGACTGATGCTGATCTCAGGGTCTTCGGCGGCCTGGCGAATTTTCAGGGCCACCTCCGGCAATGTCGGCAGAACCAGGTCATCGTTGTCGATGGCCGTCACCAACGCCTGTTGGACTTTTTCCGCCAGCTTGTTCATTCATGCTCTCTAGGGTGCTGCAAAAAGGTATGGCGATTAACGCTGTATCTCGCGATCACGGTCCAGTTGGTAAGGCAGATCAAGCAGCTGCAGGCCGGGGCCTTCCAGGCTGCCTGTACGCACGTCGCCACTCTCGGCAGCTTCGGCTTGCAGCACAGCGAGAAGTTCAATCGACTGGTCAGCTTTTGCCGCGATCACGACCTCGCCAACCGCGCTGTTATGGCCTGGGGAAAACAACGGCGTGCCGGGCTCGGGTAATTGCGTGGCTTCAAGGCTTAGTCGATACAGGCGCCGCTTGAGTTTGCCCAGATATTGCATGCGCGCGACGATTTCCTGGCCGGTGTAGCAGCCTTTCTTGAAACTGACGCCGCCCACGGCTTGCAGGTTGAGCATCTGCGGGATGAACAGTTCGCGGGTCTGCGCCATTACCTGGCCGATACCCGCGCGAATCTGGCCAAGCAGCCAGGCATTCAACTCAGCTTGTGGCAATTGTGCGGCCAGTTGGTTGCGCACGGTGTCGGCTTGTTCGGTGGGCACCCAGAGTTCGGCACGGCCAGGGGACACGCGAATAGCGATCAAGGTGTCGGTGCGCACCACGCTGTCGGTTTCGGCGGGTAGCGCCAGGCCAAGGGCGGCCAGGGGCGTGTCTGCGTCCGCCAGCCCGAAGCGTACCCAGGCGGAGCTTTCGTCGGTAAGTTTGGATTTGGAGAACACCGCGTATTTCTTCAGGTCTGCCAACTGCGGTTCGAGCAGCTCCGTGGCCATGGCCAGGAGCACGCCGTCACCTTGCAGCAGGATGCGGAAGCTGGACTGCATCCGGCCTTTTTGCGTGCAGCGCGCGCCCAGGCTGGCCTGGGTATCACTCAGGTAATTGAGGTTGCAGGTCAGCTGGCCTTGCAGGAATTTGGCAGCATCAGAACCGCGGACGGCGAGAACGCCTTCGTGGGACAGGGGGCAGAAGAAAGCAGAGTCAGCCATGGGTCATCGCAGGTTAAAAAGTCATGGGTGCATCATAGAGGGGCGTCCGGCAAATGCATAGTTTCGTCGCGGGCGACCAAAGCCGACTGTTCCGGTGTCGCCGGGCCTGTATACTTGCGCTCTATTTGAGGAGGGCTCCATGGTCGAAGATGTAGAAATCAATCGCCTCTACTGGCACAGCCGTCGTGGCATGCTGGAGCTGGATGTATTGCTGGTGCCTTTCACCAAAGAGGTGTACGCAACGCTCGATCAGGTGGACCGCGAGCTCTACGTCAGGTTGCTGACCTGTGAAGATCAGGACATGTTCGGCTGGTTCATGGAGCGCGCTGAATCTGAAGATCCAGAGCTGCAGCGCATGGTTCGGATGATCCTGGATCGTGTCCAGCCCAAGTAATCGTTTTGAATGTCGCTGGCAGGCTTCGCGGCTGTTGCTGGCGGCGTATCTGCTTGCCCAACTGTTCGCGATGGGTAGCCTGCTGGTTTTGAACCTGCCTTATTCAAGCCTCGGCATCCTGTTATGCCTGGCACACTGCGCGTGGGTGCTACCGCGCCATGTTCTGCTTACTCACCGTTCGTCGATTCGTGGCCTGCGCCGTGACGACGATGGCTGGCAATTATTCAGCGCCGCACGCGGCTGGCACGCGGTGCAGCTGCGCCCCGACAGCCTGGCGTTGCCGCTGATCGTGGTGCTGCGTTATCGAGTGCCGGGCGAGCGGCGGGTGCGCTCGATCTGTGTGCCCAAGGACGCACTGGGCGCCGATGTGCACCGACGCCTGCGGGTGCGCCTGAAGTTCAGCCGCCGTAGGTGGTTGGCACCAGAATAGTGTCACGCGCTTCGGGCAGCATCTGTGGGTAATCGAGGGTGTAATGCAGCCCGCGGCTTTCTTTGCGTTCCATGGCTGAACGAATCATCAGCTCGGCCACTTGGGCAAGGTTGCGCAACTCGATCAGGTCGCGGCTGACCTTATAGTTACTGTAGAACTCGTCGATCTCATCCAACAGCAAACGTACCCGGTGCTGCGCCCGTTGCAGGCGCTTGTTGGTGCGCACAATGCCCACGTAGTCCCACATGAAACGCCGCAACTCGTCCCAGTTGTGCGCGATGATCACGTCTTCGTCCGAATCGGTGACCTGGCTGGCGTCCCAGCGGGGCAGGGCGGCTGGAACCTTGATGCGCGGCAGTTGCTCAAGGATATCCGCTGCTGCCGAGCGCGCGTACACGAAGCACTCGAGCAGCGAATTGCTGGCCATGCGGTTGGCGCCGTGCAGACCGGTAAAGCTGGTTTCACCGATGGCGTAGAGGCCGGGCACGTCGGTGCGCCCGTGCTGGTCAACCATCACGCCGCCACAGGTGTAGTGCGCGGCCGGCACCACCGGGATCGGGCCTTTGGTGATATCGATATTGAAGGTCAGGCAGCGTTCATAGACGGTCGGGAAGTGGGTCTTGATAAACGCTTCGGGCTTGTGGCTGATGTCCAGGTAGACGCAATCGATACCCAGGCGCTTCATCTCGTGGTCGATGGCGCGGGCGACAATGTCGCGCGGTGCCAGCTCGGCGCGTGGGTCGAAGCGCTGCATGAAGCGTTCGCCATTGGGCAGCTTCAAGTGCGCACCTTCGCCGCGCAGGGCTTCGGTGATCAGGAAGCTCTTGGCTTGCGGGTGGTACAGGCAGGTGGGGTGGAACTGATTGAACTCCAGGTTGGCCACCCGGCAGCCCGATCGCCAGGCCATGGCAATGCCGTCGCCACAAGCACCGTCGGGGTTGCTGGTATAGAGATAGACCTTCGCGGCCCCGCCCGAAGCAAGAATAGTGAAGCGCGCCCCGTAGGTATCGACTTCGCCACTGGTGCGATTGAGTACGTAGGCGCCGAGGCAGCGCTCGCCCGCAAGGCCCAGGCGTTTTTCGGTGATCAGGTCGACGGCGACGCGTTGTTCCAGCAATTGGATGTTGGGCCGTTGGCGAGCCTGGTCGAGCAGGGTCTTGAAAATCGCGGCACCCGTGGCGTCGGCGGCGTGAATAATGCGGCGATGGCTGTGGCCGCCTTCGCGGGTCAGGTGGAACTCAAAGCCGCCGTCGTCGCTGCCGGCATGTTCATCACGGGTGAAGGGCACACCTTGGTCGATCAGCCATTGGATGGCTTCCCGGCTATGCTCGACGGTGAAGCGCACGGCCTCCTCATTGCACAGGCCGCCGCCGGCGTTAAGGGTGTCTTCGACATGCGATTGCACCGTATCGGTGTCGTCCAGTACCGCCGCGACGCCGCCCTGGGCCCAGAATGTCGAGCCGTTGGCCAGGTCGCCTTTGCTCAAAACCGCAATGCGCAGGTGGCCGGGCAGGGTCAGGGCAAGGCTCAAGCCGGCTGCACCGCTGCCGATCACCAGCACATCGTGTTGAAACTGTTGGCTCATTGAAAGGATTCCGCAAAAAGCGATCCGAAGGAGCGGCGCAAACAGGACGCCTGGATCGGCGAATCAAAGGGTCACACGGGCCACTAGTATATAGAGGGGTGGAGCGGCACAATAGCCACGCATTCGTGGCATTGTGAGATTATGCCGCGCAGCTTTGGGAAACGGCCGGTTGGCGGGACGGGAACTTTTTGCATAGGCCCCGACTCAATAGCAGGTTGCCCGAAAGCTGGGAAAACGTTGAGTTTATTGGCCCGTCGGGAGCATTGGACGCGTCACGAAACCGGCGACAAGATTATTCGCGCAGCCGGCCCCGCCCGGGCTGCGTTTTTCGTGTGTGCCAAATCAGTGCATGCCGGAAACTTGCTTGAAGGGGGAGAACTTTTGCGAAAAGCCCGAGTCTATGTTTGCAAGCCTGATCGTTTAGTTATGCAAGCCTCCTTCGAGTACAACGAGGAGTGTTCATGCTAACCCAGGAAGAGGATCAGCAGCTGGTCGAGCGCGTACAACGCGGCGACAAGCGAGCATTTGATCTGCTAGTGCTGAAATACCAGCACAAAATTCTCGGGTTGATCGTGCGGTTTGTGCACGACACCCATGAAGCGCAGGACGTTGCACAGGAAGCCTTTATCAAGGCGTACCGTGCACTTGGAAATTTCCGCGGTGATAGTGCGTTTTATACGTGGCTATATCGCATCGCCATTAACACGGCGAAGAACTATCTGGTGTCTCGCGGCCGCCGCCCACCAGACAGTGATGTCAGTTCAGAAGATGCTGAGTTTTACGATGGTGATCACGGCCTCAAAGATCTCGAGTCGCCGGAGCGTGCATTGCTGCGCGACGAGATCGAAGGCACCGTCCATCGAACAATTCAGCAACTGCCAGAAGATTTGCGTACGGCATTAACTTTACGTGAATTCGATGGTCTGAGTTACGAAGACATTGCGAGCGTCATGCAATGTCCGGTGGGGACTGTAAGGTCACGGATTTTCCGGGCCCGGGAAGCCATCGACAAAGCCTTGCAACCATTGTTGCAGGAAAACTAAAGACAGCGGCGACAGCCAAGAGAGGAACCGCCATGAGTCGTGATGCCCTGCAGGAATCGCTGTCCGCAGTGATGGATAACGAAGCGGATGAACTGGAACTTCGTCGAGTGCTCAACGCATTTGATGATGCCGAAACCCGTGATACCTGGTCTCGTTACCAAGTCGCTCGGGCGGTGATGCACAAGGATCTTTTAATCCCTCGTCTGGATATTGCTGCGGCCGTTTCTGCCGCGCTGGCTGATGAAGCCGTTCCGGCCAAAGCTGCTCGTGGCCCGTGGCGTAGCCTGGGTCGACTGGCAGTGGCTGCCTCGGTGACCGTCGCCGTACTGGCTGGTGTTCGCCTGTACAACCAGGACGAAATTGCCGGCGCCGAACTGGCCCAGCAAACTCAGCAGCCCGTCATGGCGGGTCCGCAAGTCAAAGGCCCGGCTGTACTGGCAGGCTACAAGGAAAGCTCTGATACCACAGGCCCGATGGCCAATGGTGTGCTTCAAGGGCAATCTGGCTGGCAAGATCAGCGTCTGCCAGGTTACCTGCGTCAGCACGCACAGGAATCGGCCGCCAAAGGTACCGAAAGCGCTCTGCCATACGCTCGCGCAGCCAGTCAGGAAAACCGCTGATCCGCTAGGGAGCTCTATGCGCGCCATACCGCTCCTTGCGCTTTTGCTCAGTAGTTGGATTGCACAGTCCGCCCATGCCGATGAAGCCCAAGACTGGCTGACTCGACTTGGGCGTGCAGAGCAGCAGCAAAGCTTTGAAGGTACGTTTGTCTACGAACGTAATGGCAGTTTTTCTACCCATGCTATCTGGCACCGTGTGCAGGACGGTCATGTCCGTGAGCGGTTGCTGCAACTGGACGGCTCGCCTCAGGAAACCGTACGGTTGGATGGCCGGACGCACTGCGTCAGTGGCGATCTGAGTGCTGGGTTGGTCACCTCTTCTGATGCACCTTCGCGTGCTCTCGATTCAAAAAAACTCACTCAATTCTATGAACTTGCCGTCATTGGCAAATCCCGCGTGGCCGGTCGTCATGCTGTGATTGTGTCAATCAGCCCGCGAGATCACTACCGCTACGGTTTTGAATTGCACCTGGATCGTGAGACGGCGCTGCCGCTCAAATCCCTGCTGCTCAATGATCAGGGGCAATTGCTGGAGCGCTTTCAGTATGCGCGCCTGGATACCTCGGTCGTTCCTGCCGAGCATGACTTACAGCCTGGCAGCGAATGCAAGCCTGTTGCTGCTTCCACCGATAAAGCCTCTGACATGCCTGCCTCCCAGGCGTGGCATCTGGATTGGCTGCCGCCTGGTTTCCAGCAGGTCAGCAGCACCACGCGCAAAGACCGCCAAACGAAATCGACCGTCGATAGCCTGATGTATGATGATGGGCTCGCACGTTTTTCTGTATTTCTTGAGTCCGCCAAGGGCGCCGACATGAATGAAACCCGCGCTCAGCTCGGCCCGACGGTGGCGGTTTCTCGGCGTTTGAATACGGTTGACGGTGAGATGATGGTCACCGTAGTAGGGGAGATCCCCGTCGGCACTGCTGAGCGTATCGCGCTGTCGGTACGCGGTGAAAATGCCGCTGCCAAGCCGTGAGATTGTTAATTCTATGTTCATCCTGACCTTTCAATCTGTGCTCAAGTTAGGTTGAGGGCCGATCGTATGAAATTTCTGGATCAGCATTTTCACTTGCAAAAATTTCCTATGTTTTTTATAGGTCAGGGTTTGTTGGCTCTGGCCTTGTTTTGTTCGCGGAACAAAAATGTCGTTTGCCGCATTCGGCGTTTATTGGACCCTGTCGCTTAACCCTGCTCGTCGTAACGGGAGCTGTATGTCGATACCACGTTTGAAGTCTTACCTATCCATAGTCGCCACAGTGCTGGTACTGGGTCAGGCCTTGCCTGCGCAAGCAGTTGAGCTGCCTGACTTCACCCAACTGGTAGAGCAAGCCTCACCGGCCGTGGTGAATATCAGTACCACCCAGAAACTGCCGGATCGCAAAGTTTCGAACCAGCAGATGCCCGACCTGGAAGGCTTGCCGCCCATGCTGCGCGAGTTCTTCGAGCGCGGTATGCCGCAACCGCGCACCCCTCGTGGTGGCGGTGGTCAGCGCGAAGCCCAATCCCTGGGTTCGGGCTTCATCATTTCGCCTGACGGCTATATTCTGACCAACAACCACGTGATTGCCGATGCCGACGAAATCCTCGTGCGCCTGGCTGATCGCAGTGAACTCAAGGCCAAGCTGATCGGTACCGACCCGCGTTCCGACGTAGCCTTGCTTAAAATCGATGGCAAGGACCTGCCGGTTCTCAAGCTGGGCAAATCCCAGGACTTGAAGGCCGGCCAATGGGTCGTCGCGATCGGTTCGCCGTTCGGCTTTGACCATACCGTCACCCAGGGTATCGTCAGTGCTATTGGTCGCAGCCTGCCGAATGAAAACTACGTACCGTTTATCCAGACCGACGTGCCGATCAACCCGGGCAACTCTGGGGGGCCATTGTTCAACCTGGCTGGCGAAGTGGTAGGCATCAACTCACAGATCTACACCCGTTCCGGTGGTTTCATGGGCGTGTCTTTCGCGATCCCGATCGACGTGGCCATGGACGTCTCCAATCAGCTCAAAAGCGGTGGCAAAGTCAGCCGTGGCTGGTTGGGCGTAGTGATCCAGGAAGTCAACAAAGACCTGGCTGAATCCTTCGGCCTCGACAAGCCGGCCGGTGCTCTGGTTGCGCAAATCCAGGACAATGGTCCAGCGGCCAAAGGCGGCCTGAAAGTCGGCGACGTGATTCTGAGCATGAACGGCCAACCCATCGTCATGTCGGCGGACCTGCCTCATCTGGTCGGCGCGCTCAAGGCCGGCGGCAAAGCCAAACTGGAAGTGATTCGTGACGGCAAGCGCCAGAACGTGGAGCTGACCGTCGGTGCGATCCCGGAAGAAGGCGCGACGCTGGATGCCCTGGGTAATGCCAAGCCGGGTGCAGAGCGCAGCAGTAACCGCCTGGGCATCGCCGTGGTTGAACTGACCGCCGAGCAGAAGAAGACGTTTGACCTGCAAAGCGGTGTGGTGATCAAGGAAGTCCAGGACGGCCCAGCCGCCTTGATCGGCCTGCAGCCGGGCGACGTGATCACTCACCTGAACAATCAGGCGATCAACACCACCAAGGAGTTCACCGACATCGCCAAGGCGTTGCCGAAGAACCGTTCGGTGTCGATGCGCGTACTGCGTCAAGGTCGTGCCAGCTTCATCACCTTCAAGTTGGCCGAGTAATCGTCAAGCCTGTATTGCAATAGAAACGAAAAGCCCCACTGCCGGTTAACGGCAGCGGGGCTTTTTTGTGGGTGACGGGTTTAGCTCATCATCCCTTTCACCAGGCGTTCCTGTTCGATCAGCTCACGCTGACGTGCGTCGATACGTGAGGACAGTGGGAAATTACTGCCTGCGCGGCGCTTGGCAAAGTCCAGTTGCTGGATGGCCTGCTGGAAGTCCCCTACCAGTGCGAAGTATTCGGCGCGGGCCTGATGCAAGCCGATGATGTTGCCGGACAGGCCGCGTGTTTCGGCCACCTGATACCACACGTCCGGATCGTCGGGGCGTGACTTGAGCAAGCCATCCAGCGCCTTTTCGGCATCGGCGGTGCGGTTCTGCTTAAGCAGCAGGTCTACCCGCACCTGGTTCAGCGGATAGTTGCTGGGGTACTGGGTGAGCATACGGTCAGTCCGTTGCTGGGCATCCGCCATGCGGTTGCTGGTGATGTCCAGTTCGATCTGCGCCAGATTGTAGGTGATGTCATTGGGTGCCTTGGCGAGCAGCGGTGCCAGGCTTTCCCGTGCTTCCTTGAGTTGGACTCCCTTGATCTGCGCAATGGCGAGGCCATAACGCGCTACATCGTTTTTGGGGTTGTCGTCCAACTGCGCCTGGAAGCGCTTGGCAGCCAGGCCAGGCGTGTCTTCGTATTTCAATTGCACGCGTGCGCGAATCAGTTGATAGCGCAGGCTGTCTTCCTTGCCGCCGAGTTTGGCCTGTTCGGCGCGATTGCGGGTGTCGGCAATACGCGATTCGGTCACTGGGTGCGTCAACAGGAACTCCGGTGGCTTGGCATCGAAGCGGTACTGACGCATCAGGCGTTCGAACATGGTGGGCATCGACCGCGGGTCGTAGCCGGCTTTCTCCAGGTTGAGGATGCCGATGCGGTCTGCCTCTTGTTCGTTCTGCCGGGAGAACCGGCGCTGCTCCTGGATCGCAGCCGCTTGTGAGCCGGCAATTGCGGCGATACCCGCATCGCCGGCACCCGCGGCGGCGGCAATAATGCCGCCAAGCAGCGCCGCCATCATTGGCAGTTGCATGCGTGACTGGGCTTCCACGCCCCTGGCAAAGTGGCGCTGGGACAAGTGCGCCAGTTCGTGGGCCAGTACCGACGCGTATTCACCTTCGGTCTGGGCATTGAGGAACAAGCCGCCGTTCACCCCAATGATCCCGCCGGGTGCCGCAAAGGCGTTGAGCTGCGGGCTGTTGATCAGGATGAATTCCAGGCGCCGATCGTTGACCTGGCTGGTCTCCACCAGCTTGTACACGCTGGTTTCTACGTAGTCCTTGAGTTGCGGGTCATTAAGCTGCGACACCTGACCGCGCAAATAGGCCAGCCAGGCGCGGCCCAGTTGATATTCCTGTTGGGGCGAGACAATGGCAGAACTGGCGTCACCAAGTGACGGCAGCTCATCGGCGAAGGCCGGGGAGGCCAGCAGGCAGGCCAGCGTCAGCAGGGTAGGGCGCAAAAAAGTCATGCACAAAGCCTTTCGACAAAGAGCTTACTGTAGCCGGACACTGCGCCTGGGACCAGATATTCTAAGCAGCCCAAATGTTTGCCTGGAGTAACACCATGACCGACGCTGTAGCCTTTGACGCCGAACTCGATGCCAGCGGCCTCAACTGCCCGTTGCCCCTGCTCAAGGCCAAGATGGAACTCAATAAAATGGCCCGCGGTGCGGTGCTCAAGGTGACCGCCACCGACGCTGGCTCCCAGCGTGACTTCCGCACCTTTGCCAAACTCGCCGGCCACACTCTGGAGCACGAAGAAGAAGCCGAGGGTGTGTACCGGTATTGGTTGCGCAAGGCCTGACGGCCTTATCGACGCACAATCAGGCCTTGTTCAGCGCCTGCGCTGCCGCCAACACGGCATCCACATGCCCCGGCACTTTCACGCCACGCCATTCCTGACGCAGCACGCCTTCGCTGTCGATCAGAAAGGTGCTGCGATCAACGCCCAGGTATTCCTTGCCGTACAGCTTCTTGAGCTTGATCACATCAAACAGCTGGCAGACCGCTTCGTCCTTGTCGCTGATCAGCTCGAAAGGAAATTCCTGCTTGGCCTTGAAGTTCTCGTGGGACTTCACGCTGTCACGCGACACACCAAACACTTCAGTGTTGGCGGCCTGGAAAGCTGCGTATTGGTCACGAAAGCCCTGGCCTTCAGTGGTGCAGCCCGGGGTGCTGTCCTTGGGGTAGAAGTAGATCACCACTTGCTTGCCCTTGAGAGCTGCGAGGCTGAAAGTCTGGCCGCTGGTGGCCTGGGCTTCGAAGTCGGCGACAGGTTTATCGATGGCTACCGGCATGACTGGCATGAATAGATGCTTCCTTACATTGGGTTCTGTGGGCGCCATGGCTCGATCAGCGCGTCGAGGTTCAGGGCATCGGCGAAATCCAGGAACTGGTCGCGCAACCAACTGATCTGTACGCCGGCCGGCAGGGTCACGGTGAACGTGGCGTTGAGCATGGTGCCGCCGGTTTGCGGGGCCTGGTAGGTGTCGCAGGTCAGGTTTTCCAGCTCGACGTTGTGGTCGATGAAGAACTGGCACAACTCGTTGACGATGTCCGAGCGGTAGGCCGAGCTGACATACGCCACATAAGGCAGGGCCTGCGGGCGGTTTTCCAGGGCTGCGCTGCGCACTACGTTGACGGTGAAATCGTGTTTCTTGGCCAGGCCCGGCAGGCCGGTTTCGAGGCGCGCCAAGGCGTCCCAGGAACCGGAAATCTGCAAGACCAGCGCGCTGCACTCGCCGTGGCGGGTGAGGCGGGAGGTTACGACGGCGCAGCGGTTCTCATGGCTGGCGCGGCACAGGACGTTGGTCAGCTCCATGGGGTTGGCGCCGAGGGCACTGATAACAAGGAATTGTTCGCGAACTGTGGGGGTGGACATGCAGCCTTCCTAAAGCGATGAGCGGTCAATACTGTGTGGGCCGTATCGATCAAAGGATCAAGGGTAGCGAAAAGCGTCGCCAAGGGCTAGGAGGTGGCGTTTTCATTGCGTGATCGGCCGGCTTGAAGCGGTGCTTTGGCCCAATGATGGCATTGCCCGACGTTTAGTTGCTCCAGAACGCATCCTCACGCGGTACTTCGCTTGTACAAGCATCTTGGCGCCAGTACCATTACGGCTCTCTTTTTCCGGCAGGAGCGGTTGCATGATTGCGGGCAGTATGGTGGCACTGGTCACACCCATGGATGCACAAGGTCGTCTCGACTGGGACAGCCTGGGCAAACTGGTGGACTTCCACCTGCAAGAGGGCACCAACGCCATCGTGGCGGTCGGCACCACAGGTGAATCGGCCACCCTCGATGTGGAAGAACACATCCAGGTGATCGAGTTCGTGGTCAAGCGCGTTGCGGGCCGCATCGCCGTGATCGCCGGAACGGGCGCCAACTCCACGCGCGAAGCGATCGAGCTGACTCGCAACGCCAAGAAAGCCGGCGCCGATGCGTGCCTGCTGGTGACCCCGTACTACAACAAGCCGACCCAGGAAGGCTTGTACCAGCACTTCAAAGCCATCGCCGAAGCCGTCCAGATCCCGCAGATCCTCTATAACGTACCGGGTCGTACCGCGTGCGATATGAAGGCCGAGACCGTGATCCGCCTGTCCACCGTGCCGAACATCATCGGTATCAAGGAAGCCACTGGCGACCTGCAGCGCGCCAAGGACATCCTGGCCGGCGTGAGCAGTGACTTCCTGGTGTATTCCGGTGACGACGCCACCGCTGTCGAACTGATCCTGCTGGGTGGCAAGGGCAACATTTCCGTGACCGCCAACGTGGCTCCGCGTGCCATGAGCGAAATGTGCGCGGCCGCCATCGCCGGCGATGCCGCGACGGCCCGTGCGATCCACGAGAAGCTGATGCCGCTCAACAAGACACTGTTTATCGAATCCAATCCTATTCCCGTGAAATGGGCGCTGACTGAGATGGGCCTGATGCCGGACGGTATCCGTCTGCCGCTCACCCGGCTCAGCGAAGCCTGTCACGAACCGCTGCGACAGGCCCTGCGCCAGTCCGGCGTCCTGGTTTAATTGAGGAAGCACTACGCATGAAGCGATTGGCCGGACTTTCCGCACTTGCCTTGATTATCTCCAGCACCAGTGGCTGCGGTTGGGTATGGGGCCCGGAAGGCTACTTCCGTGACCGCGGCAGCGATTACCTGGAAGCGCAAGCAACCAAACCGATGCAGTTGCCGCCTGATGTCAATGTCGCCAAGCGTCTTGACCCCTTGTTGCCGATCCCACGCAACGTCGCCGACGACACCGTCAAGGGCGAGTACGTAGTACCGCGCCCGCAGCCGATCACGGCAGTGGCCGATGCCAGCGACTACAGCCTGCAGAAAAGTGGCGACAACCGCTGGATCGTGGCTCAGCGCCCACCTGCCGAAGTCTGGCCGGTGGCAGTGCAGTTCTTCCAGGACAACGGTTTCCGTCTCGACCAGCAACGCCCGCAAACCGGTGAGTTCACCACGGCGTGGCAGCAAGGCCGCGAGTTGTCCGCCAACATGGCTCAGCGCCTGCTGGCCGGCGGTGTGGCCGCCGACAGCGAGGCCCGTGTGCGTGTGCGCATCGAGCCAGGCGTGCAGCGCAATACCAGTGAAGTCTATGTGGTCAGCGCCGAGCGCCCTGCCGGCAGCACGGCCAACGTCGATTTCACCCCGCGTTCGGTCAACACCGGCGTCGATGCCGCGCTGGTCGACGAGATGCTCGCCAGCATGAGCCGTATCTCCGAGAAGGGCGGTTCCGTTTCCCTGCTCGCCGCCCGTGACTACGACACCCCTAACCGCGTCAGCCTCACCGAAGACGGCAGCGGTAACGTGGTGCTCAACCTGGGTGAAGACCTCGACCGTGCCTGGGCCAGTGTTGGCCGTGCGTTGGAGCAAGGCCCTTGGCGCGTTGAAGACATCAACCGCAGCCTGGGCCTGTACTACATCAACGTGGCTGAAAAGGCCGAGAAGAAAGACGACGAGCCAGGTTTCTTCGGCAAACTGTTCGGCAGCGCGCCGACCAAGGAAGAGATCGAAACCCGTGCCGAGCGTTATCAGGTTCGTTTGAGCAAGGTTGGCGAAAGCGTGCAAGTCACCGTCGAGAAGAACATCAATACCGTCGCGCCAGCTGAGACAGCGCGCAAAGTGTTGGGCGTGATTCAAGACAACCTGGGCTGATTCGGTGCGTTTTGCCGTTCTCGGCAGCGGTAGCCAAGGGAACGGTACGCTGGTCGCCCACGATGACACGTACGTGCTGGTCGATTGTGGTTTCTCGTTAAGAGAAACCGAGCGACGCCTGCTGCGCCTCGGGGTTCACCCCACGCAGTTGAGCGCAATTCTGGTCACCCACGAACATGCCGACCACGTGCATGGCGTGGGTTTACTGTCTCGGCGCTACAATCTGCCGGTGTACTTGAGTCGCGGCACGCTGCGCGGGATGCGCAAGCCCATCGAGCCGGCAGGTTTTCTGGCCGGTGGCGAGCAACTGCAAATCGGTGCCTTGAGCATCAATGTCATCGCGGTTGCCCACGATGCCCAGGAGCCCACGCAATACGTATTCAGTGACGGCCAGCGGCGTTTCGGCGTGCTGACCGACCTGGGTTCCTACTGCGCCAGGGTGCTGGACGGTTACCGGGACCTCGATGCCTTGATGATCGAGTCCAACCACTGCAGGGATCTGCTGGCGCGCGGCCACTACCCTTACTTTCTCAAGCAGCGGGTGGGCGGCGAGCTGGGACATTTGAACAATCACCAGGCGGCGTACCTGGTGTATGAGTTGGGCTGGCAAGACCTGCAACACCTGGTCCTGGCTCACCTCAGCAGCAAGAACAACCTGCCGACGCTTGCCCGGCAATGTTTTGTCGACACCCTCGGGTGCGACCCGGACTGGCTGCAACTGGCCGATCAAGATTCAGGGCTCGACTGGCGACACATCGCCTAGCCCACCTTACTCAAAGCGGAGCCCATCATGGAAAAACGTGAAGAACTCTACCGCGGCAAAGCCAAGTCGGTGTACAAGACCGACGACGCCAACCGCCTGATCCTGCTGTTTCGCAACGACACCTCGGCGTTCGACGGTAAGCGCATCGAACAGCTTGATCGCAAGGGCATGGTGAACAACAAGTTCAACGCCTTCATCATGCAGAAGCTCGAAGCGGCCGGTATCCCGACCCAATTCGACAAACTGCTGGGCGACAACGAGTGCCTGGTCAAGAAGCTCGACATGATCCCGGTGGAATGCGTCGTGCGTAACTACGCCGCCGGCAGCCTGGTCAAGCGCCTGGGTGTGGAAGAGGGCCTCAAGCTCAACCCTTACACGTTCGAGCTGTTCCTGAAGGACGACGCCAAGGGCGACCCGTTCATCAACGAATCCCACGTCGTGGCCTTCGGCTGGGGCACCGCTGAACAACTGGCGCGCATGAAAGAGTTGTCCCTCAAGGTCAACGACGTGCTGACCAAGCTGTTCGACGACGCAGGCCTGTTGCTGGTGGACTTCAAGCTCGAATTCGGCGTGTTCCACGACGGCTCCATCGTCCTGGGCGACGAATTCAGCCCAGACGGCTGCCGCCTGTGGGACAAGGACACCAAGAAGAAGATGGACAAAGACCGCTTCCGCCAGGGCCTCGGTGATGTGATCGAAGCCTACGAAGAAGTCGCCAATCGTCTGGGCGTACCGCTGTAATCGACGCAAGCATCTGATAGCACGGAAAAAAATCGCTTCGGCGCTTTGCATCCATCAATCATGCTGTTATGATGCGCGCCGTTGGAGAGATGCCAGAGTGGCCGAATGGGACGGATTCGAAATCCGTTGTACCTTCACCGGTACCTAGGGTTCGAATCCCTATCTCTCCGCCATTACTTATAAACAGAAACCCCCAATAACTTAAAGGTTGTTGGGGGTTTTTGTTTTTGTAGCAGAAATGCTCAGGTGAATTCTGCTACGGTCGTGATTACCTGATGACAATGCGGGTCAATCATGAATTTTGAAAAAGTGCTCACGCATTTGCAGGCTAACCTTCCAGGTCTTTTGGCAGTGTACGTCTTTGGCAGCCAGGCGACGGGCGAGGCAAATGCCGACAGCGATCTTGACTTGGCTGTGCTGATTGAGGGAAGCATTGACCCACTGCAACTGTGGCGCCTATGCGGGGAATTAGCGGATATCGTCAAGGTCCCCGTCGATTTGCTGGACTTACGCGCAGCCTCGACGGTCATGCAATACCAAGTCATAACGACAGGGCGCCGCCTCTGGAGCAAGGACAGTCAGGCGGGTATCTTTGAGAGCTACATACTCAGCGAGAAAACTGCATTGGATTGCGCCAGGGCAGAGCTGCTAGTCGACATTCAAAAGGATGGAACGGTATATGGCCGATGATGTACTCATCAACAAGGCTGCCAGTATTGAGCGTTGCGTTGCTCGTGCTCGGGAGGAGTACGAAAAGGATCCAGCCAGTTTTGCCACTGACTTCACCCGTCAAGATGCGGCCATTCTCAATATTCAGCGTGCCTGCGAGGCGGCTCTAGACATGGGGCAACATCTGATTCGTCGTGAGCGCCTCGGTGTCCCCCAAAGTGCTCGTGACGTGTTTGAGCTGCTGGCGCAGGGAGGATGGGTGAATCCTTCCTTACTGACTAACCTGAAAAACATGGTCGGTTTCCGCAATATCGCGGTGCATGAGTATCAGACGCTTCAGTTGCCTATTGCCGTTGCGATCATCACCAAACATTTGGGCGATTTCCTGGCATTCAGTGCACATGTCTTGACTAAGGACGCGGGCCAGTGAGCCGATTCAAATGGCCCGCGGTAAAATCAAGGCTACAGGTCGTCTAGAGAAACCTTCACTCGCTGAGCAGACGCCTGGCGCTCACGTACGGTCGCTATCAACGCTTCATCCTCTTTTGCCGGGCGCTTTTTGTCCGATTCTTTTACCGTTTCCCTTTGTCTTTTCTTCGCCTCTTGCTCGGTTACGTATTCACCTGTGACCGCATCGCGATATCTCGTTGGCATATCAGCATCCTTGACAGTATGTCGCCACGGCGGCGACCTTTTTGAGGCTAGCTTGCAGGCTTGTGCACACAAGCTTCCTCGCCGGAATTCTGGTTACCAAGCTTTTCCGAAACAGGTGCTTACGTTGTGCCGGTTCGACAGTTTTCCAGCAGGGTTGCGTTGACTGGGGCAGGACGCTAACCTTTCGCCGTCGCCCTCATGGCGACCGGTTTTGACAGACTGATTTACAGGTGTACGACCTCCATGCGATTACAGCGTTTCTGCTGTGACGTCGTTTTATGGCGGCTGTGCGTGGGGCATCTTCGGGTGCGCCGGGTCCTGTATACCGGTCTGTCAACCCGCGCATAGCTGCCACCTGATTCTGTTTGACAGCGGGATGTGGCAGCTCCCATTGCATACAGGAGCTACACAATGAGCAATCTCGATTCTGACTCCGAATTTTCCCCTCGGAAAATCTTCCATGTAGGTGCAGATGTCGGCACCGAAGAAGCCCTCACCAACGCCACCGAAATCCTTTCATCCGCCCTGCAAACCGCCTATCAATGCGCCGAAGATCCTGACAGCACGCAGTCGCCCGTGATCATGGCCCTGGCTCAATTGATCGAAAACGCGCAAATGCTGGTGGATGCCGTCCTCGAGCGTGATTTCCCCACGGCCAAATAAGTACCTGCTCCCTGAAACGAAAAAAGCCTGCTGAACTCAATGCTCAGCAGGCTTTTTTGCGCATCTCTAACCCGGTCAGGCAGGCTGCGCCACCAGGCTATTGCTGACCTTGCGCCCCAATACCAGCACGGTCGCAAACCCGAACCCCACCAACACCGTGGCCAGGCTCAACAACACCGAGCTGCCCATCTGGTCGACGATGCGCCCGCCAAAGAACGAGCCCAGGGCAATGATCACCTGAAACAGCGCCACAAACAGTGGCATGCCGCGTTCGACATCCTTGGGGGCCACGACAAACATCCAGATGCTGGCGCAAGCCGGGAAGGCGCCGAAGGCGAAACCCCAGAGTGCGATCAGCATCGAGGCGCCTGTCAGGCCGGTGGCGAAGTAGGGGAACAGTGCGGTGCTGGTACCGATCATCAACGCAACCAGCAGCAGGGTGTGACGTACGCTGCGGTTGGCGGCGAAACCGGCAAAGATATTGCCCATTACCCCGGCCACACCGTAGAGCAGCAGCAATGAACCAATTGTCGGGCCGTCAAAGCCGGAGCTGTGTTTGAAGAAGGGGGCGACATAGGTATACGCAGCAAAGTGCGCCAGGCCGATCAGCAATACAGCGATCAAGCCGACTCGCGCCTGTGGGTTGATAAACAACGCGGGCAAGTCACGAATCTCAATGGCCTTTTCCGGCGTCAGTCGCGGTAGCAGGAAGATCTGCGCGAGCAGCACCGGAATGCCCACCAACGCAGTAACCAGGAAGGTCATGCGCCAGCCCATCAGTCCACTGAGCCAGGTGCCGACGGGCACGCCCAGTACGGTGGCGAGCGTTACGCCCATCATGATGATCGAGGTGGCTTTCGCAACCCCAACGCCTTTGGGCGCCAGCCGCCCGCTGAGGGCAATGGCCGTGGCCCAGAAGCCGCCGATGCTGATGCCGAGCAATACACGGCCGAACAGCAGCAGGCTGAAATCGTTAGCTAAGGCCACCACCGAGTTGGCGATGATCATCACCAGTGTCAGGCCGATCAGCAGGTAGCGACGGTCCATGGCACCAATGCTGACCGACAGAAACGGCGCGGCGAGGGCGGCCATGATGCCGGGCAATGTGACCATCAACCCGGCGTGACCGGCACTGATGCCCAGGTCGCTGGCGACGTCGTTGAGTACGCCCACCGGCAGAAATTCACTGGTCACCAGGGCGAAGGCACCCACGGCGACCGAAAGAATCGCCAGCCACTGCTGTTTGACGCTTTGTTGATTATGTTCGGGAAGCCCGCTAGGGGCCTGGCTCGCGCTTGGCATGGGATTGGGTTCCGGGAGGAATGTCGCCTGAAGCCAGGCGAGGAGGGAATTTGAAGCGATTATAGGAATCAGTGGCGGCAATCGTTCAGGCGCTCGTTTCGATAGTAATCATCAGTGCTATCGATGTGAGATTTAAAGAGCCTTGAATCTGCCGCACAAACGAAAAAGCCCGTCGCTGGGTCAACTCCGGGCTTTTCCGGGTATGACGATGTTTAAGGCGCAGCGCTGGAGTCTTATTTTAGCTAGCCAACGCATTCAGTACATGGACTGGGTCATTATGGATAGCTTTCAACAATGCCTTTGCTGGTCCGGTAGGCTCACGACGACCCTGCTCCCAGTTCCGTAACGTGCCAAGTTGCACATCAATCAGCGCTGCGAATTTAGCCTGGGTTAGCCCTGTCGCCTTACGGATCTCTTTGACTCGCATTGAATCAACATGGAACTCACGAGAAGGTTCGCGTTCTCCGCGCAGGATCTCGTTCATCTCTTGAACGCTTTCCATCAGTTCATCAAAAAATCTGCTCATAGCTATCTCCAGTGCTCAATCGCAGCCTTCAGTGACTTGCGCTCTACGGCAGTCAAGTCCTGCTGTTCATTTTTGGGATAGATCATCAGTAAAACAATCTGTGATGCCGAGACGAAATGGTAATAGATCACCCGCGCCCCGCCTCGTTTGCCATGGCCTTTGGCTGCTACTCGTATCTTGCGAACTCCACCCGTACCCTCAATCACATCGCCAGCAGAAGGGTTGACTACCAGCTCGTTCTGAAGAGCCATGTAGGCATCCTCGTCGATCAATTCTTTAACGCGACGGGTGAAGACTGACGTCTCTATGAAAATCATCGCTAATGTACGCCATTGGCTTAGTTGGCTGCAATCCTAGCCGTGTGTGCTTCGACGTGCATTCAGTGAGTTGTAACTGCTTTTTGACACGCAGGATGTGGTCAATTATACGTCGGCCAACCGACCCAAAAGACTCTCAATAAACACCCCCTCCGCCCGGCTCATCTTCTGCTCCCGGTTCCACAACAGATGAATATCCACATCCGCAATCCCCTCATCCGGCGGCAACCGCCACAGCAGCCCGTTCTTCACATCGTCCGCCACCACATGAATGGGCAAACACCCCAAGCCAAACCCGGCAATGACCAAACGCCGCACTTCTTCCAGGCTGGAAGATGACGCCACGATCCGTCCGCTGAACCCTTGCTGATCACGAAAAATCGTCAGCGGCGAGAGCATCCCGCCAATCTGGTCGCTGGTAAAACTCACGAAGTTTTCCGACTGCAAATCCCCCTCGGCCAGGTTTGTGCGCCCGAACAATGGGTGATGTTTTCCGCAAAAGAACGCGTAGCGCTGACGCAGAAACAGGTGCTGTTCCAGGCGCGGCTGAGGCCGACGATTGAGGCTCAACCCCAGGGTCGCGGTTTTTTCCAGCAGGGCGGCGACGATGTCGGAGCTGCGCATCACTTCGACTTCCAGATCGACCCGCGGATGTTCGCGATGAAAGCCTGCGAGAAAGTCATCGAAAGTGTCGGAATTAATCCGGCTGATCATCAGCAAGCGCACTTTGCCGATCACTTCATCACCCGGCTTTTGCAGGGCGTTGCTCATTTGCGAAACCTGGCCGTACATCTCGCCGGCAATCGCGAAAATCTGTTCACCTGCCTCGGTGAGCACGAAGCGCGGGCCGCGACGTACGATGAGCTGGCAATCCAGCTGTTCCTCCAGGCGCTTGAGCGCCTGGCTGATGGCCGGTTGCGTCAGGTGCAGGCGGGCAGCAGCGCGGCTGATGCTCAGTTCCTGGCCGATCACGCGGAAGGTGCGCAGCAGGTTCCAGTCCAGGCGGTCGTTGAGCAGGGGGTGAATATCGCGGCGGGATTCGGACATGGTGTCGCTCGATAATAAGCAGTATTTATAATCAAGATAATAAATAGAAAATTGACTAATCATAGCCCCAGGCCGAAAAATCGGCCTCAACAAGCGCCATCAGAGCGCACCGGTTCGACCTTCTCCTGCCAAAAAAATAACCAAAGGAGCCAGCCCCATGAAGCCTTCCGCTTCGCCGCAGCCTCGCCGTGCCGCGGCCGCCGCTTTTATCGGCACCATGATCGAGTGGTACGACTTTTACATCTATGCCACCGCTGCGGCGCTGGTGTTCGGTCAGCTGTTTTTCCCCTCCGACGATAAATTGTTCAGCACCATGGCTGCGTTCGGCACCTTCGCCGTGGGCTTCTTTGCGCGGCCGTTGGGCGGCATTGTGTTTGGCCATATCGGCGACCGCATCGGCCGCAAGAAATCCCTGGTGATTACCCTCGTCATGATGGGCGTGGTCACGGTGTGCATCGGCCTGTTGCCGACCTATGCACAGATCGGCGCCGCGGCACCGGTGCTGCTGATACTGCTGCGAGTGGTGCAGGGCATTGCGGTCGGCGGTGAGTGGGGCGGGGCGGTGTTGATGGCCGGAGAACATGCGCCAAAGGGGCGCCGTAACTTCTTTGCATCCTTCGCGCAATTGGGCAGCCCGGCCGGTTTGATTCTTTCCCTGCTGGCGTTCAGTGCGGTGACCCGCTTGCCGGAAGAAGACCTGCTCAGTTGGGGCTGGCGCCTGCCGTTCCTGGCCAGTGCCTTGCTGTTGGTGGTCGGCCTGGCGATTCGTCTGGGTGTAAATGAGTCGCCGCAGTTCCTCGAAGACAAGGCCCTGGCGGAAAAAGCGCGGGCGATCAAGAAGGACCAAGCCCCCGTGCTGGAAGTGCTGAAAACCGCCTGGCGCCCACTGTTGTTGTGCATTGGCGCCAACACATTGGGGATTGCCGGCGTGTATTTCACCAACACCTTCATGATTGCCTACAGCACTCAACAACTGAACCTGCCGCGCTCGCTGATTCTGGAATGCCTGTTCGTCGTCGCCATTATTCAGTTCTGCGTTCAGCCACTGGCCGCGTGGGTGGCAGAGAAGGTCGGCGCTACACGGTTCCTGTGCGCCATGTGCGTACTGGCAATGGCCTCGCCGTATCCGATGTTCGTTCTGGTCAGCAGCGGCCAGGCGCCGTTGATCATCCTCGGCATAGCCCTCGCGGTGGTGTGCATGGCGTCGTTCTACGCCGTCATCGCAGGCTTTGTCAGCGGCCTGTTTGAAACCCGTGTGCGCTACACCGCGATATCTCTGGCTTACCAGGTATGCGGCGCATTGGCCGGTGGCCTGACACCGTTGATCGGCACCTGGCTGGCCCATCAATACCTGGGCCAATGGTGGCCGATGGCAGTGTTTTACAGCGTGATCGCGGCGGTCTCGTTGGTGTGCGTGCTGGCCTTGTCCCGCCGCCACGCCACGGCTCACCGCCTGGAAATGGCACACAGTTGAGGGAGTCCGCAATGTTGAAGATTAACGGCGAGCGCCTGTGGCGTAGCCTGATGGACATGGCCGAGATCGGCGCAACCGCACGCGGTGGCAGCTGCCGCCTGGCGTTGAGCGCCGAAGACCAGGCCGGTCGTGAGCTGTTCAGTCACTGGTGTACAGCGGCTGGCCTGACGTTGAGCGTGGATGCCATTGGCAATCTGTTCGCCCGTCGTGCGGGTACCGACAATGACGCCGCTGCGGTGATGATCGGCAGCCATCTCGATACCCAGCCCGAAGGCGGGCGCTTCGATGGCGTGTACGGCGTATTGGCCGGACTCGAGGTGATCCGCAGCCTCGACGACCACGGCATCCAGACGCGCAAGCCCCTGGAAATTGCGGTGTGGACCAACGAAGAAGGCGCGCGTTTCACCCCGGCGATGCTGGGCTCGGCGGTGTTCACTGGTGCCCTCGCGCTGGACAAGGCGCTGGCGACCACCGACGGTGATGGCGTCAGCGTGGCCGAGGCGTTGCGCACCACCGGTTATAACGGCGAGCGTGCATTGGGTGGGGCAGTGGATGCGTATTTCGAAGCGCATATCGAGCAAGGCCCGATCCTGGAAGACAACGCCAACAGTATCGGCGTGGTGACCGGCGGCCAGGCGATTCGCTGGCTCGATGTGCGTGTCGAAGGCATGGCTGCCCATGCGGGCACCACGCCGATGGCACTGCGCAAAGATGCGTTGTACGGCGCCGCAAAAATGATCCAGGCCCTGGAAAACCTCGCTGCCGATTTTGCCCCGTATGGCCTGACCACTGTGGGTGAATTGAGCATTGCCAAGTCGTCGCGCAACACCATTCCCGGTGTGCTCGACTTCACTGTGGATCTGCGCCATCACCGCGACGCCGATATCGACGCCATGGAGCAGCAAGTGCGCGCACGCCTGCAAGCGATTGCCGACAACCGTGGCCTCAGCGTGACTATCACACCGCACTGGATCAGCCCGGCCACGCCGTTCGATGCTGAGTGCGTGGCCTGTGTGCAAGCGTCGGTGGATGCTCTGGGCTACAGCCAGCAGACCATCATCAGCGGCGCTGGCCACGATGCCATCCACCTGGCGCGCTATTGCCCGACTGCGATGATCTTCATCCCCTGTGTCGGTGGCCTGAGCCACAACGAAGCCGAAGACGTCTTGCCTGAAGACGTGCGCCAGGGCACCGATGTATTGCTCAACGCCGTGTTGAAACGCGCCGGCCAGGTTCATTTCTAAAGGCTGACGCCGTGCCCATGTGGGAGCTGGCTTGCCTGCGATAGCGGTGACGCAGGCGGTACATTGTGCTCTGACCGTGCGCAATCGCAGGCAAGCCAGCTCCCGCAGGTTCTGTGTTTATCCAGGAGCATCCTATGAATACGTTTTTCCATCCCGAACAACTGCTGCATCACCCACGCAGCTACTACTCTCGTGGCCAGATGCGCACGCCACAGGAGGTCCCCGAGCGTGCGCGCAACCTGCTGCTGGCTGCGCAAACCCTGGGCTTTGATATCCAGCAACCGAGCGACTACGGTATGGAACCGCTGCTCGCCGTGCACGGCGCTGCATATCTGGATTTTCTCCAAGAAGCTCACCAGCGTTGGAAGGAAATCCCCGAAGACTGGGGCGACGAAGTCATGTCCAACATCTTCGTGCGCGAGCCCAACGCCCTGCGCGGTATTCTGGCCCAGGCGGCCCGTTACCTGGCCGATGGCAGCTGCCCGATCGGTGAACTGACCTGGCGCTCGGCGTATTGGTCAGCCCAAAGCGCCGTCGCCGCTGCCAAGGCGATTCTCGATGGCGCACCTGCCGCCTACGCCTTGTGCCGCCCGCCGGGTCATCACGCTCGCTTCGATGCGGCGGGCGGCTTCTGTTACATCAATAATGCGGCGGTGGCTGCGCAAGCGTTACGCCAAGGCTTCCAGCGCGTCGCGGTGCTCGATACCGACATGCATCACGGCCAAGGCATCCAGGAGATTTTCTACCAGCGCGATGACGTGCTCTACACGTCGATCCATGGCGATCCGACCAACTTCTATCCCGGGGTGGCGGGCTTTGCCGAAGAAAAAGGCGATGGCCCAGGCTTAGGGTTCAACCTCAACCTGCCCATGCCCCACGGTGCCAGCGAAGCGCTGTTTTTCGAAAAGCTGGAGCTGGCCCTGGCAGCGGTGAAGGACTTCTCGGCGGATGTGCTGGTGTTGTCACTGGGCTTTGATATTTACGAGTTGGACCCGCAAAGCAAGGTCGCGGTGACGCGGGAAGGCTTTGCGCGGCTGGGAGAGTGCATTCGAGGGCTGGGGTTACCGTGCCTGATCGTGCAGGAGGGGGGGTATCACCTGGAGACGCTGGACAGTAATGCGCAGGCGTTTTTCAGTGCGCCAGCGGCTTGGGAGAAACTATCAGTCGATTAAGCGCTAAAGGCCTGCCGATCAGTTTTCAGCAGGCTTTTCATCTATCAATGAGCAGTCGTTCCCCTCACCCTGGAACAGCGCCGTGTAGTTTTGCCCGCCATAAAATACCCCCACTATCGACACCGTTTCGCAATCAGGCCTCACCCTGAACGCGATGATGGTGCTGCGACGATAGTGCGTGATGCGTAAGCCTGTAAGCAGGTCGTCACGGCGCGCGCCACGCAAGGGGAACAGGGCGAGGCTTTCACAGTAGCTGACGAGATTGTCGATAAAGCGCGTCGCTACCAAGGG
The DNA here is from genome assembly GCF_000263715.2 of Pseudomonas synxantha BG33R. NCBI lineage: Bacteria > Pseudomonadati > Pseudomonadota > Gammaproteobacteria > Pseudomonadales > Pseudomonadaceae > Pseudomonas > Pseudomonas synxantha. Next base: position 1,747,068 of record NZ_CM001514.1, read on the forward strand.
GGAGCCGGCATCGCAGATGTAATCCTCAAGGGCATCGAGTTGCGTCAGGACTTCAGGCGAAAAAACCACCGAGTAGCTCACGCGTTCCCGGTGCCTTTGCGCTGACGCCTGGCTGCCATATGCTCGCGAACCTGTTCTGCAGATAACCCGCGCGCAGGTTGTGCCTCAAGAGCGGTCGCTGCCGGGATGACTTCGTCCCTCAGCCAGTCTTCCATGGCACGGTCACGTGCCAGCAGCACCCGCAATCCGTCGCGAATCACTTCGCTTTCGCTGGCATATTCGCCGGCAGCCACCTTGGCTTTGACCAGGGCCGCCATTTCAAGGGGCAAGGTGATGCTCATTTGCTGGGTTGAGCGCATTGGGATGTCCGCCAGAAGTGAGTAGGATTCAATCCTACTTGACCATTGGCGCGATGCAACAAGCAACTGATCAATGCCGATATCCGGCGTCTCGTCGTCCATCCAGAAGGGGTAGGTTTGCATAAGTTGCTGCGTCTCCAGTTGTGTGGTCCAGGCCGCAAGTATTGACCCGTTTTGACGATCGCGTGGCCGCAGGTAGCCGATAAGCTGCTGAAATGTATGACTTGATATCTGTAACAGGATTATCTCGATAAAGCCGCCCCGGCTCGCATGGCATCCCATCGACTCCCATACGATAATGCTCGTCACCCCGACCACTTTGGCCCGCCTCCCGTGATCATCAATTTCGACCTCAACGACCTCCAAGCCTTCCGCGCCGTGGTAGACAAGGGCAGTTTCCGTGGCGCCGCCGAGGCCATCCGTATCTCGCAGCCGGCCCTCAGCCGACGCATCGAGAAGCTTGAATCCGCCCTGGATGTAAAGCTGTTCGAACGCACCACACGGCGGGTCAGTCTGACCATGGTCGGTCGTGCCTTCTTGCCCCAGGTGGAGCGAATGCTCGACGATCTTGACATCGCCTTGATGGGCATCAGCAACGTCGCGTCCACCCGCATGGGCAACGTCACCATCGCCTGTGTGCCGTCTACCGCGTATTACTTCATGCCCCACGTGATCTCCGAATTCCACAAGCTGTATCCGAAGATTCGCCTGCGGGTGCTCGATGCCAGTGCTGGTGAAGTGAGCAATGCGGTGGCAAGCGGTGAAGCGGATTTCGGCGTGAGCTTCAGCGGTAGCCTGGCCGACGAGGTCGAGTTCGAGCTGTTGCTGCAGGAGCGTTATGTGCTTGCCTGTCGGCGTGACCATCCGTTGGCCATGCGTGAGAGCGTGACCTGGACCGAAGCCTATGAACACGACTACATAAGCGTGGACAAAACCTCGGGCAACCGCTTCCTGCTCGACCAGGCGCTGCGTGGCGTGCGGGTGAAAAAGCCGAGTATCTGCGAGACCCACCACGTGACCACCATGATCGGGCTGGTGGAGGCGGGGCTGGGCGTGGCGATGGTGCCGTCGATTGCGATGCCGGCGTGCGAGCACCCGATTCTGGTGAGTGTGCCGCTGGTAGAGCCGCAGGTGATGCGCAATGTGGGCTTGATCAAGCGCCGCGGGCGGACACTGCCGCCCGCGGCGCTGGAGTTGGAGCGATTGGTGCGGGAGATGCCGTTTCGGTCAGCGTGACACCGAGTCCAGGCCGGTGGATTGCACCACCGGTTGAGCTTGCGGCGAGGCCATGAACTGCAGCAGCGCCTTGGCCTCATCCGGGTGTTCGGCGTTGACCGGAATGCCCGCCGCAAAGCGTGTCACCGATTGCACGTCTTCCGGGATTTTGCCGACAAACGTCACGCCCTTGACCGGCAGCAATTCAGCCACCTGTTGCAAGCCCACTTCGTAGTCACCCTTGGCCACCTGCTCGCCCACCGGCACGCGTTCGATCATGGTGCCTTTGGCCGGCATACCGAGTTTCTTGAACAACTCTTTCTCGACGTACACACCGCTGGCGCTGTCCGAGTACGCCACGGATTTGGCTTTGCTCAGCACGGCCTTGAGTTCGGCGTCGGTATTGATCGCAGGTTTTTGCGCGCCTTCCTTCACCACCAGGCCAATGCGCGAATCGGCCAATTCCACGCGGGACGCGGGGTCGACCTTGCCTTGCTTGATCAGCTCATCCAGGGCGTAGCCGACCATGATCACTACGTCGGCGTGCTCGCCGCGGGCCAGGCGGTTGGGAATCGCTTCCGGCGCCTTGCCCATGGACGGGCCGAGAATGGTGTCGAGGGTGTCCCCGCTTTGCTTGGCGTATTGCGGGCCAAGCAGTTTATAGGCGGCGGTGAAGCCACCGGAGGTCATCACCTTGAGCTCTTCGGCCTGGGCCGTCAGCGCCAGGGCGCCGAGGACAACGGCAGTGAGGGATTTGAATAAAGGCTTCATTGCACCGCCTCCTGCATGACTTGGCCACGGGTATTGGCGTGGCGATACAACGCCAGGGTTGAACACAGTGCACACAGTGCGGCGAACATCATCCAATAGGCGGGAGATGCCTTGTCTTCAGTGATGTGGATGAACCAGGTGGAAATCGCCGGCGTGAAGCCACCGAAGACCGCAGTCGCCAGGCTGTAAGCCAGGGAGAAACCCGCCACGCGCACTTCCACCGGCATGATTTCGGTCAGCGCCGGGATCATTGCGCCGTTGTACAGGCCGTAGAGGAAGGAGAACCACAACAGGGTTTCCAGCATGTGCGCAAAGCTTGGCGCGTTGACCACGTAGGACAGCGCTGGATAAGCAGTGAGAACAGTCAGCACGGTCATGGCGATCAGTACCGGTTTGCGGCCGAAGCGATCACTGAGGATGCCGCCGATCGGCAGCCAGAAAAAGTTCGACACCGCCACCAGCAAGGTCACCAGCAGGGCATCGGAAGTGCTCAGTTGCAGCACAGTCTTGCCGAAGGTCGGTGCGTACACGGTGATCAGGTAGAACGCGGTGGTGGTCATGGCCACCATCAACATGCCGCCGATGACTACGGTCCAGTTCTTCACCAGGGTCGCCATCACTTCACGCATGGTCGGGCGATGCTTGCGGTTGGCGAACTCTTCGGTTTCCTGCAGGTTGCGACGCAGCACAAAGATAAACGGAATGATCACGCAACCAACGGCAAACGGAATGCGCCAGCCCCAATCGGCGACCACCGACGGTTCCATCCACACGTTCAAGCCATAACCCAGCGCGGCGGCCACCACAATGGAGATCTGCTGGCTGCCCGACTGCCAACTGGTGTAGAAACCTTTGCGGCCCGGCGTAGCCATTTCAGACAGGTAAACCGAGACACCGCCCAATTCCGCACCGGCCGAGAAGCCTTGCAGCAGGCGGCCCAGCAGCACCAGCAGCGGCGCCCACAGGCCAATGGTGTGATAACTGGGCACCAGCACGATCAATAGCGTACCGCTGGCCATGATCGACAACGTCACGATCAAGCCTTTGCGACGGCCCACGTCATCGATATAGGCACCCAGAATGATTGCGCCCAGTGGTCGCATCAGGAAGCCCGCGCCGAACACGGCGAAGGTCATCATTAATGACGCAAACTCATTAGCGGCGGGGAAGAACGCGGCAGCGATATAGGTCGCGTAGAACCCGAACAGAAAGAAGTCGAACTGTTCGAGGAAGTTGCCCGAAGTAACGCGCAATACAGCGCCTACTTTCGAGCTGGCAGGGGCGGGCCGGGAAGGGCTAGTCATGATTTTGTGTCTCCAGCGTTCTTTTTAAAGTGCTTGTTTCGCTTAAGACTGGGGATAGTGGCTGACACATTTAGAAATGATAAGTGACAAATTTGAATAGATTGATGCGCGCTGGCTATCAATCAGTGCCTCCGTCAAAAGACCTGCCTTGTTCTATACTTGAGCCTGTGTCCAATTCTTACGGATGGGAGGTGGTAATGGCTGACGAACAGAAACGGCAGAATGAGTCGGAGCGCGAACAACCCCGGCGACAGGAGGAGGAAAAACCGCAGACCTGGAAGCATCCCGATGATGGGACTGAGCTTTCCGAGCGGGACCAGGAGCGTCCGCTGAAACCCTGAGTACCCATCCAGTCAAAAAAATTGAGAGCGACGTTGTATGTGTGGGGGGGGGGCGTCAAAGTACCTTCGCTCTCATATATGACCGATGCAAGGGGTATATTTATATTTCGTTTTCCTCGAAGTTGAAGATAAGCGCTTTATTTATGTGGGTGGCAAATAATTATTATTTTTTATATTTTACGTCGCTTTTCAGGGAGTGTCCCTCGAACTCGCCCTCGCCATCTATTTTCTTACGTTCTTGGTTGTTTGCCGGGTTAACTGCAACAAAATTGAAAGATATTTTGATAGAAGCGTCGTTCGAGGAAACTGATAACACATTCACCGTTCCTCCTTCTTCATCGGCAATCCAGCTGTTTGCCCTGCCGGGATTGAACCACGCGCCGACTCTGGTACCTCTATTGATTGCATGCTCACCAACAGAGATATCTGTGGGGAATGTAAAATACAAACCTTTGAACATGACTCCTTCTTCTGGACCACCTACTACAAAAGAGTTCGTGTCGGCCTGATAGATAACTGAGTCAGCCACCCACCGTTCAGTGTCACCTTCGATATCGGCTTCTAAGCGACCTGTAGTTGCACGTTTTTCGATAGTCGTCATGATGGAGTTCTCATCAGTATTAGTAATAGTTAACAGCCTTTTTCGTGATTAATGATTAATACTAATGTCAGTGAAAATCTACTGTCAGATCTAACAGTAAATCGATTCAGTTGATTTGTGGAAACGGCCTTGCCTGGAAGAGAACGACGACCGAATTTTGCTGGACAGGGGTTCGTCAACGCTTGCGGGTTTTTGGTGGGTTCGTCGGGCGTTCGGTGATGGGCGCCATTGAGATGAGCACCGGTAATGCCATGAACCGCTTGAAAGTGATTGTCGTGGTGTTGGTGGTGGCCGCGTTGTCGGCATTACGCCTGCGCCAGGGCCAGGAGGCCCCTCACACCGGCAACGAGGTCGGAAACCCGGAAGCCAGCACCAGGTAAGCCACCACCGCCGCCAGGCATAAACCGACGAAAACGCGCAGCAAAGTCCTGGCGGTGGGGTGAACGATGAATTTGATGGCCCATAGCAAAAAACCGCTGAACAGTAGGCTCAGGGCGAAAATGATCAGCACAATGGAGTCTCTGCGACCTTCAAGCGCTGATTTATAGTCCCAAAGCCGCCGGATGAACAGTGCGCACATAGACGCAGCCCTGTGGCCTTTCTAAACTGCGGCTTGTCTTGGGGAGAGGGGTGGGCGCCGATGAATCGCAATGAATTACGCAAGGCCGACATCAACCTGATGGTGGTCTTCGAAGCGCTGATGCTTGAGCGCAATGTGACGCGGGTGGCGGAGAAGCTGTTTCTCGGCCAGCCCACCATCAGTTCGGCCCTCAACCGCCTGCGCACCTTGTTCAACGACCCGTTGTTCATTCGTGTCGGCCATCGCATGGAGCCCACGGCCCGTGCCGAGGAAATCATCCAGCACCTGTCGCCGGCCCTGGATTCCTTGTCATCGGCCCTGAGCCTGACCCATGACTTTGATCCGTCCATCAGTACCATGACCTTTCGCATCGGCCTGTCCGATGACGTCGAGTTCGGCCTGCTACCGCCGTTGCTGCGTGCCTTGCGCCAGGAGGCGCCGCAGGTGGTGTTCGTGGTGCAGCACGTGGATTACTGGCGCATTCCCGACTTGCTGGCGTCGGGCGATATCACCGTCGGCATCACCCAGACCCGCGGCCTGCCGGCAAATGCCAAGCGCAAGCTGTTGCGGCATATCCGCCCCTGCCTGCTGCGCGCCGATGCCTCGGACACGCCGCTGACCCTCGATGAATATTGCGCACGGCCCCATGTGCTGGTGTCCCACACTGCCAACGTGGCCGGGTTTGCCGATGAGTGGCTGGCGGAGGTGGGCCGCAAGCGCCATGTGGTGCTGTCGGTGCCGCAATACAGTTCGCTGCCGGCGTTGCTCGCCGGCACCGACATGATCGCCAGCCTGCCGGATTACACCGCCCAAGCCATGGCCGCCAGCGGCAATCTGTACTGCGAGCCGTTTCCCTTCCAAACCCCGACCCTGGATTTGTCGATGGTCTGGCTCAGCCACGTCGACACCGACCCGGCGGAGCGCTGGATGCGTTCGCGGCTGGAGGCGTTCATGAGTGACAAGCTCCCGGCTCCAAGCTAAGCAACTGTAGAGACGGCTTGGCGCCTTCAACTTGCCGCTTGCAGCTGTTCCTCACACACCTTCACCACTTGCTCACGAAACCAGCTATTGGCGCTGTCTTGCCCATTGGTTTCCTTCCAATGCATATCCAGGGTGAACCCCGGCAAACCGTTGGGTGCTTCGCACACACCGAACCCCGGTGCCGGCGCCAGCAACTTTTGCACGCGACGCGGCAGGGTGACGATGAAGTCGGTGCCGGTAATCATCTTCAACGCTGCGCTGTAGCTATTGGCCCGCGCGATCACCTGGCGCTTGCGCGCCTGACGTGCGAGCCAGCCGTCGATCATGTTGGTGTCGGAGGACCATGGCGTGGGGAATATGTGACGCCGCTCGACGAAAGATTGCAGGCTGAACGCCGGCTCCCTGGGCGCCGAGCGCTGGTCGAACACGCAAACCAGGTCATCCTCCAGCAGCATCTGGGTCTTGAAGTCTTTATGGGTGCGATGAAAGTGCGGGCCGAAGCAGATCACCAGGTCGAGGCGGCCTTCACGCAGGTCATCGACAGGAATGTCGGTTTCCAGCTTCTGCACATTGACGATCACCGGCAGGTCGGCATGGTCGAAGTGCTTCAACAGCCGTGGCAGGATCAGTTGCTCGAAGTATTCCGGGGCGCACACATTGAAGGTCACCGCCTGTTGGGTCGGGTCAAAGGCCTGGCCACCGGCGTGACACAGGTTGATGCTTTCCAGGATTTTCTGCACATGCCCGTACATGGTGGTGGCCTTGTACGTCGGACGCATACCGGCCCGTGTGTTGATAAACAGCTCATCCTCAAAGCTGGTGCGCAACTTCTTCAGGCTGTAGCTCACCGTGGACTGGCTGACGAACAGCGTTTCGGACACATCAGTAACGCTGCTCTGGTCGTAGACGGCGATAAACACCATCAAATCCTGCATATCGAGCTTTCTGAGCGAGTTACTGTTTAGCATCGGTTTCGTCCGTAAACCCTTTGTACCGAACTCAGTACAAGACTGAGCAAAATGTTAACGGAACGCTCGTACCAATAGAAAGCTCTGTAGGACTCGTCAATGTTTCGTGTGGGACAAATACTGTTTGTAATACGACGTCAGCGGATATGTCGTACGTAATGCCGGGGGTTGAAGCGCAGGACCATCAGCAGCATCACCACAGTCACCGCGGTCAGCGACCACCAGGCCCCTTCAAAGCTGCCCAATTGATCGCGGATCACTCCGGCAATCAAGGGCGACATGCCGGCAATCAGGTAACCGATGCCCTGTACAAACGCGGTAAGGCTGCCGGCGCGCCGTGGGTTGTCGAGGTGGTCGAGGGACACAATCAGGCTCATGGGAAACAGCCCGCCGATACCCAGGCCCAGCAGGCAAGGCCATAGCAGGCTCCAGTGTTGTGGGCTGAGGATCAGGCCGCAGAACCCGAGGATGATCAGCGTCAGCAGCACCGCGATCACGCCGCGTTTATCCTGGCGTCGGTTGGCGATGGCCGGGGTGACCAGGCCGGAGATCACCTCCATGGCGGTCAGCAAGCCCAGCAGCAAGCCGGCATTCTGCTCGCTCCAGCCCTGTTCGACGTAGTAGGGCGCCAGCCACGCCAATACACAGGTATAGGACGCCGTGCCCAGGCCAAAAAAGATCGCCAGCAACCAGGCGCGGCGATTGCTGAAAAATGATTCCCGAGTGCTCGAAGCTGCTTGAGGCAAGGGTGGCAGAGCCGAACGCTGGGCATACCAGAACACCAGCGCCAACAGCGCCAGCACCGCCCAGATCGCCAGGCCGATGCGCCAACTGCCGGTGCGCACTTGCACCAAGGGTGAGAGTGATGCCGCCAGCGCAGCGCCGCCCATGATCGCAGTCACATACAGGCCCATGAACAGTGAAACGTCAGCGCTGAATCGCGACTTGATCAGCGTCGGCATCAACGCCTGTATCAGCGCAATGCCGACCCCTGCGGCAATCGCGCTGACGATCAGTTCCAGCGCCGAATCCAGCAACAATCGCGATAAGGTCGCCAGCCCAATCACCAGCAGCGACAGCATAATGCTGCGATGTTCGCCCAGGCGCTTGGCCAGGCCCATGCCAACAAACATCGCCAGGCCCATGGCCATGACCGGCAACATGGTCAGTAAGGCGGCGCTGCTGAAACTCAACGGCACGTCCGCGCGAATCGACGACAACAACGGCCCCACAGCCGCCATCGACGGTCGCAGGTTAAGGGCGACCAGCACCACGCTGATCATCAGCCATACGGCGGTGGTGGGTTTTGCGTGAACGTTTTCCATGGGCCTGCCTTGATCGAACAAGGGCGAATCAGGCCATGCAGGGGCAAGTGGGGCAAATCAGAAAGTCGCTGGGGCTATCTAAAAATTGCGGATAACTGACAGATCGCCCCTCTCACAGGGGAAAACCAGAGTCACATAGAGCGAGTTCCGGGCCTGGTCGACTCCCACCGCCCCTGGTCGATTTCAATCAGCGTCGGCCCCTGGCGATTAGCTGCGGCGCGCAGTGCCGAGCGCAGATGCTCGATGCCTTCGATGCTCTCTGCCGCGCAGCCCAGGGCCTTGGCTACGCCAATAAAGTCCGGGGTGTAAATGTCTACACCCACAGGCTCGATGGCACGATTGAGCATGTATTTCTTGATCTCCTCATAGCCCTGGTTATTCCACAACAGCACGATCACCGGTGTGCCGGCTTCCACGGCGCTGGCCAGTTCCGGCAGGGTGAATTGCAGGCCGCCGTCGCCGATCAGGCACACCACCGGTTGCCCATCGCCGCGCGCCAGCCAGGCGCCGATGGCGGCGGGCAGGGCATAGCCCAGGGTGCCGTAGCCGGTGGATGAATTGAACCAGTGACGTGGTCGGTCGAGGTTCAGGGTCAGGTTGGCGCTGTACACCGGTTGGGTGGAATCACCCACCAGCACGGCGCCGGGCAGTTCTTCCAGGACGGTGTTGAGAAGCCGCGTGTGTGCACGGGTGGCAGCGTCCCAAGTGGGCTCCAGCTCGGTCCACAAACGTGCGACGCGGACCGGGCCCCAATCGGTATTGCGCGGCGCCAGTGGCTGGCGGTCCAGTTCGGTAAGCAGCGCCCGGGCGGCGATTTTCGCGTCGGCCACCAGGGCCACCTCGGGCGGGTAGTTGCGTACGGTCTGGTCCGGGTCGATATCGATGCGCAGCAACGTACCGGGAATCTTGAAGCCGCCGGCGAAGGTCACGTCGTAATCGGTTTCCGCCAGTTCCGTGCCGATGGCCAGTACCACATCGGCCTCGGCGACCAGGGCGCGGGTGGCCGCCAGGGTCTGGGTCGAGCCGATCAACAATGAGTGTGCGGCAGGCAACAGGCCTTTGGCATTGATGGTCAGGGCCACGGGCGCGCCGAGGGTTTCGGCCAGGCGGGTCAACTCGGGCGCCGCATCGATGGCGCCGCCACCGGCCAGAATCAGCGGGCGTTGGGCGGTGGCGAGCAAGCGGCTCATGTGCTCGATCGCCGTCGGTGCCGCTCCGGCGCGGGCCACGCTGACCGGCTGGCTGCCCAGCAGGGCATCGGCATTTTCCACCAGCACATCCAACGGAATCTCGATATGCACCGGGCGCGGCCGCCCGGCCTGAAACAGTGCAAACGCCCGTGCCAGCACGCCGGGCAATTCGTGGGCCGACATCAAGGTATGGGAAAAAGCCGCCACGCCGGCCACCAGTGCGCTCTGATTCGGCAACTCATGCAACTTGCCACGCCCGCCGCCCAACTGGCTGCGCGCCTGCACACTGGAAATCACCAGCATCGGGATCGAATCGGCATAGGCCTGGCCCATGGCCGTGGTGATATTGGTCATGCCCGGGCCGGTAATGATGAAACACACACCAGGCTTGCCGCAGGTGCGCGCGTAGCCGTCGGCCATAAACCCGGCGCCCTGTTCGTGGCGCGGGGTGACGTGACGGATGCCGGAGCGCGCCAAACCACGGTACAGCTCCACGGTATGCACACCGGGGATGCCGAACACATGATCGACACCGTAGCCTTTCAGGAGGTGGACCAATACTTCGCCGCAGGTTGCCATGCCGGTCGCTCTTGTTATGGATTGAAGGCGCTATTGGAACGGCTGGCCGGTAGCGGCAACAATCGATAAAAAGTCATACTCGCCATGTCCTCACGTCATGGCTGCGCCCTAATGAAACGCCTTCCACCGTTGCCCGCATTGCACACCTTCTGGGTTACGGCCCAATGCTGCAACTTCACCCGCGCCGCCGAGCAACTGCACATCACCCAGGGGGCGGTGAGCCGCCAGATCGCGGGGTTGGAACGGCATTTGGGCTATGGGTTGTTTGTGCGCCAGGCGCGGGGTTTGAGCCTGACCGAGGAAGGTCGCGAGTGGGCGCTGCGGGTGCAGCAGGTGTTCGGCGTGATCGGTGAGGCCGTGGAGCAAATCGGCAATCGCTGCGAGGTTTTGCAGCTCAAGGCGTCCACCTGTGTGATGCGCTGGCTACTGCCACGCGTGCTGCAATGGCAAAGGGAGCGCCCGGATGTACCGGTGGAGCTCACCACCACCGTGGCCTACACCGTGGATTTTCGTCGCGAGCCATTTGATGCGGCGGTGATCTATGCGCCCATCGCCGAGCAGTCCGAGGAGGCTCGGCATTTGTTCGATGAACAACTCACACCGGTCTGTGCGCCGGCCTTGCTGGACAACTTGCACACGCCAGCAGATCTGCAACACCAGGTGCTGCTGCACCCCACGCGGGATCAGCGGGATTGGGCATTGTGGTTAAAAGCGGCGGGTACGCGCCTGAGCAGTCTGAGCCAGGGGCATCATTTCGAAACGCTGGACCTGGCGATGACGGTGGCGGCACAAGGCTCGGGCGTGGCGATCGGTGATCGTGCGCTGATTGGCGAGGACCTGAAGGCGGGGCGCCTGGTGATGCCGTTTGAACTGCGGGTGCCGACGGGCATGGGCTATTACCTGGTGTATCCGCCGCAGACAGTGCCTTCTGCCGGGTTGTTGGCCCTGATGGATTGGCTGGCCAGCCAGGCACAAATGTAGGAGGGGCTTGCCCCCTCCCACATGTTTACCGCGTGGTGTCAGTAGCCAACGGTGAAGCGCTTACGCGAGTGCTTGGGTGTTTCAACCTCGTCGATCATGGCGATGGCGTAGTCGGCAAAGCTGATCGAGCTGTTACCGTCACTGCTCACCAACAGGTCATCCTGGCCCAGGCGGAATTTGCCGGTGCGCTCGGTCCCGTCGAACAGCGCCGATGGCGAGAGGAACGTCCAATCCAATTCCTTTTCCTGACGCAGCGTTTCCAGGAAGTCAGCCCCGGCACTGGCTTCGGCCTTGTACTCCGCCGGGAAACCCGGGCTATCGATGACGCGACTGCCGTCCGGTAGCAGCAACGAACCCGCACCGCCCACCACCAGCAGGCGTTTGACCCCGGCCTTTTTCACCGGGCCGATCACGGCGCTGGCGGGCAAGGTGGCAAAGTGCGCGGCGCTGATCACCACATCGCTGCCGCTGATAGCGTGTTGCAGGGCATCGGCGTCCAGGGCATCCACCTGCTTGACCGTGACGCCTGGGCGTACGCCCAGCTTGTCGGTGTTGCGAGCGATGGCGGTAACGGTATGCCCGCGGCGCAGGGCTTCTTCCAGCAGTTGGCTACCGGCACGGCCGGTGGCACCAATGATTGCGATTTTGCTCATGACGTTCTCCATCAGGGTTAGGGTTTAAAGCCGATCACCACTTCATTTCGCCCTTGGCGACTTTGGCGCTCAATTCCAGCGAGCTTTCGTCGGCGAGGGTGGGGTAACGCTGTTTCATGGCCGCAATCAGGGCGGCGGAATCCTTGGCCTTGGCGGTTTCGATGTCGAAGGCCTTGATGTAGTCGGCGGTGAATTTCACCGAGGCCAGCGATGGGGTGCCCAGGTAGTGGCCAGGGATCACTGTTTTTGGCTTCAAGCCTTCAATGCGCTCAAGGGTGCTCAACCAGTCTTTATGAGATTGCGCGCCCTGAGTGTCAGCCATCCACAGGTGAATGTTTTCGGCGACAACCACACCACCGACCACAGCCTTGATCGACGGGATCCACACAAAGCTGCGATCCGGCTGCGGACCGTCCAGACCCACCACTTCAAGCTGTTGCCCTTCAAGGGTCAGGCTGTGGCCTTGCAGCACTTGCGGCACAATCGTCTTGGCCGGTTTGTCGGCGCCCATTTTCGGGCCCCAATATTCCAGCTTGCCGGCGACGGTGGCGTTGATATGGTCGACCACCGGTTGCGGCGCCAGCACCTTGGCGTCGGGGAAGGCGGCGGTCAGGGTGTCGAGGCCGAAGTAGTAGTCCGGGTCGCCATGGCTGATGTAGATGGTGGTCAGGTGCTTGCCGCTGGCGCGGATGTTCTGCACCAGTTGTTCGGCCTGGCCTTTGCCGAATTGGGCGTCCACCAGGATCGCGTCTTTGGCACCGCTGACCAGCACCGAGCTGACGGGAAAGATCGCCGCTTCGCCGGGGTTGTACACGTCCAGTTTCAGCTCAGCGGCTGCCGCGTGGGCGGCGAAGGCCAGGGCGGCAGTGGCCAGGGTCAAGCGTTTGAAGGTCGAGAACATTGGGCAGCTCCTGCCATTGGTAAGGGGTGGGTAGAGCTTAGTTGCATAAAACACCACAAAAAATGCGATGCTTGGACATAGTTTGTTTCTGAAATCGGGCAGATCATGGATCGTCTTCAAGCAATGCGCGTGTTTGTCACTGTGGTGGACCTGGGCAGTCAGTCTGCCGCCGCCGATCATCTGGACCTGTCGCGCCCGGTGGTCTCGCGTTACCTGGCTGAGCTGGAGGATTGGGTCGGCGCGCGCCTGCTGCACCGCACCACGCGCAAGCTCAGCCTCACTGCTGCCGGGAGCGAAACCCTGCCGCGCTGCCGGCAATTGCTGGAGCTGTGCGCTGATATGCAGGCCGCCGTCAGCGAGCCCGATGACGCGCCCCGGGGCTTGTTGCGCCTGAGCGTCAGTACCTCGTTCGGCCAGGCGCAGTTGGGCGCGGCCATTGCCGAGTACGTCAAGCGCTACCCGCTGGTGACGGTGGACTTGCAGATGCTCGACCGCACGGTGAACCTGGTGGATGAGCGCATCGATCTGGCGATCCGCACCAGCAATGACCTGGACCCGAACCTGATCGCCCGGCGCTTGACCGTGTGCCGCTCGGTGGTGTGTGCCACACCGGCCTATCTGCGTGAGCATCCGGCGCCGCAGAAAGTCGAAGACCTGGCCCGGCACAACTGCCTGACCCACTCCTATTTCGGCAAGAGCCTGTGGCATTTCGAAGAGCAGGGCGAACACGTGTCGGTGCCGGTGCACGGCAATATCACCGCCAACGAGGCCAGCACGTTATTGCGTATAACCCTGGCCGGGGCAGGGGTGGCGATGCTCCCCAGTTATCAGGCCGGTGACCTGATCCGCAGTGGTGAACTGGTGCGCTTGCTGCCTGCAGCAGAGCCACGGCAGATGAACATCTATGCGGTGTACGCCTCGCGCAAGCACATGCCCTCGGCACTGCGCAGCCTGCTGGATTTTCTGGTGCTGCGGTTTCCGGAGGCGCCTGCGTGGGACGTCGGCCTCTAAGGCGATATAAACGCGCTGAATGGCAGCCAATCATGGCAACTTGCGCTGACTGACCTATGCTTTAAACAGCACCGTGTAGATCCGTTCAGAGGTCTGTGCCATGAGTATCAAAACCAGAAAATACCTGACGATTTTCACCCTCTGCGCATTGGCGACTGCGTTGTACGGGACAGCCGCCTATCGCGTCGAACAAACCCGCATGCAACCGGCGGCGTTCGCGATCAGTTGCCACCAGGACCAATGCGTGCCGCGCACCGGCAGTTTCAGCGCGCTCAGGTAGGCTGCTCGGCCTTCAATTGCTCGCGAAACGCCTTGGGTGAAAACCCGACCCTGCGGCGAAACAGTCGTGAGAAGTTGGTCGGGTCGGAAAAGCCCAGCACCTCGGACATCTCATTGATGGTCATGCTGGTGTAGGTCAACAAGCGCTTGGCTTCCAGCAACTGGCGGTCATGCATGATCTGCAACGCCGGTTGCCCGCCCAACTCCCGACAAGTCCCGTTCAAGTGTGAGACCGAGATGCCCAGCTTGTGGGCCAAATCTTCAATCTTGGGGTGCTCACGGTAATGCTGTTCGACCAGTTGGGTGAAACGCCGAAAATACTCACGACCACGTGGGGCGCGTGGATGACGGCGCTGGATCGCCTGGCGGCTGACCCACACCAGCAGCACGCTGACCAAGGCGTGCAACATCATGTCCCGTGCCGGTTGATCATCGGCGTATTCGTCCTGCAAGCGCACGAACAGGTTGTTCAAGTAGTCGCTGTCCTTGCCCGCAGGATAACTGCCGAGGGTTTGCAGGCCATCGACGGTGTCGCCCAATTGCGCCTGCAAATGGCTGACCAGCGGCGCCGAAAGGGTCACCACATAACCCTGCACATCTTCGGAAAAACGAAAGCCATGCACGCACAGTGGCGGCAGCACTTGCAGGCTCGCTTCATTGAGGGTGGTGCGCTGGCCTTCGATTTCCAGTTGTGCCTGGCCTTTGTGCACATACAGCAGTTGGCACAGATCCGCGTGCCGGTGGGGCTGGATTTCCCACTGGTATTCCCGACTGCGCCGGGAAATGGTTTCGCAGTGCAACAAATCGGGCGTCGGCCACTGCTGGCTTTCCCCGTAAAGCTTGAAGACCGGAATCGCGGTTTTGGTCATGGTTTCAATCCGATACTCAGGATAATGGTTCGGTAATCGCCCCGATTGGCGAAAAGCGCAGGCTTTGACGCAGTTTTCACCTTCTTATGCGGTTCGCTCAAGTGAAAAATGTCAGCCACACGTCCACTGACAACTCTTTCACTCGATACGTTCGGGTAAAGCGTGAAGGCCATAAAAATAATGAAAACCCTGAAAACCCAAGTCGCCATTATTGGCGCCGGTCCGTCTGGATTGCTGCTCGGCCAGCTGCTGCACAACGCTGGTATTCAAACCCTTGTTCTAGAGCGCCAGAGCGCCGATTACGTGCAAGGGCGCATCCGTGCCGGTGTGTTGGAGCAGGGCATGGTCGACCTGTTGCGCGAAGCCGGGGTGAACCAACGCATGGAGACTGAGGGGTTGGTGCACACCGGCTTTGACATTGCCCTCAATGACCAACTTATCCCGATCGATCTGAAGGCATTGACCGGTGGCCAATCGGTGATGATCTACGGCCAGACCGAAGTCACTCGCGACCTGATGGCCGCCCGCGCAGCCGCCGGCGCGACCACGCTGTACGAGGCGTGCGACGTACAGCCCCATGATCTGAAAAGTGATCGACCCTGGCTGACGTTCAATCACCAAGGCCAAGCCTATCGCCTGGAGTGCGATTACATCGCCGGTTGCGATGGCTTCCATGGCGTCGCCCGCCAGTCGATTCCGGCGCAGGCGTTGAAGGTATTCGAGCGGGTCTATCCCTTCGGTTGGCTGGGGGTGCTCGCCAATACGCCGCCGGTACACGCCGAGCTGGTGTATGCCAAACACCCACGGGGTTTTGCCCTGTGCAGCATGCGCTCACCCACGCGCAGCCGTTATTACCTGCAAGTGCCGCAGGACGAGGCTGTGGAGGATTGGTCGGATGAGCGTTTCTGGGATGAGCTGAAAACCCGCTTGCCCGGTTCATTGGCGCAGCAGTTGGTGACCGGCCCCTCGATTGAAAAAAGTATCGCGCCGCTGCGCAGCTTCGTGGTGGAGCCCATGCAGTACGGGCGCCTGTTCCTGCTTGGCGATGCTGCGCATATTGTCCCGCCCACCGGCGCCAAGGGTTTGAACCTGGCGGCCAGTGATGTGAGCACGTTGTTCCGGATCTTGCTCAAGGTGTACCGCGAAGGGCGCCTGGACTTGCTGCAAAAGTACTCGGCGATCTGCCTGCGCCGGGTATGGAAGGCCGAGCGATTTTCCTGGTGGATGACCTCGATGCTGCATGAGTTTCCCCAGGCGGACGCCTTCAGCCAGCGCATTGCCGAGAGTGAGCTGGATTATTTCATCCACTCGGATGCCGGGCGCAAAACCATTGCAGAAAATTACGTCGGGCTTGCTTACGAGCCTATCGAATAGCCTGCTATCGTATTGAGCATTCCCGCGGGCGATCTTGTCCTGCGGGCCTTGTTCGAAGGTTCTGCCGTGACTCACCTCAATCAGCCCGCCCCAACCGTTCCCGCCGTGCGCAGTATTCTTGCTGCGCTGATGATGGCGATCTTCCTCGGCGCCCTGGACCAGACCATTGTGGCGGTGTCCATGCCGGCCATTTCCGCGCAGTTTCATGACGTCAACCTGCTGGCCTGGGTGATTTCCGGCTATATGGTGGCGATGACCGTGGCGGTGCCGATCTACGGCAAGCTTGGCGATCTGTATGGGCGCCGGCCCATGATGCTGATCGGCATGGGCGTGTTCACCCTGGCGTCGCTGTTTTGTGGCATGGCGCAAAGCATGGAGCAATTGGTGCTGGCGCGGATTCTCCAGGGCGTCGGTGCCGGCGGGATGATTTCAGTGAGCCAGGCAATCATCGGCGACATCATTCCCCCTCGCGAACGCGGCCGGTACCAGGGCTATTTCAGCAGCATGTACGCGGTGGCCAGCGTGGCGGGGCCGGTGCTGGGCGGCTATATGACCGAGTACTTGTCGTGGCGCTGGGTGTTTTTGATCAACCTGCCGCTGGGTGCCGGCGCCTGGTACGTGGCCCATCGCACTCTGGTGGGGCTGCCGGTGCCGCAGCGCAAGCCGATCATCGATTACCTCGGCACGGTGCTGATGATCATCGGCCTCACCGCCTTGTTGCTGGGCATCACCGAAATCGGCCAGGGCCATTCGTGGCGTGACGCTCAAGTGCTGGGGTTGCTGGCCTGCGCACTGCTGGCGTTGAGCGTGTTTGTGTGGCACGAACGCCGCGCGCGCGAACCGCTGCTGCCCATGCACTTGTTTGCCAACCGCAGTGCGGTGTTGTGTTGGTGCACGATTTTTGTCACCAGCTTCCAGGCGATTTCCCTGACCGTGCTGATGCCCCTGCGTTACCAGACCGTGACCGGCGCCGGTGCCGACAGTGCGGCCCTGCACTTGCTGCCCTTGGCGATGGGCTTGCCGATGGGCGCGTATTTCGCCGGGCGCATGACCTCGGTGACTGGCCGCTATAAACCGATGATCCTGAGCGGCGCGGTGTTGAGCCCGCTAGCGATTCTCGGCATGGCCTACAGCGCGCCCCAGGCGGTGGTGCTCACCAGCGTATTCATGCTGTTGTGCGGCATTGCCGCCGGTATGCAGTTCCCGACCTCGTTGGTGGGTACGCAGAACTCGGTGGAGCAACGGGATATCGGTGTGGCCACCAGTACCACCAACCTGTTCCGCTCTTTGGGCGGGGCAGTGGGGGTGGCGTGCATGTCGGCGTTGCTGCTGGCGCTGTTGCACGATTCCAGTTTCGCCCATTTGACGAGCGCCGCACTGGTGGCCGAAGGCAGTTCTGGCAACGTGCTGCTTGACGGCCTCAACGCGGCACCCGGCCCGGCGCAGGATGCGCTGCGCGGCGAGTTGGCGGTGACGTTTCGGCATTTGCTGATGGTGAGCGCGGCGGTGTCGGTGTTTGGGCTGGCGGCGGCGATTGTGATGCCGAACCGGGTACTGCGCGGTCGTGAAGACAAAGCTAGATAAGCGGAAGCGGAGCGTCTCAGGCGGCGTTCCCACGCAGAGCGTGGGAACGATCAAAGCCAACAGATCAGGGGCTGTAATACCCCACCGCAACCATGAAATGCCCGCTTTTGCGCACATAAGCGTGCTTGTTCTCGACCTTACCCGTCACCGGGTTTTTCCAGCGGTATTTGTATTCCCCCTGATCCTGCTCGGCCATCATCTTGAGGATCGGCTCACCCACCGGTTTGCCATCCGGGTCCTTGATCTTGGCAAAGTCAGTGTTGATCAGACGCAGGTTTGTCCCGTGTGCCACATAACGTCGAGTATTCAGGTCAACCACAAACACATAGAGGTCATCCTGCAGGAAGCCGCCCTGCAGTGAGTTGATGGCCTTGAGCGTGCCGGTTTCATCCTTCACCAGCGCATCCACCGCCTTGTTACGCAGCGCCCGTGCCTGTTCCGGCGTGGCCCGTGGCAGGTAATAACCCACCGCCAGGATGCGTTTGCCTACCCGCTGATAAAACACATGCTTGTGTTCGACCTTGCCGTCGTTCCAGTTCTGCCAGCGATAGTCGGCCTGCTGGACACCCTGGCTTTCGGGCACCTTGAGCGCGTCCTTGAATGACTGACGCAAATCCGGCCCGAGCACCTCGGACACGTCGCGACCGATCAGCGCAGACGAGGGGCCGCCACTGGCCAGCAGTACGCCTTGGGTATCAACCACAAACACATAGCGGTCCTGGTCGATGAATTCGCCCTGTCGACTGAAGGCGGCAAAGGCCTTGTCACCTTGCTTGTGGTAGTACGCCAAGGCCTTTTCCAGCAAGGTCTTGGCGGCCTGGGCATCCGCTTCCTGAGCCGTTGCAGCATGCACCTGGCTGCAGCCACATAACAGCAGCAGCCAGGTGAGTCGCAGCAGTGTGTTCATATACCGTCCCTCGGTCTTGTCGGTGTGACAAGAGCGTAGACGGCTCTTGCTCAGCGCGCCGTCAGCATCAGCTATTGTGGAAAGGAGACAGGTTATCGTGATGTGGTTGAGTCGGGCGATTTAGAGCCGGGAAATCACTCAAGAGCGAAAGCATAGACCACGACTTTAGGTCCATAAAACGTAATGCTGAATGTTTGCTCTTCAGTGTTATCGGTTCGATGAACCAGATGATACTTTCGCTTCGATATCACGGTGCCGGTGCCGTCTGGGGCTACATCGCTGCCTGAGTACGGGGCAGGCGCCTGGCCGTCGAGCTTGACTTCAAAATGGACATGATTGCCGTCGACTGCGGGGCCTAGTACCAAATACAGGTCACGGCTATTGAAGCGGTAGACAATACGGCCGCCAGGCGCGTCCAGGGTTATTGTCTGATTGGCGTAGTTCCATAATCCTTCCAGGCTCCAGTGATCGAGGGGCAGAGCGGGGGGCGTGGAATAACTTACTACTTTATCGATGATGATCGCGCTATCGGATACGAAATTTTCTGCTCGCATCTCACCCAGACGGAGGTGGGGGAAAATCGAGTGAGCATTCATGAAAATTTTGCGCTGCCAATCCATATCGGGTCGATTTGGACTTTCGTTGCCAAAAATCCCGTTGAAGTGCGTCTCCAGCGCTAGTTGCGCGTGCATGTGCTGCTGCAATGGCTCCGTCAGCAGGTTAAGCGGCCTCGGGGCAAAAGGCATTAATACGTTTTTCCAGTCCACCGAAATATGAATATAGTCTCTCGCAAGAAACGCCAGCTCTTGCGGGGAGTACGGTGTCAAGGGCATGTGGGAGCTGACTTCGTTTCGCCGGATCAGTGCCGTGCGTAAAAAAGGCTTGAGGTCATCAGGTATTGGGTAGTCCGCCTTGAACGCGTCCTTGTCAAAACTGCAACCGTTATGGCAGGCGGTATCGAGCATTACCCAGCCAGCAATGAGCTGCAATTCGCCTTTCACCTCGCGACGACTGATACCTTGATAATAGGGCAGTGGTAGTACAGAGTACTCGACAGAACTATGCTCCAGCAGAACATTAAGTATAGGATCCATTCTTAAGTTATTAATTTCATCCACCACATGCGCTCTTGGATCGTAGTGCGGGTTTGGCCAATAACGTTTTGGTGTGATGCGGCAAACTTCAGTTTGAACGGCAGGGCCCAGGGCGTAACTGCCACCTATATCGGAATGGCAGCCGGGTAAGGGCAGTTCTACGTAAGGCGGTTGCACACTGCGCAGAGGGAAGTTATACCGATACTCATGCATGGATTGGATTTGCAGCACTTTGCTGGGATGAATCAAGCGCAGTTCAATATCCATGCCGGAAGTATTGCCCGTATCATGAGGGTCCTGCCACTGGCCGTTATTCAATGTCCAGATGCTCGCCACAGTGTCGAAGAGTCCCAGAAAATGAATGTCTAGATCTTGTCTCAGTACCATGTCGTACTTTTTTAATATTTCAGCGATGGGCAGGTATATAGAATTGTTTTTTGATATGACCATATTGGCGAAGTGTCTCGCGATGGTAGCGCCGCGACTGAAACCAAACACGTCAAACTCGATGTTTACGTTTTTCTGTGTTGGTAGCATGGAAGACAATAATTGCCCGATCGTTGCACAGGCTTTGCTAACCGCCATGGCATACTTCGCAAAAACGCCGTAGCCGCCTATGGTTAATGGAAGGTCCACGCCTACGGCCATCGCCAGCGTGCTGTCAAAATCATTGGTTTTGGTACCCACACCTTCCATATAAATCCCCGTTTGCATCAATGTCTCTGGAACGATGGTAGTGGTGTAGTATTTATAGAGTCGATAAATATTTGAAATCGCACCCTGGTAGCTGACTCCTTTGTCAGGGGTGCCAGCCAGGGCGTTCAAAGCGTTATTTCCGGTTCCATCAAAGAATAATCCGATCCTTATAGTGATTACTGGCGTATCAAGTGTCATGCGCTCGGCTCCATGCTGTTATTCAGCTGCTGGGGTTTTGGTAGTCGGCAGATAAAAGTTGCCGTTCCATTACCCTAGTCGTTGAATGAACTAAGTCTGGGGTCGTGAAGGGTGAAAGTGGTAATTTGCGAAAAAGGTGCAGGTGAAACTGGAGTATTCACACGTCAAATTTTTCAGCTGGCCCGTACCTGGCTGCAACACAGCAGCCAGGTGAGTCGCAGCAGTGTGTTCATATACCCGTCCCTCGGTCTTGTTGGTGTGACAAGAGCGTAGACGGTCGCTCGGGAATCAGAAGGGTTTAGTGGGCAGGTATTTGCCGTCCAGAGTGATGACCGCACGGGAGCCGCCGTCCGGGTCTTCGACTTTCTTGATGTCCAGCTTGAAGTTGATGGCGCTGATGATGCCGTCGCCGAATTGCTCATGCACCAAGGCCTTCAAGGTAGAGCCGTAGACCTGCAGCATTTCGTAGAAGCGGTACATCGTCGGATCGGTCGGCACACCGCTGGGGAAACTGCCGCGCAGTGGGACGCTTTGCAGCAGGCGGCTGGCGTCCTGGTCGAGGCCGAGTTTGTCGCACACGATGTCGGCCGCCTCCTTGGGCAGTGGGTGCTGGCCGAGCAGGGCGGCGGTGACGAACGCCAGGCTCAGGCCGGTGCCATCGGTGAGGTCCTGCCATGACAGATTCTTGCGTGCCTTGAGGTCGATAACGGTATCGGCCAGGGCCAGGCGTGGGGTTTGGGCGAATTGGGATTGCAACATGGTGATGTCCTCTTGGGTGGTTAAGGTTCAGGCAGCGTGGGCGCGGGTGGTTGGATGGTCGAGCAGGGAGACGAAGCGTCCGGTGCGACCGTCCAGCGCGTCGATGCCACCGGTTTCGATGTCATACACCCAGCCGTGCAGGTTCATCCGGCCTTGTTCCAGGGCCAGCGCAACGCTGGGGTGAGTCTTGAGATTAGCCAGTTGGGCGACCACGTTTTCACGCACCAATGAATCCAGGCGCGCAGCGTCCGAGACATGCGTACGGGATGCATTGATCACCTTGGCTGACTCGGCATGACGCAACCAGTTGGCCACGGCCGGCAGATGGTCCAGGCACTTGCAGGTGGAAATGGCAGTCATGGCGCCGCAGTCCGAATGCCCGCAAATCACAATGTCGCTGACCCCGAGTACCGCCACCGCATATTCGACCGTGGCCGATACACCACCCGGCTCGGGGCCGTAGGACGGCACGATATTGCCGGCATTGCGGATCACGAACAGATCGCCGGGTTCCTGCTGGGTCAGAAGCTCCGGCACGACACGGCTGTCGGAGCAGGACACGAACAAGGTGCCGGGGTTCTGTGTGGTCGCCAGGTGCTTGAACAAGTCGCTGCGTTGGGAAAAGGCTTCACGTTGGAATTTGCGGAAGCCATCGATGAGATGCTGCATGGTGGTTCTCCTTGCGTCGCTGATGGGGCAAGGATGGAAGTTTTCGGCTATAGCGTCCAAGACCGGTTTATGATGCTGTCTATAAGTCATGCCTATAGCTGGAGCGCTGTCGATGCTGCTGCGTCATATCCGTTACTTGCTCGCCGTTGCCGAGCATCGCAACTTCACCCGCGCCGCCGAAGCGCTGCATGTATCGCAGCCGACCCTCTCACAACAGATTAAACAGCTGGAAGAAAGCCTCGGCGCGCCGCTGCTCGACCGCTCCGGGCGCAGTATCAGCCTGACCGATGCGGGGCAAGCCTATGTGCGCTTTGCGCGGCTGGCGTTGCAGGATCTGCAGGCCGGCAGCCGCGCCATACACGATGTGCAGGACCTCAGCCGCGGGCATTTGCGCCTGGCCATGACGCCGACCTTCACCGCCTACCTGATCGGCCCGTTGCTGGCGCGATTCAATACGCTGTACCCGGGCATCACCCTCAGCGTCGAGGAGTTGACCCAGGACCGTATCGAAGCTGCACTGGGCGAGGACCTGCTGGATATCGGTATCGGATTTACCGGCGAACATGGGCCGGACATTGAGTGCGAGGGGCTGTTTGTCGAACAACTGAGCGTAGTGGTCAGTGCCAGCCATCCCCAATTGAGCCGACTCGTTTGGCTTGAACAACCCCTGGTGCTGCTGAACACGAGCTTCGCTACCCGCCGCCATATCGATGACTACTGCCGCGGGCAAGGTGTGAAACCATTTATCGCCATGGAAGACAACTCCATCAGCGCAATCATCGAAATCGTCCGCAACACGTCACTGGCAACCGTCCTGCCCCAAGCACTGGCCGAGGCGCAGACGGGGCTGCACGCCGTGACCATCGACCCACCGCTGCCGCAGCGTACTGCCGCACTATTGAGCCGCAAGGGCGCCTATCGCAGCGCCGCGTGCAGGGCGTTCGTCGAGCTGATGTGGGAGGGGGCTTGCTCCCGATAGCGGAGTGTCAGTTAACAGTTTTTTGGCTGATCCACCTATATCGGGAGCAAGCCCCTTCCCACATTTGGATCTCGGTGTGCCAGACAGGCCGTCATGGCAGAAAATTCAAGGCGCAGCCAACCACTGGCTGACAATCCCCGCATACCCCCCGGTCGCCACGCTCAAGTGCAACCACTGATCCACATAACTCTTCCAGGCCACATCATCGCGAGGCAGCAGGAAGGCTTTTTCACTGTATTGCATCGGCCGCTCAGGATTGACCGCACACAACCCAGGCTTGAGCTTCTGCTGATACCGCGCCTCGCTGGCATCGGTAATCATCACATCGGCCTTGCCCGCCAGCAGCTCATCAAAAATCGTTACATTGTCATGCAGGCGAATCTGCGTCTGGCCCAGGTGGGCACGGGCAAACACTTCATTGGTGCCACCTGCCGGCTCGATCACCCGCACCTGTGGCTGGTTGATCTGCTCAACCGTTTGGTAGCGCTGCACATCGGCGCAGCGCACCAGTGGGATCTTGCCGTCAACCCCCAGCGATTGGCTGAAGAACGCCTTTTTCTGCCGCTCCAGCGACACCGAAATCCCGCCCACGGCGATGTCGCACCGTTGGGCGAGGAAGTCCGGCATCAGGGTTTTCCACGTGGTGGGCACCCACTTGATCGTGGCGTTGAGGCTCTTGGCCAGGGACTCGGCCATGGTGATGTCGATACCTTCATAACGGCCATCGGCGCGCAATGAGGTGTAGGGCTTGTAGTCGCCCGTTGTGCAAACGGTCAGGGTGCCGCGCTGGATCACCTCGTCAAGACGTGACGGAACAGTGTCGGCCTGGGCGATGTTGGCCAGGCTTGCCAGCACACAGAGGGCCAGAGGAGCTTTCATGGGGGCGAGTCCTTGGGGCACGGTCGGGGCGCCCATTATTTCCAGCGCCGGGCAGGGTGGCAAGGTGAGGAATGTTTAGCCAAACTGCACCCAAACTCCATCAAGCCTGAATTTAACCGCCTATCCAGGCGTGTGACGCTCGGGGTTCTCTATTTCTGTGATCCGCGCATGGACGGTTGCCCCGACACTCACGCCGCGACACTGCCTTCTGCACTTGCGTTCTGGGCCCTGTTCCATTGTCGACACGCGCGCCCGCCAGACACCTCTCTTCTACGTTGATCCACCCCCACGGATGACGCGCACCTGTGCGCATCTGCGCCTGCCTGACCCAAACGTATGAGAATTGCCATGAGTGTCTTTGCCCGCCTGCACGAAGCCCGAACCTTCCTTGAGCAGAACCCCGACATCGAGATGTTCGAGCTGTTTATCCTCGACAACAACGGCGTCCCCCGCGGCAAGCTGCTGCACCGCGACGAACTGCTGGCGGTGTACGAAACCGGCCGGCCACTGCCCAGCACCATTCTCGGCCTGACCATCAATGGCGATGACGTAGAAAACTCAGGGCTGGTGTGGGAAGTCGGCGATATCGACTGCCGCGCCTACCCGATCAGTGGCAGTTTGCAGCGTATGCCCTGGCGTTTGATTCCTACCGCAGCGGTGCAAGTCAGCATGCACCCCACACAAGGCTTGCCCGCCACCGTGGCCGACCCTCGGCATTTGCTCGCCAAGGTCATCGATGCACTCAAGGCCGATGGCTATTACCCGGTGATGGCGGCAGAGCTGGAGTTCTACCTGCTCGACCAGAAGCCCGACGGCAACGGTCGTCCGCAACCGGCGCGGGATATGGACGGCAATCGCCCGCGCTCGACCCAGGTGTATGGCCTGCGCGAACTGGAGCAGATCGAGCCGTTTCTCGCCGACCTTTATAGCGCCTGCAAGCTGCAAGGTATCCCGGCGCGCACGGCCATCTCCGAGTACGCCCCGGGCCAGGTGGAAATCACCCTTGAACATCGCACTGATGCTTTACAGGCGATGGACGAAGCGGTGCGCTACAAACGCCTGGTCAAGGGCGTGGCCCACAAGCATGGGATGGCCGCATGTTTCATGGCCAAGCCGTTCGACGACCTGGCCGGCACCGGCATGCATATGCACGTCAGCCTGGCCGATGCCCAGGGCAATAACCTGTTCGCCAGCGAGGCGGCTGATGGCACGCCACTGCTGCGCCAGGCGGTGGGCGGGATGCTGAGTACGTTGCTCGATTCGCTGCTGATGTTCTGCCCCAACGCCAACTCCTATCGGCGTTTCCAAACCAACAGCTATGCACCCCTGGCTGCCACCTGGGGCGTGGACAACCGCACCGTCAGCCTGCGCGTGCCCGGTGGCCCGGCCAGTTCCCGGCATATCGAGCACCGCATCTGCGGCGCCGATGCCAACCCTTATCTGGCGGCCGCCGCGATCCTGGCCGGCATCCATCGCGGCATTCGCGAGCAACGCGACCCTGGCGCCCCGGTGGAAGGAAACGGTTATGCCCAGGCCAAGGAGCTGTTGCCCACTGACTGGCTGACCACCCTGCGTGCGCTTGAGGCTTCGCGATGGGCAAAGGATGCGTTTGGCAGTGAATTCCTTGGTGTTTACCTGGCAGTCAAACGTGCCGAATATCGCCAGTTCATGGGCGAGGTCGGTGAGCAGGATTGGCGCTGGTACCTGCATCAGGCGTGACGGAGTTTACGGTGGCGGCTTTCGACCTTTTTTTCACGTTGCAGTGGTTAAGCTGGGAATCAAGGTCGTTCACTACCGTTTTACCCACATGAGCCCGTGATGTCGCCACAACCTCCATCCCCCATCGAGACTGAATTCACCGAGCGCTGTGACCGTGAGCATGCCAGGGTCTGTGGTGATCCGCGTCCGCCAAGGCTGTTGCAGCGCTTGGCCGCGTGGCGGGATGCGCGGCTGGTTCGCCATGCGCTGAAGGTCGCGGGTGAGCCAGGGCTTATCCTTGACCTGGCCTGTGGTTCGGGGCGCTTCTGGCCGGTGCTGGCCGAGCACGTCAACCGGGTGATCCTCGCCTCTGACAACTCCCAGGCCATGCTCGACCACGCGCGTACCCATCACCCGGGCACGTTGCTCAAACGTGTCAAAACTTTCCAGGGCTCGGCGTTTTCGATTGGCCTTTCGGCGAATGCGGTGGACTGCATTTTCTGCCTGGAGTTGTTTCGTCATGTGCCCAGCAGCGATGTGCGATTAATGTTGTTGCGTGAGTTTCACCGCGTCAGCCGCGACACGGTGATTGTTTCCGTAAGCGCGGGTACACCGGTAGAGGATGAGTTTCGTCAGGCGGGCTTCAAGGTTCTGAATTACCAGGAGTTCCTGCCGGGCTCCAAACTGTGGTGTGTGTACGTGCTGCGTAAGAGAGGATAACTCCCATTTGTCGGACTATTCTTCATCTCCTGTCGGAGTTTTCATGATGGTGTGTGCACTGCGGATGCTCGCAAGCCCCTTTCGCGATATATACTGCGCGCCATTCTTCAAGGGAGAGCCGTGTGGCCATCGATATTCACTGGATCTGCGACAACGATAGCCTCGGCCAGCATTGCGCCCAATGGCAGCAGTTGCCATTCGTCGCCCTCGACACCGAATTCATGCGGGTCGACACCTTTTACCCTATTGCCGGGCTGATCCAGATCGGTGATGGCGCGCGCGCTTACCTGATCGACCCCCTGACCATCGACAACTGGCAACCCTTGGCCGCTTTGCTGGAGAACCCAGCGGTGATCAAGGTGGTGCACGCCTGCAGCGAAGACCTGGAAGTGCTGTTGCGCCTGACTGGCAGCCTGCCGGCGCCGTTGTTCGACACCCAGTTGGCCGCGGCTTACCTCAACCTCGGCTTTTCCATGGGTTATTCGCGCCTGGTGCAAGCGGTGCTGGATATCGAGCTGCCCAAGGGCGAAACCCGCTCGGACTGGCTGCAGCGGCCATTGTCCGAGACGCAGGTCAGTTACGCCGCCGAAGACGCGGTGCACCTGGCCGAGGTCTATATTCGCCTGCGCCCGCAGCTATCGGATGACAAGTACGCCTGGGTCCTGGAAGACGGTGCCGAACTGGTCGCCAACCTGCGCCGCGAAATCGACCCTTTCGAGGTGTACCGCGACGCCAAGCTGGCGTGGAAACTGTCCCGTGCCCAACTTGCCGTGCTGCGTGAATTGTGCGCCTGGCGCGAGCAGCAGGCCCGCGCCCGTGACCTGCCGCGCAACCGCATCATCCGCGAGCATTCGCTCTGGCCGTTGGCCAAATCCCAGCCGGACAACCTGGCAGCGCTGGGCAAGATCGAAGACATGCACCCGCGTACCGTGCGTCAGGACGGCCAGTTCCTGCTGGACCTCATCAAACGTGCCGGTAGCGTGCCGATGGACCAATGGCCTCCCGCCGTGGCCGAACCGTTGCCGGTGGATGCCGCCGCGCTGATCAAGCAACTGCGCGCCCTGGGCCAGACGTTCGCCGAGCGCCTGGAGATGGCGCCGGAACTGATGCTGCGCAAGAAAACCCTCGAAGCCCTGGTCAAAAGTGGCTACCCCGATGGGCCTTACCAATTGCCAGACTCGCTGCGTGGCTGGCGCCGCGAGTTGATGGGCCAGGCGCTGCTCGACAGCCTGGCCAATGCCGGAGAACAGCCTTGAAACGTATTTGTTCCATCTACCGCAGCAAGAAAAAAGACGGCATGTACCTCTACGTGCTCAAAAGCGATGCCCTCGAGCGCGTGCCCGAGCCGTTGATGGACGCCTTCGGCAAGGCGCATCACGCGTTTGACATGGTGCTGACGCCGGAGCGCAAGCTGTCGCGCGAAGACATCACCGTGGTGCTGGAAAACCTCGACAAACAGGGCTACCACCTGCAAATGCCGCCGGCCGAAGACGAGTACATCGAGCACTTGCCCGAAGAGTTGCTGCGCCGCAACGACCCGATGTGATCGATCAGTGCCTGTGTCAGGGCACAGGCTTTAAATGGAATCGTATTAGACGACGGTGGCCGTAAGGATGCGTGCGTCCGTCTGCATTGTTTTTGAAAGGTTTGAACCATGCGTGTTCTGATTGCTGAACAGGATCACCCGCTCTACACCCAACTGCTCAAGGAGGCCGCCCCGGACCTTGACGTGCTGACCAGCGGTGACTCGGCCGAACTCTCGCGCCTGGCCGCCGATTGCCCGGTGTGGCTGGGCCAGCCCGATCTGCTGGCGACGCTGCTGCGCCAGGGCCATCACCCGCAGTGGTTGCAATCGACCTGGGCCGGTATCACGCCGCTGCTGGCCGATGGCTTGCCCCGCGACTATCGCCTGACCCGTGCGGTTGGCATCTTCGGCCAGGTCATGGCCGAGTTTGTCCTCACCTATATGCTAGGCCATGAGCGCGAAGTGCTGGCGCGGCTGGTTAGCCAGGTCGAGCGAAAATGGGACAACCGCATGGGTCAGAGCCTGGCGGGGCGCACGGCGCTGATTGTCGGCACGGGTGATATTGGCAAAAGCGTGGCTGATTTCCTGGTGCCCTTTGGCGTCAAGCTGTACGGCATCGCCAGTACGGCGCGGGAACAGGCACCCTTTATCGAAGTGGCCGGGCTCGATCAGTTGGGCCGCTTGGTGGGCGAGGTCGATTACGTGATCAACCTGCTGCCCAATACCCCGGACACCCATGACGTGTACAACGCGGCGTTGTTCAAGCAATTCAAGTCGACGGCGTTGTTTATCAACGTCGGGCGCGGCGTGGCGGTGGTGGATGCCGACTTGGTCGAGGCCCTGAAAGAAGGGCATCTGGCCGGCGCGGTGATCGACGTGTGCCGTCAGGAGCCGTTGCCGCAACGCCACCCGTTCTGGACCGCGTGGGGTTTGCTGTTGACCGGTCACAGCTCGGCACCGACCTCGCCGTCGATGATGGTGGCGTTGTTTGTGCAAAACGTGCGCGCCTACCAGGCCAAGCTAGCGTTGCGCGGGGAAGTGAATTTCGAGCGCGGCTATTGACCAGGGCGCCTGGCAACCGGGCGTGCTCGTTCACCTATAGTCACTCACATAAAGCCTGACAGTTTATAGGGAACCTTCTTCTCTGATTTTCCACCCAGGGACTTCAGATAGCGCAGGTAGCGCTTCGTTGACTAAGGACAGCCCCTATGAATACCCTCACTTCGCCGGGGGGTTATACCCGCCCCCTCGCGCATTCCAGCTTGCCCGTTACCCCTGCTGTCCAACCTCCTGAAGAGGTTGTGCACGCCGTCGATATTCGCGCAATTAAACAGCCTGAATCACTTAATGCTGCGCTCGCAGAGCACTGCAACCGGCGAACCCTGGCCGATAAGTTGCAGAATATTATCCAGGACTTGAACCGGCAACTCGTTCAAACCCCAGCGCTATCCAGAGCGCAGATGGAGAGTGCGCTGGCATCGCAGCTCAAAAACACAACGATGTACGTGTGTGACAACTCTGCCGATCCGGCCGCGCAACCACTGTCTGCCAACCGAGTGGTCAGCCTTGAGTCTTATTTGTCCAGCAGTGGCACAGAGGTTCCGAAAACCCTGGAGGCGTTGACGAGCCTGCAGGAAATGATTGCCGAACGGGCGAGAGTTCATCCTTTGGGCAACCTCGGTGGCGGGTTGTCGTGGCCCGTCCAGATGCCCCTTCAAGACCAGAACAGCATCATCACTCTGATGCAAAGCAACAGCAGTGGGTTGCCAGGCTTGCCGTTGGCGGATAGCGCGAAAGGTGCCCTGGGCTATTTGATCAGCGAAAGCTCGGTGTCTGAAGCGGATCTGAAGGCGCCGGTGCTGGCGATGGAAAAACTGCTCGGTTCGCCCAAGGCCATGGCGCTGGGGCATGCCATTCGGTCCAGGCTGGACGGCATCCCTGCGGGCGTCGACAGCAGCGATTATGTGTTAACGGCGATCCAACTTGGACTTGATCCGGAGTCCCTGGTCACGCCTGCCCGCGACACCGTCGCCGGGTTTGATCTGGCAAGCCGTCAACACTGGGGGCAAACGGCGTCGGCGGTGATTCAGAGGCTGGCTACACACTTGATTGAAAACGGCCGGGCCACCGCGCAAACCGCCAACCTGTGTGCCTCTCTGCTGTTGGCCAGGATAGCGCCGCAGTTTCTGATCAAGAATATTCCTGCCAGTGTGACCTACGCCAGCGTGCTCTGGACACACTTGGCGATGGCGGTGGCTAGGATCGAAGCACGCACCCCTGGCTGTACGCTGGGCATGGAGTATGCCGAGGTTTTGCTGGCTGCTGAGCAGCTTGAGAGCGACGAAGACGTCAGCCAACAGATCGATTATCAGGCATTGAGGGACTGGGCCGTGGTTAACGATCCCCTCTTCAGTGCTGATCAGACGCCTTCGGCGGATGCAATGGAGCGTGTAAGGGTGGCCTTTAACAGTCACTTGAGTTCTATAAAAACCACCAGCGCTGTGCTGCAAACGCCGATCCCCAGTCGAAGGGCGGATGCCTTGGTTCTGCTTGAAGAGGCGTTTCCCGGCTTGGACCCAAGCTTGTTTGAGGTCAAAACTATACAGAAGGCCAGGTTGAAAGAAGGGCGGCCCGGTCTCTATCCCGGTATGCGCTCGATGCTGGATATCGTCATGGAAGGCACCCCGCTCGGGGCTGAAGATCATTGGATCAGCAATGACAAGCGTCTGCCCATCGATAAAGTTTGCAGCCTTGGCAGGGCGGGGAAATTGAGTGTTGCCGCGTCGTTCAAGACCGCGTTCGATGCGGCTATCAACACCCATGAAGAAGCCCACCAAGGCTTGGTCCGACACCTGATCTCGGCGTTACCGCTGGAAGATCGTCAGAACCTCGAATACGGCGAGTTGGAATTCTTCCATACCAACCAATATACAGTTGCCCCTGATTTATTTAGCCCGCCCATGTTGCGTACCAGAGGCCACACCCTGGAGATGAAGGCCACCAGGAATGGGCAAACCAATGTCTATCTGATTGACACCCGACGGGGCGTGATCGAAAAAAGGAATTATCGGATACGCCGCCTCACTGCCCCTTTCACCTCTCACAAGATGGATGAACGGGATGCCGATATCCTTACGAGAACCGCGCCGTTCAAGCCCCACGATGATGTCGGCGCTCGGCAGTTCAAGGCTGTCTCTGATGAGGCGGTGCTGCCTGACAGCTTCAACTCTGCGCGCAGTCATGCAATCGCCCGCGTATTTGTAAAGGCCCTCGACCTGAAAAACGATGATCTATTGAATGAGGCCAGGGGAACCACTTCCTATGATCAGGACAGAAGCCGCAACGAGGCGATTGGCGAGTTCTTCCTGAATCTCATCCCGCTACGCTCGGCCATCGTCAATTTTCGCCAGGGTAACGTCGGGCAAGGCCTCTTTGATCTGGCTCTGGATGTCGTCGGGCTGCTCACCGTGGGGGTCGGCAAGGCTGCGCAAACAGGCAAGGTACTGGGTAAAGCCTTGTCATCGACACGCCATGCGGCCAAGGCTGCAAGGTTTGTCGGAGCTACCATGGTAGATGCCCTCAACCCGTTGAGCGGCGTTGGAGATCTGTTGGTGGGCGGTGGTCGGTTGGCGACCAAAGGCGGCAGTTATGTGCGCCGGCAACTCAAGCAGCTCAGGGGCACGGCGGGTCGTTATGACGTGCTCAAGGCTGCCAGCAAGCAGTACGGAGACGCGGCAACGGGGGCCTTCAACGTGGCAGGCGACAGGGTCAGAGGGGGGGCTGTGCTGCACAATGGCAAATGGTATGCCTTTGATAGCGACACGATGCGCGCCTATGGGCGCCCGCTCGACAGTTTTACCCCTGATATCCACGCTGTGGATGGCCTGGCCGGCACCGCATACATCGAATCAGGGGTGGAGCTGAGCAACACCGCATTCAGTCGATATGAGGCCCCCAAGTCGAAAATCGCCGGGCTTGTACGAAACAGTCAGGGGCTTTACGTGGCTGCCGATGGCCATTTGTCACATATTCGTCATATCGACAGTGATGGGCGGACGGCGGTGTATGAAGTTCGCCAAGTGACACGTACGCAAGAGGGTGTTGTCCAGGCGCGGATCTATCACAACAATCGGCAAACCGAGTTGCTGGTCCAGCAGGTGCACGGCGATCAATGGCAGCGCCTGGGAAGCAAAGGCGGTGTGATCATTAACGCCGATCACCTCCGGGCCTGGGAAGCGCTGTCCCCTCAAGAGCAGCAGAAGATCACTGTCCGAGGTTTCGCCCGACAACATAAAATCCATCCGCCGACCTTCGCGTATTACCTGGATGGCCGTGGTGGCTTGAGTGATGTGGGCAAGATCGTGCGTGACCGCCCTAACGGGACACCGGCGTTTGCAATCAGACCGGATCATCTTCTTGAATGGCAAGGGATGACTCAGCAGGCACGCGACACGGTGACCATGCAGGGTTTCGCCGCTCGGTATAATCTTGATTTAGGTGATTTTCGAAACCACGCAAGGCAGGACGCAAGTGTGGGGCCTGCGGCGCAGGCGCTGTTTTTCAAGGCTGCTGGCGGCACTTACACCAAGATCGCCGATACGCATTTGCAGCAATGGAGCCAGCTTGCCCAACAGCCTGGCAATAAAGTCACGCCGGCGGCTTTTCAGGCTCAGCACAATCTCAGCCCGCTCGAATGGTCCTGGTTTGTTCGAATCGATGGGTCCCTCACCACGGAGGCTGTACGGCGTGTCGGTCGCATTCCACCTGCCGTGTCACCCATGAGTACGGGCACTTTAAGTACAAGTACAAGTACAAGCCCTCCCGCACTCCCAGGTAGAAAGCGGCCTGCGTCTGATTTCGTTGAACCATCGCAGCAGGAACCTCTGGACCTGTCGATGCCCCGCCCTGAAACTGCCCCAGTCGTGAAGCAACAGGCACAGGTACCTGAGCCGTCATCGGCAGCCGGCCCGAGCATCAAGACTGAACCAGGTGTCATGTACGTTCGTACTCTGGCTCCCCATCAAATCGATAATTCCTTGCCCATCCTACAGGACCCGAGAAATCCCGGAATCAGCTTGACCAGGGAGTTGGAGGGGGCTATTGACGATATTCGGATTACCTATTGGAATGAATTGTTGGATGGTATGAGTGCAGCCGATAGAAACTCGGTCGGCAGTCAGATTAAAGAGTCGATAAAAGACTGGTTAAGATCCGAGAGGCAGCACGGCACTCGATTTGATGACACCTTGGAGGTGATGACACCGCTGGATGACGAAGGGCCGGTACGTGGTGCTTCGGTGTTTGCGCGGCGAGATATCCCCAGATTCGAAGTGCTGGGCCCGTACTCGGGAAAGTATTACCCCAATCAAGTTGCCCTGTTTGAGGAGGAGCGCAAAAAAGGTTCGCGTGCGGTTTTGACCTACTTGTTCGGCACGCGCTCGCGTGAACGTACGGTCAGTGCATTGAATAGCGGCAATACGCTGAGCCTGGTCAACACCTCTCAGCTGCGCGGCGGGCCGGTGTGGCAAACAAACAATGTGGTGTCCATCAGCGTTGGGAAAAATCTGACGTTCTTCGTGGCAAATAAACACATCAAGAAAGGTGATGAATTGCTGATGGACTACGGCCCGTACTATCAACCGATACCCGATATTGCAATCAAAAAAGATCCAGAGACCTGATCCCTTTCCGATAGAGCTGCACTGCTCAGGTGCAGCTTTCGTCGGGCCTTATAAGCGGAAATCACCTTCTGATACCAGCTCGCTCAACGGTTTGCGCGGGCTCGGCGCTTCACGGCCTTGCAGGTATTCCGGCAGGCTCGACTTGTCACCCAGCTTACCCACCGCTACGGCCGCATGCAGCGCATAGCCTTGTGGAATCTTCAGCTCTTTGCGGGTCAGCTCCTGATCGAAACCGGCCATGCCGTGGGTGTGCCAGCCGCTGAGGCTGGCTTGCAGCGCCAGGTGTCCCCAGGCCGAGCCGGTGTCGAAGGTGTGCCACAGCGCCGGGGTTTCTTCTGTAGCGCCGGGGGCGATGAAGTCGGTTTTCGACGCGATGATGACCAGGGCCGACGCGTGCTGCGCCCAATTGCGGTTGAACTCATTCAGCAGGCCCAGGAAACGCTCCCAGTCCGGCGTGTCCCGGCGGGCGTAGAGAAACCGCCACGGCTGCGAGTTGTACGCCGAGGGTGCCCAGCGTGCGGCTTCGAAGAAACTCAGCAACGTCTCTTGCGGGATGCTTTCGCCAGTAAAGGCGCGGGGCGACCAGCGTTCGGTGAATTGGGTATGGATCGGGTAATCGGCAACGCGTGGGTTATCGCTCATGGACAGATCCTGATGAAAAAAGCCGGGGTTCAAAACTACTGCGCCAACCCAGGCCTGACAAGTCTTGCAACACCGTCAGTCGTAAGCGCTTGGCCGTAACGGGCTTGGGCACTAGACTGGCGGCCTTTTCACCTTCTGATACTGATGTTGAGCCATGGCCGCCAAAGTCGAACCTTTCTGGATACGCAAAACCCTTGAGCACCTCGACCAGGAGGAGTGGGAGTCGTTGTGCGACGGCTGCGGCCTGTGCTGCCTGCAAAAGCTTGAGGATGAAGACGACAACAGCGTCTATTACACGCGTATCGCCTGCAAACTGCTCGACCTGAAAACCTGCCAGTGCACCGATTACCCCAATCGCCGCGCTTCGGTGCCGGACTGTATCCAGCTCACGCCCGGCCAGGCCGACCAGTTCAAATGGCTGCCGCCAACCTGCGGCTATCGCCTGGTCAGCGAGCGCAAGGATTTGCCGCTCTGGCACCACCTGGTCTGCGGCGACCGCGATGCCGTGCACCATGAACGCATTTCCCAGTCCGGGCGCATGCTCAGCGAAGGCAGCGTGCCAGAGGACGACTGGGAGGATTACCTGATCTTCCGTGCAGGCTGAACAAAGGAGTGTGTATGAAGGTGGCAGCCAAGTTGGCAGCGGCCCTGGTATTGCTGGCCCTGAGCGGGCCGGGCTGGTGCGCTAAGAAGGTTGACCTGGATTATCACGTCAAGCTGCTGCCCCAGAGCGAGCAGGCCGAGGTGCGCGTCAGTCTGTCCCAAGGCTCGGCGGTGCGCAGCCTGGACTTTGACCTGGGCCGCAGTGGCGATTACAGCGACTTCAAGGCCGACGGCCAATGGCAAGTCACGGGCAGCCGTGGTGTGTGGCAGCCCAGCGCCGACAAGGCCAGCCTGACCTACCGCGTGCGCCTGACCCACGCGCGCAAGCCGGGCACCTTTGACACACGGGCCACGCCCAATTGGGCATTATTGCGCGGTGAAGACCTGGTGCCGGCTGCGCGCCTGGACCAGCAAGATGGCATTGAATTGGTCTCGCGCCTGATGTTCGAACTGCCCGCGGGCTGGAAGAGCGTCGAAACCGCCTGGCCGCGCATTGGCAAAAACAAATTCCGCATCGACAACGTGTCCCGCCTGTTCGACCGCCCCACCGGCTGGATGCTCGCCGGTAACCTCGGCAGCCGTCGCCTGCGCCTGGGTGAAACCGAGGTCACCGTGGCCTCGCCAAAGGGGCAGGGCATGCGCCGCATGGACGTGCTGACGCTGCTGACGTTTGTGTGGCCGCAGGTGGACGCTGCGTTCCCACGCCATCCCGCCAAATTATTGATCGTCGGCGCGAGTGACCCGATGCGCCGCGGTGCCTGGGCGTCGCACGATTCGATCTACCTCAACAGCCGTACGCCACTGGTCAGCGAAAATGGCAGCAGCCCGTTGCTGCGCGAGGTGGTGCAGGCCATCGGGCGCTTCAACGACCACGACAGCAGTGACTGGATCAGCGAGGGCCTGGGGGAGTATTACGCGATTGAACTGGTGCGACGTGCCGGGGGCCTCACCGATGAGCGTTATGCGGCGATCCAGGCGCGCCTGGCCAAAGAAAGCAAGGCGGTCACCACGCTGAGGGGCGAGCAAATCGGCAGCGCTGGTGTAGCGCGGGCAGTACTGGTGTTGCAGGACCTGGACCGCGAGATCCGCGTGAAAACCCACAACAAGCGCTCCCTGGATGATCTGGCGCAGGCGGTGATGCGGGTGAACAGCATCAACACCAAAGAGTTCGTTCAGTTGGCTGAAAGCGTAATCGGCGAGTCGTCGGTGGTACTGGATAGCAAACTGCTGCGCTGATCCCAAGCCCTGTGCAATTCAAAATGTGGGAGGGTGCAAGCCCCCTTCCACATTTGAATCTCCAGCATGTCCAATTACTTAGGTCAGGTTTTGGGTTTCACAGCCTTCTGCGCCGCCACTTCCGCCTTGGTCTTCAAATTCTTCAATTCTTCCCCGGCCCGCTCGATCTTCGTGCGCACGCTGTTCATCTCCTGGCGGCCCTGCTCCAGCTTGTCTTTGAGCGAACTGTGCCCGGTAAAGCCACGGGCCAGTGCCACGCCGCCAATCGCCACCTGGATCAGCCCGAAAATCCCGCCGCGGCGCAGGCCTTTGCCGACCATCATCACGCCGCCCGCCACTGAGCCGATGCGCTCCCAGCCATGCACGTTCTGGGTAGGCTGAGGCTTCAACGGTGTGGCTTCGATGATAGGTTGCAAAATTTTGCTGTCGCTCATGATCTGTCTCCAACAAGGGCTAGTGTTACTAGCTGACTGCGCGCAGGTGCCCGATGTTCCCGCAGAATCAGTACTTGGGGCCCGAACGGGTGTTGTTGCCCTTGGCCAGGCGGTCGTAGAGCACCACATTGACGGTGGCCGCCAGGTTCATGCAGCCCGTGGTGGGGATGTACACCACATCTTCGCACCAGTCGCGGATCTCCTTGTCCAGGGAACCGTCCTCGGGGCCGAAGATATACAGCGCGCGGTCGGGGTGGGTGTATTCAGGCAGCGGGCGGGCGCCTTCCACCAGTTCCACGGCAACCGGGATGCAGCCCAGGGGCAGGATCTTCTTCAGGTCGTCGATGCCGATCAGCGGAATGTCGTGGTGGACCTTCTTGGTGTCGGTGATGAAGTCCCGGGCGCGCTCGTAGCGCACGCCGGTGTAGAACACCGAGGCCACGCCGTAGCAGCCGGCGGCACGCATCACCGAGCCGACGTTTTCGGGGGATTTTGGGTTATACAGACCGATGCAGCTGTAGCGTTTATTGCCCACGGGGAAGGGTGCCTTGGAGAAAAACGGCGATTATACGGCCTGGGTGTATGCAGTGCTTGGGCGATCGTCATCGCGGGCAAGCCCGGCTCCCACAGGGGAATGCATTCCAAATGTGGGAGCTGGCTTGCCTGCGATGAGGCCAGTACAGACAAGGACGATCTTCAGTCGTCTTTCTTCATCAACCCCGCCAGCGCCGCAAACGGGTTGTGCGTCGCCTTGGCAATGCTCGGGCTGCTGGTGGAGCCTTCGCCGAAATACTGCTGGTCGG
Source organism: Pseudomonas synxantha BG33R (assembly GCF_000263715.2). Taxonomy (NCBI): domain Bacteria; kingdom Pseudomonadati; phylum Pseudomonadota; class Gammaproteobacteria; order Pseudomonadales; family Pseudomonadaceae; genus Pseudomonas; species Pseudomonas synxantha. Next base: position 1,784,457 of record NZ_CM001514.1, read on the forward strand.
TGTAGCGCGAGTGTTCGTTGTCGTGGCAGTACAGGCACAGCAATTCCCAGTTGGAGCCGTCCTGGGGATTGTCATCATGATTATGGTTGCGGTGGTGTACGGTCAGTTCACTCAAACGCTTGCCGGCGAATTCACGGGCGCAGCGGCCGCACACGTGGGGGTACATCTTCAAGGCTTTGTCGCGGTAGCCCATTTCGCGGTCGCGCTGGGCATCGGCGAGGATGCGGTCCAGCTTGGCGGTGTGGGAGGGCGGGTTGGTCGAGCTCATCATGGCTCCTGGCTATTTGGTGGGTCACGGATAAGGTTGATTCTAGCCGCTTACGCTGAAAATCACCCCTAGGGATTGCTTCACTGACTGATAAGGATTTGAAATTTATGCGTCTGCATTCATGGACTCTCGGGCTTGTGCTCTGTGTGGTTACCGCTCAGGCCCAGGCGTTGTCGACGCCGCAACCCGGGCAGGTGATCGAGGTGGCCCTGGAGCAATTGCACCCCACCCAGGCCGTGGTGGGGTTCGACCAGATCTACTACAGCCTGGGGCTGTTCGCCGACAAGCCGGCCAAGGCGTTCGATGAGTACTGCGAAACCAACGGCCAGGGCGAGGCTGACCAGGTGCCGAAAAACGCCGAACTGCTAAGGCCCGACAGCTTTACCTGCAAGCACCCGGTCGGCACCTATGCGCAGGATATGAAAACCGTGGTGGTGGGTCCCGGCGGCCAGCTTTACCTGACCGATGGTCATCACAGTTTCACCACCCTGTGGGAAACACCCGGCGCTGGCCCGCGCTTGAAAATGTGGGTCAAGGTCACCAACGACTTCAGTGCCAGCCCTAACCTCGCCACGTTCTGGCAGCGGATGGAAGCGGCTCGCAAGGTCTGGCTCAAGGACAACCGAGGCCAGGCGTTGCCAGCGGAGCAACTGCCAGCGCACCTGGGCTTCAAGAACCTGCAGGACGACACGTTCCGCAGCCTGGTGTATTTCACCCGCAAGGCCGCCTACGGCAAGCCAAGCGAGGGTGCGATTGCGCCGGAATTTCTCGAGTTCTACTGGGGCAACTGGCTGCGCACGCAGATTGATCTGGGCCAGTACAACCTGAACAAGAAGGGCGGCTACAAGGACGCCATCGAGGCTGTGGCCAAGCGCATGGTCAGCCTGGCGCCGGGGGCAATGGTCGGCGACAGCGGTTTCACTGCCCGGCAGTTGGGCGGTATGACCCAGCTGGATCGCGACGAGTTGGAGAAGACCTTCGACAAGAAAGTGCCGTACGTGATCGACTACCGCAAATCCCTTAACTGACGCCGCAGGTCAAATGTGGGAGGGGGTGATTCAACTCTTCAGCTTTTCTGCAATCCAGATGGTATGCCGCGTGCCTTTATTGCCATGGGCGAACACCTGAACCTCTTCAGCCTTGAAACCGGCCTTGCGCAGTTTGTCGCTGAACAGCTTATCGGCACTGGCCGACCACACGGCGAGCACGCCCTTGGGCCGCAGGGCCTTGGCGCAGGCGGCCAGGCCACCGGCGGAATACAGCCAGCTGTTGGCCTTTTGCGTAAGCCCCTCGGGGCCGTTGTCGACGTCAAGCATGATCGCGTCGAAGCCCTGGGGCTCGGCCTGTAGCACCTTGGCCACATCTTCCAGACGAATCACCGTGCGCGGGTCCAGCAATGGGCGCCCGGATTTTTCTCCCAGTGGCCCACGGTTCCATTCCACGACCCCCGGCACCAGCTCGGCCACCACCACTTCGGCAGTCTTGCCCAAATGCTTGAGCGCCGCGGCCAAGGTAAAGCCCATGCCCAAGCCGCCGATCAGCACGCGTGAGTTGGGGCGACCGGCGACCTTGCGGCAGGGAATCTCCGCCAGGGCGTCTTCGGAACCGTGCATGCGCGTGTTCATCAACTGGCCGCCGTCACCGCCCTGGATCTTGATGACGAAGTCCTCGCCATACTCGAACAGGCACAAGGCGCCGCCGTTGTCGGGGATCGGAGTAGTGTCCAGCAGAACGAAACGTTTCATGGAAATCTCATTGGGAAGGGCATTCTTGCGCAGTTGGGAGTAGCCTTAAGGCATTCCGGTCAGGCCATGGAGCCATCGATGAAGTGCAGCATTCTAACGGTCATTGTATTGAGCGCGCTCATATCCGCTGCGGCGCAGGCTCAGGAGTTGCAAACCGTACCGGTCGCGCCCGCACCAACCCCAGGCGCGCCGGGCACGCCGACCCCGACGTTGTACCCTCAAGTCAGCCCGCCCGCCACGCCCAAGACGAACGGTACGCCACCGTTGGTGCCCATCGTGTTGCCCACGCCGCCCAAGGACCAGACTGTCCCCGGCCTGCAGCAGAACGACAGCAAGCCGAAGACGCCCGGCGGTTAAAACAGTCAAGGCGGTCCTGCGTTCAGACGGGCCCGCTCCATCAAGTGCCTAGATCAGCCCGAGCGCCTTGAACACAAACGCATATTCGAGCGCTACGTCACGCAATCCCTGGTAGCGCCCGCTCATGCCGCCATGGCCGGCGCCCAGCTCGGTTTTGAGCAGCAACAGGTTGTCTGAAGTGGCGGTATCGCGCAGCTTGGCCACCCACTTGGCGGCCTCCCAATACTGCACGCGGCTGTCGTTGTAGCCGGCAATCACCAGCATGGCCGGGTACGCCTGGGCGCTGACGTTTTCGTATGGCGCGTAAGCCTTGATGCGCGCATACACTTCGGGTTCCTCGGGGTTGCCCCATTCGTCGTACTCGGTGATGGTCAGCGGTAGCTCCGGATCGAGCATGGTGTTGAGCACATCGACGAACGGCACTTCGGCAATCGCCGCCTGGAACAGTTCCGGGCGCTGGTTGAGCACCGCGCCAATCAACAGGCCGCCGGCACTGCCGCCGCTGATCGCCAGTTGCCTGGAAGTGGTCAGCCCCTCGGTGATCAGGTGTTCGGCGCAGGCGATAAAATCGCTGAAGGTATTCTGTTTGTGTTCCTGCTTGCCGTTGCGGTACCAGGCTTCACCCAGCTCACCGCCGCCGCGCACATGGGCGATGGCAAACGCGACCCCTCGGTCCAGCAAGCTCAAGCGTGCGTGGGAGAACCATGGGTCCAGGCTTGAGCCGTAGGCACCGTAGCCGTACAGATACAGCGGGGTGGGTTTACCCAGTTGATCACGCTTGACCACCAGGCTGATGGGCACTTGGGTGCCGTCGGCAGAGGTGGCCCACAGGCGCTGGCTGACGTAGTCGTCGGCGTTGAATGTGCCGAGTACCGGGGTTTCCTTGAGCACCACCTGCGCGCCGCTTGCCAGCTCTAGCTGACGCACCTGGGCGGGACGGTTCAGGGCCTCATAGCGTAGGCGGATTTTGTCGCTTGGAAATTCCAGGCTGTTTTGTACGTAGAGGCTGTAGGCGGCGTCGGGTAATTCCACGCGATAAGCCGGTACACCCTCGGGGTGCACCTCGATGACCGGCAGGCCGCCGATGCGCAGGCTCAATGTCATGGCGCTGGCGTTCAGGCTCACGCCGTCGAGCATGACTTCGTCGCTGTGAGGGATCAGGTTCTGCCAGTCGGCCTCGGTAGGCGGCGTGCCGGTATCGGCGGCGAGGTAGAGCGCGTAGTTGATGCCGTCGCGGTTGCTGCGAATAAACCAGGTCCACTCGCCGTTACGCTTGCCGTGGTCGACATCGTATTCGTGGTCCTCGACCCGCGGCGCCAGGCAGGTGAAGGCCAGGTGCGGCTGATCGGCATCCAGCGCCCAGATTTCACTGGTGGTCTTGCTGCCCAGGGCCAGTAGCAGTTGGCGCTCGGAGCTGGAACGGTAGCAGTGCAGGAAGAAACGGCCATCGGGCTCGTGGAACACTTCCTGCGCCGCCGTACCGTCCAGACGGTAGCGATACAGCTTGTGCGGGCGATGGGTGTCGTCCAGTTCGCCGAAGAACAGCGTCAGGCTGTCATTGGCCCAGGTCATGCTGCCGTCGCAGTTGTCGAACGCCAGTTCGCTGACCTTGTCGGTGGCCAATTCCTTCACGTACAGGGTGTAGATCTCTTCACCGCTGGTGTCGAGGCTGTAGGCCAGGCGCTGGTGGTCGGGGCTGATGCTGAACGCGCCGAGGGAGAAAAAGCCGCCATTGGCTAATACGTTCGGGTCCAGCAGCAGTTCTTCACTGCTCTCGTCCACCTGGTTGCTGTCATCGGCCGGGCGGCGGCAGCGATAGTGCCGTGCATATTCGTCGCCGGCGGTGGTGCGGGTGTAGTACAGGTACGGGCCCCAGGGGGAGGGCAGGGACAGATCGGTTTCGAGGATGCGGCCCTTGATCTCATCGAACAGCGTTTCGCGCAAAGCCTGCTGGTCGGCGAGCTGGGCTTCCTGCCAGGCGTTTTCCGCCTTGAGGTAATCGAGCACTTCAGGGGTGTCGCGCTCCTGCAGCCAGGCGTAGGGGTCTGCGCCTGGGGCCTTGCGGGCAATCGGAGCGGTGGAAATAGGCATGGATAATTCCCTATCTGGCGGACGGTGGCCGGCATTGCAGCCGCGACACGCAAAAGCCGTTATCATAGCCGCCTCTTTGCCAGCCTTGCCATGGACACCATGACCGAGAACGACTATCTGACCGCTTGGGGCCTCTACGCCTTCGCCGCTTTGGGCTGCCTGTTAGTGTGGTGGCGCATGACCCGCTGGGTCTGGCGCTGGCTGCGCGAGCCGCTGCAATTGCTGATGGCGGTGCTGTTACTGAGCCCGACCATCGTCGACCCGGTCAAGACCCAGTTTGCGCCGGCCGTGGCCATTACCGCCCTGGACCTGGTGCTCAAGGTCGGCAACAACGCCTGGCGGGCGATCTCCGATCTGTTCATGTACACGATGATCGTGTTTGCCCTGTACATCGTGTTTGTGCTGATCCGCTGGCCCATCGAACGCGCCGCCAACGCTCGCCGTGAGCGCAAGGCTGCTGCAGATGCCGCCTTGGCCGCCGAGCCGGAAGACGACGAACCGTTCCGTCGCCCGGCGCCTGCTGGTGGTATGCGGGTCGAGCCGCGCCTTTAAACGTTGACTGCCCCTGCAGCGAGAGCCCTGGCATGTGTGAATTATTGGGCATGAGTGCCAACGTCCCCACCGATATCGTGTTCAGCTTTACCGGGCTGATGCAGCGCGGTGGGCGTACCGGCCCGCACCGCGACGGTTGGGGCATCGCCTTCTATGAAGGCCGTGGCCTGCGCCTGTTCCAGGACCCGGCCGCGAGCAGTGAGTCTGAAGTGGCGCTGTTGGTGCAGCGCTATCCGATCAAGAGCGAAGTGGTGATCGGCCATATCCGCCAGGCCAATGTGGGCAAGGTCAGCCTGGCCAATACCCATCCGTTCGTGCGTGAGCTGTGGGGCCGCAACTGGTGTTTTGCCCATAACGGCCAGTTGGCCGACTTCCACCCGCGCGCCACGTTTTACCGCCCGGTCGGCGATACCGACAGCGAAGCGGCCTTCTGTGACCTGCTCAACCGCGTGCGCGAAGCCTTCCCTGAGCCTGTGGACATCGAGCACGTGCTGCCGGACCTGATCGCCGCCTGCGCCGAATACCGCAGCAAGGGCGTGTTCAACTGCTTGCTCAGCGACGGTGACTGGCTGTTTTGCTACTGCTCGACCAAGCTGGCGCAGATTACCCGGCGCGCGCCGTTTGGCCCCGCACGCCTGAAAGATGTCGACGTGATCGTCGATTTTCAGGCCGAAACGACGCCCAATGACGTGGTAACCGTCATCGCCACCGAGCCTTTGACCGACAACGAAAACTGGACCCGCTACGAACCGGGCCAATGGAGCCTGTGGCGACGCGGTGAATGCGTCAGCCAGGGCGTTACCGAATAAGGAATCGACCATGTTGCTCAGCTATCTGCGGTTGGTGCTGTTTGCCATTGGCTTGTTGGTCGGCGTGCAAGTGCCGGGGTTTATCAACGATTACGCCAAGCGCGTCGAAGCCCACTTGATTGAGGCACAGACTGGCTTGCGCGGCTTTGAGTCCACCGCGCAGCAGTTCTTCAACGGTGACATGCAAGCGCTGGTGGCGCATTACCGCGCCAGCGATGACCCGGTGTTCCAGAGCGACGCCAGCAGCCTGGGCGCGATGCTTGATCGCCAGCTTGAGTTGGACAAGCAATTCCAGGCCATGCAGGGCCCGTGGTACATCCGCGCCCTGCAAGTGGCCGTAGCCGCCGACCCGGATATCCGCCTGGAAACCTGGAATGGCTACAGTTACCAGATTCTGCTGACGCCCGAAGCCATGGGCTGGGGCTTGGGCGGGGCGATGCTGTTGTCGTTCGGCATCGAGTGCCTGTATCGCCTGATCGACTGGGTAGTGCTGGGTGGCCGGCGCTTGCGTCAGAGCCGTCCGATCGAAGAGCGGGACTTGAAGGGCCTATAAGTCAGGGCCGACTCGGTCCAATGTGGGAGCTGGCTTGCCTGCTCCCACAGTTTTAATCGGGTTTATGCAGTTGCATGCGTTCTGCACCGACTTCCTCGGCATAGCGAGCCACCACTTTCTGGCACAGCCCCACAATTTCCTCCACCAACTCCACCCCCACGCGCCATGACACCACCACCTGCAAGTTCGGCAGGCGCTGTGCCATCGGCAGCATCACCAATTCCCCCCGCGCCAGCTCTTCACTGACCAGCACCGGCGGCAGGGCACCGATGCCGAAGCCGTCACGCAACAATCGCGTAATTGCCGACACCGAGTTCACACAGTTCATTCTGGGCGCGGCCACGCCATTGGCCTGCATCAGGCTCAGCACGTCCTGATGCGGGTGGGAGTTTTTCGAGTAGGTGATGATGCGCTCCTGGGCCAGTTCGGCGAGGGAGGCGTAGTCACGGTTGTAAATCGAGTGGCTGGCGACGATCCAGGCCATGGGATGGCTGGCCAGTTCCAGGCTGCGCACGGTTTCCAGGCGCAGCAGGTCAGTTTGCAGGATCAGGTCGAGAAAACCTTTTTGCAACTGATCGCTGAGGTTCAGCGCGGTATCGGCGACCAGCTCGATTTCCACCAGCGGGAACAGCTTCATCAGTTCTGCCACCAGCGGGCTGAGCCAGGTGTGGATCACCGTGTCCATCGCGCCGATCCGAATGCGCCCGACCTTGCTGCTGGTGGTCTCCAGGGACTGTTTCAAACCCTGCATGGTCACCATCATCTGCTCGGCATAATCGAGCACCTTCAAGCCTTCCGGGGTCAGGCTCACGCCCCGGGAGTCTCGCAGGAACAGCTTCACCCCCAGCTCGCTTTCAAGCACGGCGATGCGGCTGGAAATCGAGGCCTGGGTGGTGAACAGCTTTTCGGCAGTCAGGCGAAAGCTCTTGAGCTTGGCCACCCAGACGAAGGTTTCGAGGAACTTCAAATTCATGGGATCAACTTTTTCTTATGCATGGATCGGTTTTTATTAGTTGGACGTCGCACCGGGCAAGCGCCAAAAATCGAGCCGTTCCACGATAAGCGTCGTTGGGGTGCCAGGACAAGTTGCGAGTTCTGTGTAATAAATCCCACACTACAAAAAAACAAAACCTACAGGAGCGACCACCGTGAGCCGCCTGCTACTGAACTGCGACATCGGCGAAAGCTTTGGCAACTGGACCATGGGTCTGGACGCCGAAGTCATGCCGTTCATTGATTGCGCCAACGTGGCCTGCGGTTTCCATGCCGGCGACCCGAGCATCATGCGCAAGACCGTCAGCCTGGCGTTCAAGCATGGCGTGCAAGTGGGCGCTCACCCGGCCTATCAAGACCTGCAAGGCTTTGGCCGACGGTCAATGAACTACACGCCGCAGGAAATCCAGGACCTGTTGCATTACCAGATCGGCGCGCTGGACGGCATCTGCCGGGTCCAGGGCGGACGCGTCAGCTACGTGAAACCCCACGGTGCGATGTACAACGACATGATGGCCAACCCCGCGCAGTTGCGTGCGGTGATCCAGGCCGTGGCCGCTTACGGCGACCTGCCGCTGATGCTGCTGGCTACCCGTGACAACAGCGCCGCCCAAGCTGTGGGTGACGAATACGGTGTGACCCTGTGGTTCGAAGCCTTTGCCGATCGCGCCTACGACAGCAAGGGCCATCTGGTTTCCCGGCAGTTGCCCGGCGCGGTGCACCACGACAGCGACACTATCGTGCAGCAGGCCCTGACCATTTCCCGTGGCGCGGCATTGGTCGCCAGCGACGGCAGCCCGTTGGCCTTGCAGGCCGATACCTTGTGCGTGCATGGCGACAACGCCAGCTCGGTGGCCGCGGTGCAGCGTATCCGCCAAGCGTTGCAGACAGCATGAAGCCACGCATTGAAGTGGTGGCCATCGACTGCCTGATGGTGCGTCTGTTTGAGGTGATTGCCGAGGCCAACATGCCGTGGATGCTCGCTGCCACGCAGCGTTTGCGCGCAGAGTTCGGCACGGCGCTGGTGGATCTGGTGCCGTCCTACACCACCTTGATGGTGCATTACGACCTCAGGGAGCTGACCCCGACACAGGCTCGGGAGCTGATCGACCTTGCGCTGACGGACCTGCAACCCCAGGCCCAGGGCAGCGGCCAGTGCCATGTGCTGCCGGTGTGGTACGACCTGAGCGTCGGCCCGGAGTTGACGCTGTTGTCCCAGCGCAGCGGGCTGACGGTAGAGGACGTGATCCGCCGCCACAGCGCCCATGAATACCAGGTGTTCGCCCTTGGTTTCGCGCCGGGTTTTGCCTTTATGGGGCTGGTGGATGAAATGCTCGCCACACCGCGCCTCAACACACCGCGCAAACGCGTGGCCGCTGGCAGCGTCGGCATCGCCGAACGGCAAACTGCTGCGTACCCGGTGGTGTCCCCGGGCGGCTGGAACCTGATCGGCCGCACCCCGGCCAAACTCTTCGACCGTGCGCGCGACGGCTACAGCCTGATGCAGCCCGGCGACACGGTGCGCTTCGCCCCGGTCAGCCACACCGAATTCGTCAACCTGGGTGGCGATGACACGCCGTTGGAGGCGCAGGCATGAGCCGCTTGATGATCGAGGCCAGCACGCCGCTGTGCCTGTTGCAGGACGCCGGGCGTTTTGGCGTGCGCCACCTGGGTGTAACCCAGGGCGGCGCACTGGACTGGGTGTCGATGTCTTGGGCTAACTGGCTCTTGGGCAATGCCCTGGATGCGCCGGTGGTGGAGATCACCCTGGGTGGTTTTACCGTGCAGGCCGAGGATTATTGCCTGTTGGCACTGGCCGGTGCAGACCTGGGCGCCTATATCGATGAGCGCGCCATAAGCCCCGGTCGCAGTTTTATCCTGCAAAAGGGCCAGCGACTGCGCTTCACCCAGCCGTTCAATGGGGCACGCGCTTATCTGGCGGCGCCCGGTGGGTTCGATGCCCCGACTGTACTTGGCAGTTGTGCCACGGTCGTGCGCGAAGCGTTGGGCGGGGTGGACGGTTTCGGCAAGGCATTGGCCGAAGGCGGGCGGTTGGCTTATTCCGGTACGGGCGGTGCAATGAAGGTGCTGGCCAAGCCGGAGTTGCAATCCGGTGCCTCACTGGACGTGATTATCGGCGCGCAGATCGGCCAGTTCAGCGGGCAGAGTTTATTCGACGCCTTCAACACCGAATGGGCGCTGGACAGCCGCGCCGACCGCATGGGGATGCGCTTGCTCGGCACGCCGTTGCAGTACCAGGGGCCGTCGTTGATTTCCGAAGGGATTCCGTTGGGCGCGATCCAGGTGCCCCCGGATGGGCAGCCGATTGTGTTGCTCAATGACCGGCAGACCATCGGCGGTTATCCGCGGCTGGGCGCGTTGACGCCTTTATCCTTGGCGCGGCTGGCGCAGTGTTTGCCGGGGGAGAAGGTGCGGTTGGCACCGGTGGTGCAGGAGGCGGCGCATCGGCAGCACACCAAGTTTTTGCAGCGGTTTGCCGATCGCTAAAAGCATCGCAGGCAAGCCAGCTCCCACATGTTGAATGCATTTCAAAGTTGGAATGCATAACCCTTGTGGGAGCTGGCTTGCCTGCGAAGGCGGCCTGACAGCCGACCAGGATGTTGGATCAGACCGAGTACATATCCGTTGCTGCGGTAACGGCCGCTTATGGTTTCGCTCTTACAGCGACTCACTTTTGGAGAGGCCCAAAAGTAAGCAAAAGGCCTTCGCCCCACCACTCGGCACCTCGCTCAGGCTCGGTGTGCCCGTAATCCGCCATGGCGCGGGGCGGCTAAACCGGCATCCCTGCCGGTTTACCCCCCAAATCCCTGTCGAATTCCGGCCAGCGTGGTTTAACGGGGCGCCTAAGATCAAGATCAAAAGCAGATCAAGAGCAAGAGCGGCTCGCTTCGCATCGTGGTTACCGTAGGGGGGCTGCGAACTGAAGTTGTGTAGATACCCATGCTGCGATGAGGCCGGTCAAAACACCGCCTATTTCGAGAGAAAACGCATACCTTCTTCCAACCCGCGCAGCGTCAGCGGGTACATCTGATCCTCCACCAACTCCCGCACAATCCCCGTCGAGGCCGTATAGCCCCAGGTATCTTTCGGGTAGGGGTTAATCCAGATCAGCTTCTTGTACTTGGCCATGAAGCGCTGCATCCACACATACCCCGGTTCTTCATTCCAGTGCTCGACGCTGCCGCCGGCCTGGGTGATCTCATAGGGCGCCATGGCCGCATCGCCGATGAAGATCACTTTGTAGTCGGCGCCGTACTTGTGCAGCAGGTCCTGGGTGGACGTGCGCTCCGAAGTGCGACGCTGGTTGTTCTTCCACACTGACTCGTACACAAAGTTATGGAAGTAGAAGTACTCCAGGTGCTTGAACTCGGTCTTGCACGCCGAGAACAGCTCTTCGCAGGTCTTCACATGGGCGTCCATCGAGCCGCCGATGTCGAACAGCAGCAACAGCTTGATGGTGTTGCGGCGTTCGGGGCGCATCTGGATATTCAGCAACCCGGCATCGCGGGCGGTGTGGTCGATGGTGCCGTCGATATCCAGCTCTTCGGCCGCACCCTGGCGTGCAAACTTGCGCAGGCGGCGCAGGGCGATCTTGATGTTGCGCGTGCCCAGTTCCACCTGATCGTCCAGGTTTTTGTACTCGCGCTGATCCCAGACTTTCACCGCCTTGCCCTGGCGCTTGCCGGCGTCACCGACGCGAATGCCTTCGGGGTTGTAGCCACCGGAACCGAACGGGCTGGTGCCGCCAGTGCCGATCCATTTGTTGCCGCCGGCATGGCGTTCTTTCTGTTCTTCCAGGCGTTTCTTGAACTCCTCGATCAGCTTGTCGAGGCCGCCGAGGGACTGGATCTGCGCGCGTTCTTCATCGCTCAGCGAACGTTCGAATTCCTTGCGCAGCCACTCTTCGGGGATCAGCGCCTGCAAATGGTCATCGAGTTTTTCCAGGCCATTGAAATAAGCACCGAAGGCACGGTCGAACTTGTCGAAATGCCGCTCGTCCTTGACCAGTATCGCCCGGGCCAAGTAGTAGAACTCGTCCATGTCAGCGAAGGTCACGCGCTGTTTCAGCGCGTTGATCAGGTCCAGCAGCTCGCGCACCGACACCGGCACCTTGGCCGCACGCATTTCATTGAACAGGTTGAGCAGCATCAGCGATTACCGCGGCGGCTCATGAACGCCAGCCGTTCCAGCAATTGCACATCCTGCTCGTTTTTCACCAAAGCGCCGGCCAGCGGTGGGATGGCCTTGGTCGGGTCGCGCTCGCGCAGCACCGCTTCGCCAATATTGTCGGCCATCAGCAGCTTGAGCCAGTCGACCAGTTCGGACGTGGAAGGCTTCTTCTTCAGCCCCGGAACCTTGCGCACATCGAAGAACACGTCCAGCGCTTCGCTGACCAGGTCTTTCTTGATGTCCGGGTAGTGCACATCCACGATTTTTTGCAGGGTGGTGCGGTCGGGGAAGGCGATGTAGTGGAAGAAGCAGCGGCGCAGGAATGCATCCGGCAGCTCTTTTTCGTTGTTGGAGGTAATGATGATGATCGGGCGCTTCTTGGCCTTGATGGTCTCGTCGATTTCGTAGACGTAGAACTCCATCTTGTCGAGTTCCTGCAACAGGTCGTTGGGGAACTCGATGTCGGCCTTGTCGATTTCGTCGATCAGCAGGATCACCCGCTCCTCGGACTCGAAGGCTTCCCAGAGCTTGCCCTTTTTCAGGTAATTGCGCACGTCGTGAACCTTGTCCACGCCCAGTTGCGAGTCGCGCAGGCGGCTCACTGCGTCGTACTCGTAGAGGCCCTGATGCGCCTTGGTGGTGGACTTGATGTGCCAGGTGATCAACTTGGCGCCGAAGGATTCGGCCAGTTGCTCGGCAAGCATGGTTTTGCCAGTGCCCGGTTCGCCCTTGACCAGCAACGGCCGCTCCAGGGTGATGGCGGCGTTGACGGCCAGTTTCAGGTCATCGGTAGCCACATAGGCCTGGGTGCCTTCGAACTTCATCGGTCATTCCTCGGATTCATCAATGCCCCGACTATACCCCGCAGCCCCGGCGACTGTGAACGCAGACGGGGCATTCAGTCTCTGAATGGCGGGTCACATCAATATCCTGAGCAATGAGGGACATGTGGGAGGGGGCTTGCTCCCACAGGGTTAATCAGCGCTGGGCTTGGGTTGTTCATACCGGGCATTGAACGCCTGGATAAACCCATTGCGCAGAATTGCGATCACTGCAGAAAACGCACTGACATTCTGCTGGTGCACGCTACCGCTGAGCTCCACACGGGTGGCGAACTGGTTTTTACGCTGGTTTTTCAGCACCGTTTCGCTGGCTCCGACCACGGCCTCCCAGATTGAGCGGAAGATATTCTTGTCCTTGTTTTCAACGTCTTGTTGCCAGTCAAACACCTCTACGTCACGCAGCAGCGGCTTGATGTAGCCGGTGAGTCGGCCATTTTCAGCCTGGGCTTCGATCACCACGTCGCCCGTGCCGGCCTTGAAGTCGAACTTGCCATAGGCCGATGCAAAGTCGTTCATGCGCTTGAGTTGCAGGTCGCGGGCGCGGAAGCGGAACTCGAACTCTTTGAAATCACTCAGCGGATCAAAGGTGGCATTGGCCTCCAGGGGCGCCTGGCCTTGCAGCAGTGCCTTGCCTTCGAAGCGGGCGTCGCGCTTGCCTTTGACATCCACCACATTGGTCAGGTTGTAGAAGCTGGCGTTGACCCCAGTGGCGTTGATATTGACCCGGGGCTTGGAGCTGAAGTTATGGAAGGCAATCTCGCCGTCTTCGATGCGCACTTCATTGAGGGTGATCGGCAGCAACTTGCGCAGTTGTTCCTGCCAGTCGGTGCCTTTACCCGTCTGGGACGCCTGCTTGTTGGCACCGCCATCGACGAAGTTGATCTGCGGACGCACAAAATGCCCCTCGGCCACGACGGCGTGGTCGTACCAGAGGGAATGCCAGCTCACGGCGAACTCGATCAGCGGCGCCTTCACGAATGGCACCGGGACCTTGCCGTCCACCTTGACGATTTGCAAGCCGTTGATCCGGTAGGCGCCGCGCCACAGGGCCAGGTCCACATCGGCAATTTCGCCGCGGTAATCGCCCATGTTGGCGAGTTTCTCGTTCAGGTAATTGCGCACCAGGTAGGGCAGCGCGATATTCAAGGCAATCAGGACCAGCACCAGAGCGGCGATTGTCCCTAACGGCCAACTGTAACGACGTTTCATGGGGCAGTTCTCCTTGCTTGTAGGAGATTGACTGTTCTGATGAACGCAACGTTCCCCCGTCTGGACGCCCTGGAGAACGAGGCATACCCTTGGGGCCTTCTTCAAAGTCGCCAACAGGATCCCTCATGAGCCGTATCTTTGCAGACAACGCGCATTCCATCGGTAACACGCCCCTGGTTCAGATCAACCGCATCGCACCGCGTGGCGTGACGATTCTGGCCAAGATCGAAGGGCGTAACCCGAGTTATTCAGTGAAGTGCCGCATTGGCGCAAGCATGATCTGGGATGCCGAAAGCAGCGGCAAGCTCAAGCCAGGCATGACCATTGTCGAGCCGACTTCCGGCAATACCGGTATCGGCCTGGCGTTTGTCGCGGCGGCCCGTGGCTATAAGTTGCTGCTGAGCATGCCGTCGTCCATGAGCCTTGAGCGCCGCAAAGTGCTCAAGGCCCTGGGCGCCGAGCTGGTGCTGACCGAGCCGGCCAAGGGCATGAAGGGCGCCATCGAAAAGGCCGGTGAAATCCTCGCCAGCGACCCGACCACCTACTTTATGCCGGCCCAGTTCGAAAACCCGGCCAACCCTGCGATCCACGAGAAAACCACCGGCCCGGAAATCTGGAACGACACCGACGGCGCCGTGGATGTGCTGGTGGCGGGCGTGGGGACCGGCGGTACCATCACCGGGGTGTCACGCTATATCAAGAACACTGCGGGCAAGCCGATCCTGTCGGTGGCCGTGGAACCCATGGTTTCCCCGGTGATCACCCAGGCCTTGGCGGGGGAAGAAATCAAGCCCAGCCCTCACAAGATCCAGGGTATCGGCGCCGGGTTTGTGCCAAAAAACCTCGATCTGTCGATGGTCGACCGCGTGGAGTTGGCGACCGACGAAGAGTCCAAGGCCATGGCCCTGCGTCTGATGCAGGAAGAGGGTATCTTGTGCGGTATCTCCTGCGGGGCCGCCATGGCTGTGGCAGTACGCCTGGCCGAGAAGCCGGAAATGCAAGGCAAGACCATCGTGGTAATTTTGCCGGACTCCGGCGAGCGCTACCTGTCGAGCATGTTGTTCAGCGATGTGTTTACCGACCAGGAAAACCAGGTCTGATCTTCAAAGCGGTCCCACAAGGTTGATGTAAGTCATCCGGTCGGCGTGGGCCTTCTGCATAATGGCTCAAGTGTTTATCATGGCCGGCTGTTACGTCTGGTTTCCCGTTGACGCAAGTTTGCCGGCCAGGCGCTTATTTCCAGGAGTTGCTGCATGACCTTTTCTTTGGCCGCCAAACTGTCGGTGTTGCTGCTGTTTATCGGCAGCACGCTGTATGTGCACCTGCGTGGCAAGGCCCGTTTGCCGATGCTGCGCCAGTTCGTCAACCATTCGGCGCTGTTCGCCCCGTATAACGCCTTGATGTACCTGTTTTCCGCGGTGCCGTCCAAGCCGTACCTGGACCGCAGCAAGTTCCCGGAACTGGACGTGCTCAAGGACAACTGGGAAGTGATCCGCGAAGAGGCCATGCACCTGTTTGACGAGGGCTACATTCGCGCCGCCGAAAAGAACAACGACGCCGGTTTCGGTTCGTTCTTCAAGAAAGGCTGGAAGCGCTTCTACCTCAAGTGGTACGACAAACCGCTGCCATCGGCCGAGGCCCTGTGCCCCAAAACCGTGGCCCTGGTCAGCAGCATCCCCAACGTCAAGGGCGCCATGTTCGCGCTGTTGCCAGGCGGCAGCCACTTGAACCCGCACCGCGACCCCTTCGCCGGTTCGTTGCGTTATCACCTGGGGCTGTCCACGCCGAACTCTGACGACTGCCGCATCTTCGTCGACGGCCAGGTCTACGCCTGGCGCGACGGTGAAGACGTGATGTTCGACGAAACCTACGTGCACTGGGTGAAGAACGAAACCGAGCAGACCCGCGTGATCCTGTTCTGCGACATCGAACGGCCGTTGAGCAACCGTGTGATGACCCGCATCAACCGCTGGGTCAGCAAGCAGCTGGGCCGTGCTACTGCGCCGCAGAACCTTGACGACGAACGCGTGGGCGGCATCAACCAGGCCTATGCCTGGAGCAAGACCTTCAGCGACAAGTTCAGTGGCCAGGTCAAGCAGTGGAAGCGCAAGCATCCCAAGGCGTACCGCATTGCGCGGCCGGTGCTGGCGGTGGTGGTGTTGGTGCTGTTGTGGAAGTGGTTGTTCGGCTAAACCGCACACCATAAAAAAGGCGCTGTATCGAAAGATGCAGCGCCTTTTTTATGCCTGGAATGTGATCAAAACTGTGGGAGCTGG
Source organism: Pseudomonas synxantha BG33R (assembly GCF_000263715.2). Lineage (NCBI taxonomy): Bacteria > Pseudomonadati > Pseudomonadota > Gammaproteobacteria > Pseudomonadales > Pseudomonadaceae > Pseudomonas > Pseudomonas synxantha. The sequence goes on from NZ_CM001514.1 coordinate 1,800,343, forward strand.
CTTGTCTGCGATGGCGGAGTATCAAGCTATAAAAATGTTGGCTGACCCACCGCTTTCGCAGGCAAGCCAGCTCCCACATTTGATCTGCGTTGCTCTTAAGAGGCGATCAACTGGCGCAGCACGTAGTGCAAAATCCCACCCGCTTTGAAGTACTCCACTTCATTCAAGGTATCAATCCGGCACAGCACCTCAACCTTCTCGCTGCTGCCATCTTCCCGAGTGATCACCAACGTCAGGTTCATTCGCGGTTCGACCTCGGCATCGGTCAGCCCGAGGATGTCGATCTTCTCCTTGCCGGTGAGCTTGAGCGTCTTGCGGTTCTGGTCCAGCTTGAACTGCAACGGCAGCACGCCCATGCCCACCAGGTTGGAGCGGTGGATACGCTCGAAACTCTCGGCGATCACCGCCTTGACCCCCAGCAGGTTGGTACCCTTGGCCGCCCAGTCGCGGCTGGAACCGGTGCCGTATTCCTGACCTGCGATCACTACCAGCGGCGTGCCTGAGGCCTGGTACTTCATGGATGCATCGTAGATCGCCATTTTTTCCCCGGTGGGGATATACAGCGTGTTGCCGCCTTCCTCGCCGCCCAGCATTTCATTGCGGATACGGATGTTGGCAAAGGTGCCGCGCATCATCACTTCATGGTTGCCCCGGCGCGAGCCGTAGGAGTTGAAGTCACGCGGTTCCACCCCTTGCTCGCGCAGGTAGCGTCCGGCCGGGCTGTCGGTCTTGATATTGCCGGCAGGGGAGATGTGGTCGGTGGTCACCGAATCGCCCAGCAGGGCCAGGATGTTGGCGCCCTTGACATCCTTGATCACCGGCAGCGGGCCGGCAATATCGTCGAAGAAAGGTGGATGCTGGATGTAGGTGGAATCCTTCTGCCACACATAAGTCGCTGCCTGGGGCACTTCAATCGCCTGCCATTGCTCGTCACCGGCAAACACCTCGGCGTATTCCTTGTGGAACATGCTGGTGCTGACCTGCGCCACCGCGTCGGCGATTTCCTGGCTGCTGGGCCAGATATCTTTCAGGTACACCGGGTTTCCGTGCTGATCGTTACCCAGCGGCTCGCTGCTGATGTCGATACGCACAGTGCCGGCCAACGCATAGGCGACTACCAGGGGCGGCGAAGCCAGCCAGTTGGTTTTCACCAGCGGGTGCACGCGGCCTTCGAAGTTGCGGTTACCCGACAGCACCGAGGCCACGGCGAGGTCGGCCTTCTGGATGGCTTTTTCGATAGGCTCGGGCAACGGCCCGGAGTTACCGATACAGGTGGTGCAGCCGTAGCCCACCAGGTCAAAACCGAGCTTGTCGAGGTACTGGGTGAGGCCCGCGGCTTTGTAATAGTCGGTGACCACCTTGGAGCCTGGGGCCAGCGAGGTCTTGACCCAAGGTTTGCGGGTCAGGCCCTTTTCCACGGCCTTTTTCGCCACCAACCCGGCCGCCATCATTACGCTGGGGTTGGAGGTGTTGGTGCAGGAGGTGATGGCGGCGATCACCACCGCGCCGTTTTTCAGGCGATAGGTGTTGCCTTCGTATTCATAATCGGCCTCGCCGACCAGATCGGCGTTGCCCACGGCCACGCCGCCACCGCCTTCACTTTCCAGGCGGCCTTCTTCCTTGCTGGTGGGTTTGAATTGCAGGTCGAGGAAGTCGCTGAACGCTTGGCCGACATTCGGCAGGGATACCCGGTCTTGGGGGCGCTTGGGCCCGGCGAGGCTGGCTTCGACGCTGCCCATGTCCAGGGCCAGGGTGTCGGTGAACACCGGCTCCTGGCCGGCATTGCGCCACAGGCCCTGGGCCTTGGTGTAGGCCTCCACCAGTTTGACCGTCTCAGCCGGGCGGCCGGACAGGCGCAGGTAGTCCAGCGTCACCTCATCAACTGGGAAAAAGCCACAGGTAGCGCCGTACTCCGGCGCCATGTTGGCGATGGTGGCGCGGTCGGCCAGGGGCAGGTCGGCCAGGCCGTCGCCGTAGAACTCGACGAACTTGCCCACTACGCCTTTCTTGCGCAGCATTTGTGTAACGGTGAGCACCAGGTCGGTGGCGGTGATGCCTTCCTTGAGCTTGCCGGTGAGCTTGAAGCCGATGACCTCCGGAATCAGCATCGACACCGGCTGGCCGAGCATGGCCGCTTCGGCTTCGATCCCGCCCACGCCCCAGCCGAGTACGCCGAGGCCGTTGATCATGGTGGTGTGGGAGTCGGTGCCGACCAGGGTGTCGGGGAAGGCGTACGTGCGGCCGTCTTCGTCCTTGGTCCACACGGTGCGGCCCAGGTATTCCAGGTTCACCTGGTGACAGATGCCGGTGCCCGGTGGCACGACGCTGAAGTTGTCAAAGGCGCTCTGGCCCCAGCGCAGGAAGGCGTAGCGTTCGCCGTTGCGCTGCATTTCGATATCGACGTTCTGCTCAAAGGCGCTGGTGGTACCGAACTTGTCGACCATCACCGAGTGGTCGATCACCAGGTCCACCGGCGACAGCGGGTTGATGCGCTGCGGGTCACCGCCGGCCTTGGCCACGGCGGCGCGCATGGCGGCCAGGTCGACCACCGCGGGCACCCCGGTAAAGTCCTGCATCAGCACACGGGCGGGGCGATACTGGATCTCGCGGTCCGACTGGCGCTCTTTGAGCCAGGCGGCGATGGCTTTGAGGTCGGTGCCGGTCACGGTCTTGGCATCTTCCCAGCGCAGCAGGTTTTCCAGCAGCACCTTGAGCGACATCGGCAGCTTGTCCAGATCACCCAGGCTCTTGGCGGCTTCGGGCAGGCTGAAGTAGTGGTAGGTCTTGCTGTCTATTTGCAGTGTCTTAAGGGTTCTCAGGCTATCAAGGGATGACATTACATGACTCCTTATGGTCCGCACGGCTACGGACCTGACGGGACGAACAGAGCTAACACGTTAGCGCTGTTTTCATTAGCAGGCTAATAACTGGACTCTATCGTCGAGCCCAAGGTTCCGAACTCGGCTATCATGCGCGCGTTTTCATGACAGGCATTGCGATAGCGCAAGGTCAGTGTGATTCACCAGGAGAGTAGATGAACACCCTTTTTATGCACTGCCGCCCGGGTTTTGAAGGCGAAGTCTGTTCCGAGATCGCGGAACACGCCGCGCGCTTGAACGTGTCCGGCTACGCCAAGGCCAAGACCGGCAGCGCCTGCGCCGAATTTGTCTGCACGGAAGAAGACGGCGCCCAGCGCTTGATGCACGGCCAGCGCTTCGCCGAGCTGATCTTCCCGAGGCAGTGGGCACGCGGGGTGTTTATCGACCTGCCGGAAACCGACCGCATCAGCGTGATCCTCGCCCACCTGCGCGAATTTCCGCTGTGCGGCAGCCTGTGGCTGGAGATGGTCGACACCAACGACGGCAAGGAACTGTCGAACTTCTGCAAGAAATTCGAAGTGCACCTGCGCAAAGCCCTGCTGGGCGCCGGCAAGCTGGTGGACGACCCGAGCAAGCCGCGCCTGTTGCTGACCTTCAAGAGCGGCCGCGAAGTGTTCATGGGGCTGGCCGAGTCGAACAACTCGGCAATGTGGCCGATGGGCATCCCGCGCCTCAAGTTCCCGCGTGACGCGCCCAGCCGCTCGACCTTGAAGCTGGAAGAGGCCTGGCATCACTTTATCCCCCGTGACCAGTGGGACGAGCGCCTGCACGGTGATATGACCGGCGTCGACCTCGGCGCAGCGCCAGGCGGTTGGACCTGGCAACTGGTCAACCGCGGCATGCTGGTCACCGCCATCGACAACGGCCCCATGGCCGAAAGCCTGATGGACACCGGCCTGGTGCAACATTTGATGGCTGATGGCTTCACCTTCGTGCCCAAGCAGCCGGTGGACTGGATGGTCTGCGATATCGTCGAGAAGCCTGCGCGCAACGCGGCGCTGCTGGAAACCTGGATCGGCGAGGGGCATTGCCGTGAGGCGGTGGTCAACCTGAAGTTGCCGATGAAGCAGCGTTACGCCGAAGTGAAGCGCCTGCTCGAACGCATCGAAGAGGGATTCAAGGCACGCGGCATACGGGTGGAAATCGGTTGCAAGCAGCTGTACCACGACCGCGAAGAAGTGACATGTCACCTGCGTCGCCTGGTAGACATAAAGAAATCTAAAGGCCGCTGATATTAAATGTGGGAGCTGGCTTGCCTGCGATAGCGGTATAACAGTCGAAATCTATGTTGAATGTGCCCACGTCATCGCGGGCAAGCCCACTCCCACATAAGAGCGGGCCTGTTTCAGGAGTGAAGTATGAGTGTTGATTTACCTGTTGACGGCACCCTCGACGCCACCGGCCTCAACTGTCCGGAGCCGGTGATGATGCTGCACCAGCACATCCGTGACCTGCCGGCGGGCGGCTTGCTCAAGGTGATCGCCACCGACCCGTCGACCCGTCGAGATATTCCCAAATTCTGCGTGTTTCTTGGCCACAAACTGGTGGATCAACAGGAAGATGCTGGCACCTACCTGTACTGGATCCGCAAGAAAGCCGATTAAGCCAGCGCCTTTTCGGCTCGAATGCGCCGGCGTGCACTGCGCGCCAGGCGCACCAGCAACATCCCCGCCGCACAGCTCAAGCCGACGATCAGCCCTTGCCATAAACCGCTTGGGCCGCTGGGTTCGCCGAGCCAGTCGGTCAGCCCCAGGGCGTAACCCACCGGCAGCCCCACGCCCCAATAGGCGAACAAGGTCAGCACCATGGTCACCCGGGTGTCCTGGTAGCCGCGCAAAGCACCGGCGGCGGTGACCTGAATCGAGTCGGAGAACTGGAACAGCGCCGAGAACACAATCAGCATCGACGCCAGGTGGATGACCACCGGGTCGGGCGTGTAGATCGCCGCGATCTGCTCACGAAACACCAGCATCAGGCTGCACGAAAGGCACGCATAGGCCAGTGCAGTGCCCATGCCGACCCCGGCGGCGAAGCGCGCTTCACGCGGTTCACCACGCCCCAGGGCCTGGCCGACGCGCACGGTCACGGCCATGCTCAGGGAGTAGGGGATCATGAATACCAAAGAACTGACATTCAACGCGATCTGATGGCCGGAAACCACGGTGGCGCCCAGGCTGCCAAGCAACAGGGCAATCACCGCGAATATGCTCGACTCGGCGAAGATCGCTACGCCAATCGGCAGGCCGATCCCCAGGATGCGCTTGATCACCGTCCATTGCGGCCAATCGAAACGCTTGAACAATTCACTGCTTTGGTAAACCGGGCCCCAGCGCGTCCAGCCCGCCAGGCCGAGCATCATCACCCACATCGCAATGGCCGTGGCCCAGCCGCAACCCACGCCGCCCATGGCCGGTACGCCGAAGTGGCCGTAGATGAAGATGTAGTTCAGCGGAATATTCAGCGCCAGGCCGCACAGGCCCATGACCATGCTCGGTCGCGTACGGCCCAGGCCATCACTGAAGCAGCGCAGCACGTAATACAGCGCAATTGCCGGCATCCCCGCGGCGATGCCATGCAGGTAACCCATGGACGGCTCGATCAGGTCGGGCTCGACCTTCATCGCATGCAGGATCGGCTCGGCACACAGCAACAGCACCGCACCGCAGAGGCCGACCACCACGGCCAACCACAACGATTGGCGCACCAACGGCCCGATCTCGGTGAGTTTGCCCGCGCCATAGCGCTCGGCCACTTTCGGCGTGGTGGCCAGCAAGGTGCCGGTCATCAGCAGGTACACCGGGATCCAGATCGAGTTACCCAGGCCGACCGCCGCCAGGTCCTGGGGGCTGACACGCCCGGCCATCACCGCATCGACAAAACTCATCGCAGTGGTTGCCAATTGGCCGATCATGATCGGCAAGGCCAGCGTCAGCAGGCCGCGCACTTCCCGGCTGATGCGGGCGGGGCGGGAAAGGGTAGCGGTGGCAGTGTTCACGTACAGGTGTCCAATAAAAAAGCAGTCGCAAGGACGGCGGATTCTACGCTTTGACGCAGTGGTCAGGAAAAAACCTGTGTTGCTGATTTGTAATGCAGTCCCACAGGGATCTGTTGTGTTAGTTGAATCCCATGCCTGTACACTGCTGATCCGCCAAAGGAGCCTGCCATGCTGATTGTTGCCGACGAAAATATTCCGCTGCTTGATGACTTTTTCCAGGGGTTTGGCGAGATTCGCCGCGTGCCTGGGCGGTCCATCGACCGCGCTACCGTCGAGCAGGCCGACGTGCTGCTGGTGCGCTCGGTGACCAACGTCAACCGTGCCCTGCTCGAAGGCAGCAACGTACGCTTTGTCGGCACCTGCACCATCGGCACCGACCATCTGGACCTGGACTTTTTCAAGCGGGCAGGCATCCAGTGGGCCAGCGCGCCTGGCTGCAATGCGCGGGGGGTTGTGGATTACGTACTCGGCAGCTTGCACACCCTGGCCGAAATCGAAGGTGTCGAGTTGGGCTCGCGCACCTACGGTGTCGTCGGTGCCGGTGAGGTGGGCGGGCGACTGGTCAAGGTCCTCAAGGGCCTGGGTTGGAACGTGCTGGTGTGCGACCCGCCGCGCCAGATCGCCGAGGACGGCGACTACGTCAGCCTGCAACAGATCATCGCGCAGTGCGATGTGATCAGCTTGCACACGCCGCTGATCAAGTCCGGCAATGGCGCCACCTGGCATTTATTCGACCGCCAGCGTCTGGAGCAACTCAAGCCCGGCACCTGGCTGATCAACGCCAGCCGTGGCGCGGTGGTGGACAACGCCGCGCTGCGCGAGGTGCTGCTGGCCCGTGAAGACCTGCAAGCGGTGCTGGACGTGTGGGAAGGCGAGCCGCAAGTGGACGTCGACCTGGCTGACCTGTGCGTGCTGGCCACGCCGCATATCGCCGGCTACAGCCTCGATGGCAAGCAGCGCGGCACCGCGCAGATCTACCAGGCGTTCTGCGCGCACCTGGGCCAGGAGCCGACTGTTCAGCTCAGTGATTTATTGCCGGCACCCTGGCTGGACGAAGTCCACCTGAACGCTTCAACCGATCCTGCCTGGGCACTGGCGGCCCTGTGCCGCAGCGTGTACGACCCGCGCCGTGATGATGCAGATTTTCGTCGCAGCCTGGTGGGGACCGTGCAGGAGCAGCGCCAGTCCTTCGATTTGCTGCGCAAGCACTACCCGCAGCGCCGTGAGATAGATGGCCTGAAAGTGCGCATCAAGGGCGAGTCGACGGCGCTGTCGGCTATCGTTTCGGCTCTGGGCGCTGAAACGCTGTAAACACCTATAAAAAACCCGGCCACCTGGGCCGGGTTTGAAAGAGCGTGGGCACTTAGCCTTGCTGGGCAGGTTTGACCAGTCGCTGTTCCAGCTCGCTGCAGGCTTGCTGGATCATCTCTTCGGTAATCTGCACTTCGTGGCCCTTGGCATCGATATACGAGCAAGGCAACACCTGCTGCTGGCGGATCACTTCAATCTTGGCGTTGCTGCTATCTTGCAAGGTCATGGCCTGTCTCCTCATCAGGTTGTGTACCTATCTTAAATCCCCCGCATGAACGCGCTGTTACAACTCCTTGCACGCTCATCGGTTCGAACACCCAGTCCACCAGAAACCGGTACATATTTCCAGATGAGTCTTAGACCGATAGCCTCTAGCGGCCTGTATCGGCGGGCATAATTAACCTGACTCATTGTTATTTGCGCAAGTTCCCCCAATGTTGAAGTACAGATTCCTCATTGGTGGTGCCTTCCATGTTCTCAACCCGTCAACGCCGTGCGATCCGCCTGGCCAGCCGCTTTATTGCGCCCTACCGCTGGCAGGCCCTGGGCGCCTTGCTGGCGCTGATCGTCACCGCCGGCATCACCTTGTCCATGGGGCAGGGCATTCGCCTTCTGGTCGACCAGGGTTTCATGACCCAGTCACCGCACTTGCTCAACCAGTCCATCGGCTTGTTCATGGTGCTGGTGCTGGGCCTGGCTGTGGGTACGTTCACGCGGTTTTATCTGGTGTCATGGATTGGCGAGCGCGTGGTGGCCGATATTCGCCGGCAAGTGTTCAACCACCTGATCTACCTGCACCCAGGCTTCTACGAGAACAACCGCAGCTCGGAGATCCAGTCGCGGCTGACCACCGATACCACGTTGCTGCAATCGGTGATCGGCTCATCGCTGTCGCTGTTCCTGCGCAACGCCCTGATGGTCATCGGCGGCATCGTGTTGCTGTTCATCACCAACCCCAAGCTCACCAGCATCGTGGTGGTGGCGCTGCCGCTGGTACTGGCGCCGATCCTGATCTTCGGGCGCCGGGTGCGCAGCCTGTCGCGTTTGAGCCAGGATCGTATTGCCGACGTCGGCAGCTATGTCGCCGAGACCTTGGGCCAGATCAAAACGGTGCAGGCCTACAACCACCAGGTGCAGGACGAACAACGGTTCTCTGTGACGGTGGAGGACGCCTTCAGCACTGCCCGCAAACGCATCCTGCAGCGCTCTTGGCTCATCACGTTGGTGATCATGCTGGTGCTCGGCGCCGTGGGCGTGATGCTATGGGTAGGTGGCATGGACGTGATCAGCGGGCGCATTTCCGGCGGTGAGCTGGCGGCGTTTGTGTTCTATAGCCTGATAGTCGGCAGTGCGGTTGGCACTCTGAGCGAAGTGCTCGGCGAGTTGCAGCGTGCTGCCGGTGCGGCCGAGCGTATCGGTGAGCTGTTGCAGTCGAGCAATGACATCCAGGCGCCGGCCGATGGCAGCGAACGCTTGCCGCAGCGGGTCAGTGGCCGCATGGAGCTGCAAGATCTGCGCTTTTGCTACCCCTCACGGCCGGACAGTTACGCCATCGATGGCTTGAACCTGACCATCAATCCCGGCGAAACCCTGGCGCTGGTAGGCCCCTCCGGCGCGGGCAAGTCGACAATCTTCGACCTGCTGCTGCGCTTCTACGATCCCCAGCAAGGGCGCATCCTGCTCGAAGGCCGCCCGCTGACCGAGCTGGACCCCCTGGACCTGCGTCGCCACTTTGCACTGGTGTCCCAGAGCCCGGCGCTGTTTTTCGGCAGCGTCGAGGACAACATTCGTTACGGCAACCCGTCCGCCACCATGGCCCAGGTCGAAGCCGCTGCGCGTATCGCCCATGCCCACGACTTCATCCTGCAGATGCCCGACGGCTACCAGACCCATCTTGGCGATGGCGGCATGGGCCTCTCCGGTGGCCAGCGCCAACGCCTTGCCATCGCCCGCGCCTTGCTGATAGATGCGCCGATCCTGTTGCTGGACGAGGCCACCAGCGCCCTCGATGCCCAGAGTGAGCACCTGATCCAGCAAGCGCTGCCGCAATTGATGCAAGGGCGAACCACGCTGGTGATCGCCCACCGCCTGGCGACCGTGAAGAATGCCGATCGAATAGCGGTGATGGATCAGGGCAAGCTGGTGGCAGTGGGCACGCATCAGCAGCTGATTGCAAACAACCCGCTATACGCGCGGTTGGCGGCGTTGCAGTTCAGTGATGGAGATGAACAGGTGAATCAGCACCCATAAAAAATGCCCGCATCTCTCGAAGCGGGCATGGAACCTCTGTAGGAGCGAGCTTGCTCGCGAAAAACTCACAAGCGCCGCGTTCATCCATGAAGCACGCGTTATCGTTGAAGTTCTTCGCGAGCAAGCTCGCTTCTACAAACTATTATTGGTCGTCGAAGTAGCGCTCATGCCAATCCACCAGCGGCTGCGGCGAATTGAGCTTCTGCCCGTAGATCACCGAATAAGACAGCACGTTCTGCACATACTGGCGGGTTTCGTCGAACGGGATGCTTTCCACCCAAACGTCGAAGCTCAGGTGGTCTGCACCGCGCAGCCATTGGCGAACACGGCCGGGGCCGGCGTTATAGGCGGCGGAAGCGAGCACGCGGTTGCCGTTGAACTGGCTGTGCACCTGGCTGAGGTAGGCGGCGCCGAGCTGGATATTTTTGTCCGGGTCCAGCACCTGGGCCGGGGAGGCCAGGGGGATGCTGAACTTGCGCGCCGTTTCCTTGGCAGTGCCGGGCATCAGTTGCATCAAGCCGCTGGCGCCCACGCCGGAGCGGGCGTCATCCATAAACGCGCTTTCCTGACGCGTGATGGCAAATATCCAGCTTGAATGCAGGCCGCGCACCTTGGCTTCGCGCACCAGGGTGTCGCGGTGCGCCATCGGGAAGCGGATGTCCAGGTCGTCCCAGTACTGCGCCTGGCTGATGGTACGGATCGCCGGGAAGTACCACTTCATGTCGTAGGCCAACTTGGCCTGGGCGACCATTTCGTCACGGTTGAAGTGCCGGCTGACGTGGTACCACTCGCGGCGACCATCCACGATCTGGCCACGGGCGTAGAACTCCAGCGCACGGCGCACACCTGGGGTATTGCGCACCTTGTTGACCAACGCCTGGCTCATCACCAGCGGTTTGTTGTTCAACTGATAAGGGGATTTGGAACGGTCAGCGGCGAGGAAGCCGTAGAAGTCCCGTTCCTTGGCCACGTTTTTGTACAGCACCAGGGCCTGCGGGTTTTTCGGTTCGGCCAGCTCCAGGCTGCGCGCCTGCCAGTAGCGCCAGCGGTTAGTGGTGGCTAGGTCTTGTGGGAGTTTGCGGGTCAACTGGTAGGCATCTTCCCAGCGCGCCAGGCGCAACAGCAGGCGCAGGCGCCATTCGGACACGGTGTTGTCGCGCAGTTCCGGGTCGTACTTGGTCATCACGTCCAGCGCACGTGGATCGAAGCGCTTGGCCAGGGTCAGGCCAATCTCGCGGGCAATCGACACCTTTTCGTCACGAGAGAAGTGCATGCTGCTGGCGTAGCCGTCGAGCAGGGCCATAGCCTTGTCCGGATCCTGGCGGGCCAGGCGGCGCAGGCCCAGGCCGACGGCGTCAGACATCGCCTCGGTGGCCGGCAGGAAGCGTGACGGATCACTGAGCATGTCAGGCTTTTGCGCCACATCCACCATCAGGCGGCCTTGGACGCCGAGGGTTGGCAGGGTCTTCACCAGGCTGTTGGCCAGCGCGTAATTGCGGGCTTCGGCGGCGAGCTTGGTGCGGTCCCAAATCTTCTGTTCGGTCAGTTGGCCGGCAGCGGCCCATTGGCCGAAGGTGGCGTCACAGGCGGCGGGCTGGGATTTGCCGGTCATCCACAACTTTTCGGCGGTCTTGTAGCCTTCAGCCTTCAGATTGTGGCTGAGCTGGTACTGGCCATGCAGGCAGTCCAGCTCGACGAAATTGAGCTTGGTGTCGTAGTACTTTTCAAAGGTCTGCCAATCGCCACGCTCGGCCAGCCAGCGCAGCCAACGCAGTTTCATCCAGTTGGCCTGGGGCAGGTCGCCGTGTTTGGCGAGGAACTGTTCGATTTCCTCGTTGCTCGCGGTTTTCAGGCGTGCAGTCAGCTCGTCATACGCCAGGTACGGCGTGAGCGGGTAGTCGGCCAGGGCCTGGCTGTATTGCATGTACGGGCCGCTGTCGCCCTTGGCCAGGGCGCGTTTGGCTTGATCGTAATACTGACGTTGGGTGGTGAGGTCCACCGCCTGGGCGGTTTGAACGGCAGTGGCGGAAAGAAGCAGACAAGATAAAAAGTTGAAAAGGCGACTGCGCATGAGACGTCCGTGCAGAGAAATCACGACTAGCACCGGCACTGCCGACACTGATTGCCCCTAGCTTAGCCTTTTGCCAGCGGCCCGCGAAAGCTTTGCCGTCTGGTTCGTTCAAGTTCGCCGGAAATGTCCTACAGAACGTGTCAATAGAGAAAATGCCGACCGCATCCCACCCTTAAGTCAGGTAGAATGCGCGCCCAGTTTTTGGAGAAGCGTATGACCCTGCTCAAATTCAGCGATGTGTCCCTTGCTTTCGGCGCCATGCCGTTGTTGGACAAGGTGTCCTGGCAGATCGCCCGTGGTGAGCGGGTGTGCATCATCGGCCGCAACGGCACCGGCAAGTCCAGCATGATGAAGCTGGTAAAAGGCGACCAGAAGCCTGATGACGGCTCTGTCTGGCGTGCCCCGGGCCTCAAGATCGGCGAATTGCCGCAGGAATTGCCGGTGGCCGACGGACGGACAGTGTTCGACGTGGTTGCCGAAGGCCTGGACGGCGTTGGCGAGTTGCTCGCGCAATACCATCACCTGGCGCAGAACTGCGTCACCGAGGAAGACCTGGACAAGCTGATGCACGTCCAGCAAGACCTCGAAGCCCGCGACGGCTGGCGCTTGCAGCAACTGGTGGACAGCACCCTGAGCCGCCTGCAACTGCCGGCCGACAAGACCCTCGCCGAATTGTCCGGTGGCTGGCGTCGCCGTGTGCTGCTGGCCCAGGCCCTGGTGTCCGAGCCGGACCTGCTGCTGCTCGACGAACCAACCAACCACCTGGACATCGGCGCCATTGCCTGGCTTGAAGAAGCCATCAAGGACTTCCAGGGCGCCGTGCTGTTTATCACGCACGACCGTGCATTCCTGCAAAGCCTGGCCACGCGCATCCTCGAGCTGGACCGTGGCGGCCTGATCGACTGGAACGGCGACTACGCCAGCTTCCTGGTGCACAAGGAAGCCGCCCTGGCTGCCGAAGAAACCGCCAACGCGCTGTTTGACAAAAAGCTGGCCCAGGAAGAAGTCTGGATCCGCCAGGGCATCAAGGCCCGTCGCACCCGTAACGAAGGCCGCGTACGTGCCTTGAAAGCCTTGCGCGTGGAGCGCAGTGAACGCCGCGAGCGTACCGGCAAGGCCAATATTCAGCTGGACACCGCCGACAAGTCGGGCAAGCAGGTAATGGTGCTGGAGAATGTCAGCTTCCATCACCCGGACGGCCCGTTCCTGATCAAGGACTTCTCCATGGTCCTGCAGCGCGGCGACCGTATCGGCCTGCTGGGCGCCAACGGCACTGGCAAGACCACCTTGCTCAAGCTGATGCTCAGCGGTCTGCAGCCGACCAGCGGCAAGGTTGAAGAGGGCACGCGCATCGATGTGGCCTACTTTGACCAGTTGCGCCACCAGTTGGACCTGGAAAAGACCGTGATCGACAACGTCGCCGAAGGTCGCGACTTTATCGACATCGACGGCCAGAGCCGCCACGTACTCAGCTACCTGGGCGACTTCCTGTTCAGCCCGCAACGTGCACGTACCCCGGTCAAGGCCCTGTCGGGTGGTGAGCGCGCGCGTTTGCTGCTGGCCAAGCTGTTCAGCAAGCCGGCCAACCTGCTGGTGCTCGACGAACCGACCAACGACCTCGATGTGGAAACCCTCGAGTTGCTCGAAGAAGTGCTGCTGACGTTCAACGGCACTGTGCTGATGGTCAGCCACGACCGGGAATTCCTCGACAACGTGGTCACCAGCACCCTGGTCTTTGAAGGTGAAGGCAAGGTGCGCGAATACGTCGGTGGTTACCAGGACTGGTTGCGTCAGGGTGGTTCGCCACGTCTGCTGGGCGTGACCGAGAGCAAGTCCGGCAAGGCCGACCTGACCTCGGCGGTTGTGACTCCTGTGCAAGAGGCTGCACCGGCCCAGGAAGCTGCACCAGCGGCCAAGAAGAAACTCAGCTACAAGTTGCAGCGTGAGCTGGAAGCCTTGCCGGGTGAGATCGACGCCAAGGAACAGCAGATTGCCGCGGTAGAAGCGCAAATGGCTGACGCCGGTTTCTACCTGCGCCCGGCGGCAGAAACCGCTGCGGTCATTGCTTCCCTGGAGACGTTGAACCAGGAGCTGGAAGCGTTGGTTGAGCGTTGGGCCGAGCTGGATGCCTGAGTAATCGCACCGCAATAAAAAAGCCCGGCACTCTTCTATGAGCGCCGGGCTTTTTAATATGAAATGCGATTCAACTGTGGGAGCTGGCTTGCCTGCGATAGCGGTGTAACAGCCATCTGATGCATCAACTGACAGGCTGCTATCGCAGGCAAGCCAGCTCCCACATTAGACCTTCATCGGTCTTACGAACTCTTTGCCAGTTTGACGGCCAGTACATCGCAAGGCGCGCCGTGCAATACATCATTAGCGGTGGAGCCCAGCAACAGTGCCAGGCCATGACGGCCGTGGCTGCCGACCACGATCAGGTCACAGGCTTTTTCCTTGGCCAAGTGGTGGATTTCCTGACGCGGTTGGCCGTAGGTCAGGTGGCAGTCTTCCTTTTTCAGGTGCGGGTATTTGAGAATCAAACGGTCCAGGCGCTCCTTGGCCTGGTCAAATTGTTGTTGCTGCAACTGGGAAAGGTCCATCGGCACGTCACCGCCAAAGGCCATGGCCATGGGCTCGACGATATGCACCAGCGACAGTATGGCGCCATTGGCCAATGCAGATTCCTGCGCGCGCTTGATCACCGGATCGCACTCTTCGGTCAGATCGACAGCGACCAGAATATGTTTGTAGGGCATGAGGCGTTCCTCCAGGGGGCTGCAATAAGTTCAGTATGGCTGCTTTCAAGCGGATGGGGTTGCGTCAGGTCAAATCCGCTCATCTAGAAATTCGGGAGTACACATATGACGGTGTGGATAGTGGTGTCAATCCTTGCGGTGGTTTTAAGCCCCCTGGCCTGGCTGCGCCCGTCGCGTGGGCAGAGCGGGCGCATGGCCCTGCGCATGGAGGCACGCCGCATCGGCCTGGCCATGCAGTTGGCGCCCCAGGAATGGCCGCACTGGCTCAAGCAAGAGCCGCCGAGCCCTTGTGCACAGTACTGTCGACCACGGCGTGGGAGCACGCCGGCCATCTGGAGTTACTGGCAGCTGGAGCCGGGTGTGTGGGTCAATCAATGGCGCGAAGGGTGTGTGGATGAAAAGTTGTTGCCGTATTTTGCAACGCTACCGGCGAACGTCTACAAAATTGAAGCGGACAAGCAAATGATCGCGTTGTATTGGGGCGAGAAGGGCGACGCGAGCGTGCTCAAAGACATCGATGCGCTGCTCAAGGCTCTGGCCTGACCCTGCGTTTGTAGGACCGAGCAAGCTCGCTCCTACAGAGATCGGGCAATAAAAAGCCCGACTTCATCATCGGGCTGGAGGTGGCCAGGCAGGCCGGTAAATCTGCAAGTTCCCGCTAGCCTAGCCGTATATCCCTTTCTGTACAGCCGCTTCCCACATCTTTTCTATTATTGATCTTGTGAATATTTGAATATTGACGGGTTGCCTGCCTGTGGTCCGGGTTCTGAAATGACTGGAAAGTCGCGTTTTACCGAGCCTTTGGAGCGATTGACAATTGCCCGGAATTGGATGAAGGTGGCGTACCCAAATCAAACGGGCGTATGAATTGAGCGTTTGTCCTACAGGCAGCTCATACATAACCCCGACTATCGCACTGGCGGGTGTGCCTGGCGGATGGGTTTGAGCATTGATGCGACTGTCAACGTCAAACCAGAGGCCAGCGTCCGGTGTGTACTGTTCAGCTTCCATATCGTGGAGATCAGTTGATGATTTACGAAGGTAAAGCCATCACGGTTAAGGCTCTTGAAAGTGGCATCGTCGAACTCAAATTCGACCTCAAGGGTGAGTCCGTCAACAAGTTCAACCGTCTAACCCTGAACGAACTGCGTCAGGCCGTAGACACCATCAAAGCAGATGCTTCGGTCAAGGGCGTGATCGTCTCCAGCGGCAAGGACGTGTTTATCGTCGGCGCTGACATCACCGAATTCGTCGACAACTTCAAGCTGCCCGATGCCGAGCTGGTGGCTGGCAACCTCGAAGCCAACAAGATCTTCAGCGATTTCGAAGACCTCAACGTGCCGACCGTTGCCGCGATCAATGGCATTGCGTTGGGTGGCGGCCTGGAAATGTGCCTGGCAGCGGATTTCCGCGTCATGTCCGCGACCGCCAAGATCGGCCTGCCGGAAGTCAAACTGGGCATCTACCCGGGCTTCGGCGGTACCGTGCGCCTGCCGCGCCTGATCGGTGCCGACAATGCGATCGAATGGATCGCCGCCGGTAAGGAAAACAAGGCCGAGGACGCACTGAAAGTCGGTGCCGTCGACGCAGTGGTGGCTCCGGACAAACTGGCCGAAGCCGCGCTGAACCTGATCAAGGGCGCCATCAGCGGCGAATTTGACTACAAGGCCAAGCGTCAGCCGAAGCTGGAAAAACTCAAGCTCAACGCTATCGAACAGATGATGTCTTTCGAAACCGCCAAAGGTTTCGTGGCAGGCCAGGCCGGCCCGAACTACCCGGCCCCGGTTGAAGCGATCAAGACCATCCAGAAGGCCGCGAACTTCGGTCGCGACAAAGCCCTGGAAGTGGAAGCGGCTGGCTTCGTCAAACTGGCGAAAACCTCGGCGGCCCAGAGCCTGATCGGCCTGTTCCTGAACGATCAGGAACTGAAGAAAAAGGCCAAGGCCTACGACGAAATTGCCAAGGACGTGAAGCAGGCTGCCGTACTCGGCGCCGGTATCATGGGCGGCGGTATCGCCTATCAGTCGGCGTCCAAAGGCACGCCGATCCTGATGAAAGACATCAACGAGCACGGTATCGAACAGGGTCTGGCCGAAGCCGCCAAGCTGCTGGTGGGCCGCGTGGATAAAGGTCGTATGACCGCTGCAAAAATGGCCGAAGTGCTTAACGGCATTCGTCCTACGCTGTCCTACGGCGATTTCGGCCACGTCGATCTGGTGGTCGAAGCGGTTGTCGAGAACCCGAAGGTCAAGCAGGCGGTATTGGCTGAAGTGGAAGCTCAGGTCAAAGACGACACTATCCTGGCCTCCAACACCTCGACCATTTCCATTTCGCTGCTGGCCAAGGCCCTCAAGCGTCCGGAAAACTTCGTCGGCATGCACTTCTTCAACCCGGTGCACATGATGCCGCTGGTGGAAGTGATCCGTGGCGAGAAGTCCAGCGAGCTGGCTGTTGCCACCACCGTTGCCTACGCCAAGAAAATGGGCAAGAACCCGATCGTGGTCAACGACTGCCCGGGCTTTTTGGTCAACCGCGTGCTGTTCCCCTACTTCGGCGGTTTCGCCAAGTTGGTCAGTGCCGGTGTGGACTTCGTGCGCATCGACAAGGTCATGGAGAAATTCGGCTGGCCCATGGGCCCGGCGTACCTGATGGACGTGGTCGGCATCGACACCGGCCACCACGGCCGCGACGTGATGGCTGAGGGCTTCCCGGACCGCATGAAAGACGACCGCCGCTCGGCGATCGACGCGCTGTACGAGGCCAAGCGCCTGGGCCAGAAGAACGGCAAGGGCTTCTACGCCTACGAGGCCGACAAGAAGGGCAAGCAGAAGAAAGTCGCCGACCCGTCGGTGCACGAAGTGCTCGCTCCGGTCATCTACGAACAGCGTGAGGTGTCGGACGAGGACATCATCAACTGGATGATGATCGCCCTGTGCCTGGAAACCGTGCGTTGCCTGGAAGACGGCATCGTCGAAACCGCCGCCGAAGCCGATATGGGCCTGGTGTACGGTATTGGTTTCCCTCCATTCCGTGGTGGTGCACTGCGCTACATCGACTCGATCGGTGTGGCCGAGTTCGTTGCCCTGGCTGACAAATACGCTGATTTGGGCCCGCTGTACCACCCGACCGCGAAGCTGCGTGAAATGGCCAAGAATGGCCAGAGCTTCTTCGGTTAAGCGCCCAATCGACTAGAGCGAGAATATTTATGAGCTTGAATCCAAGAGACGTCGTGATTGTCGACTTCGGTCGTACTCCGATGGGCCGCTCCAAGGGCGGCATGCACCGCAACACCCGCGCTGAAGATATGTCGGCGCACCTGATCAGCAAGCTGCTGGAACGTAACGTCAAGGTTGACCCGAACGAAGTCGAAGACGTGATCTGGGGCTGCGTCAACCAGACCCTGGAGCAGGGCTGGAACATCGCGCGCATGGCGTCGTTGATGACTCAGATCCCGCACACCGCAGCCGGCCAGACCGTCAGCCGCCTGTGCGGCTCGTCGATGAGCGCGCTGCACACCGCTGCACAAGCGATCATGACCGGCAACGGTGATGTATTCGTGGTCGGCGGCGTGGAACATATGGGCCACGTCAGCATGATGCACGGCGTCGATCCCAACCCGCACATGTCGCTGTACGCGGCGAAGGCCTCGGGCATGATGGGCCTGACCGCGGAAATGCTTGGCAAGATGCACGGCATCACTCGCGAAGCCCAGGACGCGTTCGGCCTGCGTTCCCACCAACTCGCCCACAAGGCGACCGTGGAAGGCAAGTTCAAGGATGAGATCATCCCGATGAACGGCTATGACGAGAACGGTTTCCTGAAACTGTTCGACTACGACGAAACCATTCGTCCGGACACCACCCTGGAAAGCCTCGCGGCGTTGAAGCCTGCGTTCAATCCAAAGGGCGGCACCGTGACAGCCGGTACGTCGTCGCAGATCACCGACGGTGCTTCGTGCATGATCGTGATGTCGGCGCAGCGTGCCCAGGACCTGGGTATCCAGCCGTTGGCCGTGATCCGTTCGATGGCGGTAGCAGGTGTGGACCCGGCGATCATGGGCTATGGTCCAGTACCGGCCACACAAAAAGCCTTGAAGCGCGCAGGCCTTTCCATCTCCGATATCGACTTCTTCGAGCTCAACGAAGCTTTCGCCGCACAGGCCCTGCCAGTGCTGAAAGATTTGAAAGTACTCGACAAGATGAACGAGAAGGTTAACCTGCACGGCGGTGCGATTGCCCTGGGCCACCCATTCGGTTGCTCCGGTGCACGTATCTCCGGCACTTTGCTTAACGTGATGAAGCAAAATGGCGGCAACCTTGGGGTTGCAACCATGTGCATTGGTCTCGGCCAAGGCATCTCCACCGTCTTCGAACGCGTCTAAACGTTCGGTTGACGGAAGCCGGGGCCCAGTGCCCCGGTTTTTGTTTTTTGGAACTTTTTAATATTTTTTTTCAACAAATTTTGTACGAGGGCCAGAGCATGAAAGTCGAACCAGGGCTCTACCAACATTACAAGGGGCCGCAGTACCGCGTTTTCAGCGTGGCACGGCACTCGGAAACCGAAGAAGAAGTGGTGTTTTACCAAGCACTGTATGGCGAATACGGCTTTTGGGTGCGTCCCTTGAGCATGTTCCTGGAGACCGTTGAAGTTGACGGCGAGCAGGTCCCGCGCTTTGCTTTGGTCCAGGCCGAACCCAGTCTTTTTAAAGGGCAATAACGGCAGGTCGCGCAGAATGCTGCGCTTGACCTCACCTTGTTGCCACTATATATAGCGTTGCCGCGACAGGCGCCAACTGCCTTTCACTTCTCGAATTCAGGAACTTTCCGATCCATGGGCAAATCGCTGGTCATTGTGGAATCCCCGGCTAAGGCCAAGACCATCAACAAGTACTTGGGCAACGAGTACGTGGTGAAGTCGAGTATCGGCCATATCCGAGACCTGCCCACCAGCGGTTCGGCTAGCGCCAGCAAGGAGCCTGCCGCCAAGCGCGGCAAGGCGGCCGCAGGCGAAGGTCCGGTGCTCAGCCCTAAAGAGAAAGCGCGCAAGCAGCTGGTCTCGCGCATGGGTGTGGACCCGGACCATGGCTGGAAGGCCAAGTACGAAATTCTTCCGGGCAAGGAAAAGGTCATCGAAGAGCTGCGCCGGCTCGCCAAGGATGCTGACACCATCTATCTCGCGACGGACTTGGACCGCGAAGGGGAAGCCATTGCCTGGCACCTGCGCGAAGCCATCGGCGGTGATGACAGCCGCTACAAGCGTGTGGTGTTCAACGAAATCACCAAGAAAGCCATCCAGGAAGCCTTCTCCAAGCCGGGCGAGCTGGACATTGACCGCGTCAACGCCCAGCAGGCCCGTCGCTTCCTCGACCGCGTCGTGGGCTACATGGTCTCGCCACTGCTGTGGGCGAAAATTGCCCGTGGTTTGTCCGCCGGCCGTGTGCAATCGGTTGCGGTGAAGCTGGTGGTGGAGCGTGAGCGTGAGATTCGTGCGTTCAACCCCGAAGAATATTGGGAAGTCCACGCGGACCTGGGCACTGCCAAGGGCGCCAACGTGCGCTTCGAAGTGGCCCGCGAGAAAGGCGAGGCCTTCAAGCCGCTGAACGAAGCCCAGGCCATGGCCGCGCTGGAAAAGCTCAAGGCTTCCAGCTACAGCATCGTCAAGCGTGAAGACAAACCGACCAGCAGCAAGCCGTCGGCGCCGTTTATCACTTCTACCCTGCAACAGGCCGCGAGCAACCGCCTGGGCTTCGGGGTGAAGAAGACCATGATGATGGCCCAGCGTCTGTATGAAGCCGGTTACATCACCTACATGCGTACCGACTCCACCAACCTGTCGCAAGACGCGGTGGCGATGGCGCGCACGTATATTGAAAGCGAATTCGGCAAGACCTATCTGCCGGAGAAGCCGAACGTCTACAGCAGCAAGGAAGGCGCACAAGAGGCTCACGAAGCGATTCGTCCTTCCGACGCCAACACCACGCCCGCCAAGCTGAGCGGCATGGAGCGTGACGCTGAGCGCCTCTACGAGCTGATCTGGCGCCAGTTCCTGGCCTGCCAGATGCTGCCGGCGCAATACCTGTCTACCACTGTCAGTGTGGGCGCTGGCGACTTCGAGCTGCGCGCCAAGGGCCGTATCCTCAAGTTCGACGGCTACACCCGCGTCATGCCGCAAATCGCCAAGCCAGGCGATGACGACGTGCTGCCGGACATGGCCCAGGGCGATACGTTGAAGCTGATCAAGCTCGACCCGTCCCAGCATTTCACCAAGCCGCCGGCGCGCTATTCGGAAGCCAGCCTGGTGAAAGAGATGGAGAAACGCGGTATCGGTCGCCCGTCGACCTATGCAGCGATCATCTCTACCATCCAGGATCGTGGCTACGTCGCGCTGCACAACCGTCGTTTCTATTCGGAAAAGATGGGCGATATCGTTACCGAGCGTCTGTCCGAGAGCTTCTCCAACCTGATGGACTACGGCTTCACCGCCGGTATGGAAGAGAACCTCGATGACGTGGCCCAGGGCGAGCGCGACTGGAAAAACGTGCTGGATGAGTTCTACGGCGACTTCAAGAAAAAACTCGAAGTGGCCGAGAACCCTGAGAGCGGTATGCGCGCCAACCAGCCGGTAATGACGGATATTCCGTGCACCACCTGCGGTCGACCAATGCAGATTCGTACCGCCTCCACGGGCGTATTCCTCGGTTGCTCGGGCTACAGCCTGCCGCCCAAAGAGCGCTGCAAGGCGACCGTCAACCTGGTGCCGGGTGATGAAATCGCGGCTGATGACGAGGGTGAATCCGAGTCGCTGGTGCTGCGTGGCAAGCACCGCTGCCCGATCTGCAGCACGGCGATGGACGCCTACCTGCTGGACGAGAAGCACAAGTTGCACATCTGCGGTAACAACCCCGATTGCAATGGCTACGAGATCGAAGAGGGCACCTACCGCATCAAAGGCTATGAAGGTCCGAGCCTGGAATGCGATAAGTGCGGCAGCGAGATGCAGCTCAAGACCGGCCGTTTCGGCAAGTTCTTCGGCTGCACCAATCCGACCTGCAAGAACACGCGCAAACTGCTCAAAAGCGGTGATGCGGCGCCGCCGAAGATGGATCCGGTGAAGATGCCGGAGCTCAAGTGCGAAAAGGTCAACGACACCTACATCCTGCGTGACGGTGCTTCGGGGCTGTTCCTGGCTGCCAGCCAGTTCCCGAAAAACCGCGAGACCCGTGCGCCGCTCGTGATGGAAATCGTACCGCACAAGGACGAGATCGATCCGAAGTACCACTTCCTGTGTGAAGCGCCGAAGAAGGACCCGGATGGTCGCCCAGCCGTAATCCGCTACAGCCGCAAGACCAAGGAGCAGTACGTGCAGACCGAAGTGGACGGCAAGCCTACCGGCTGGAAAGCGTTCTACGACGGCGGCAAGTGGAAGGTCGAGGACAAGCGCCAGGGCGCTTGATCCATCGGATGCGCTGAAGATCCAAATGTGGGAGGGGGCTTGCCCCCGATGAGCATGGGTATCTACACAACTTTGGCATGGCCCTGAACCTGTGGCGAGGGAGCTTGCTCCCGTGGCGGCCTGACAGCCACCGACTATCTAAATGATGCGACGCGATCCAAATGTGGGAGCTGGCTTGCCTGCGAAGGCGGCCTGACAGCCGACCAGGATGTTGGATCAGACCGAGTACATATCCGTTGCTGCGGTAACGGCCGCTTATGGTTTCGCTCTTACAGCGACTCACTTTTGGAGACGCCCAAAAGTAAGCAAAAGGCCTTCGCCCCACCACTCTGCACCTCGCTGTGGCTCGGTGTGCCCGTAATCCGCCAGTGATTTGGGGGGCCGCCGCCACGCGCCATCCATGGCGCGGGGCGGCTAAACCGGCATCCCTGCCGGTTTACCCCCCCAAATCCCTGTCGAATTCCGGCCAGCGTGGTTTAACGGGGCGCCTAAGATCAAGATCAAAAGCAGATCAAGATCAAGAGCGGCTCGCTTCGCATCGTGGTTACTGATGGTTGCTACGTCAGAGTTGTGTAGATACCTATGCCCGATGAGGGAGTGTCAGTTGATACATCTGTAACTGACCCACCGCCATCGGGAGCAAGCCCCCCCCCCCACATTTGCACTTGCAGTACATTCGGCTGATCCGTGACACTGTTCAGCCAGCATCACGCCTATTCGTTGTGGAGATTGCCGTCATGGCCAACGAACTCTATACCCGTACCAATCAGAAAATTTACTTCGCGGGTTTATCCCTGGACGCCCTTGGCCGTGCAGAGGAAGGGAAGGAGATGAATGCCATCGCGCTGGTGCAGGCGGGGCGCGAAGCGGCCTTGTTCCATCTCTATGGCGCGTTGCTGGGGCTGTGTCATGAAATTGCAGGGTTCTACCGCTTGCCCCAGGCAGGTGCCCCCCGGGCAGAAATGATCATGAATCGTGAAGTGCTCGATTCGATGGCGATCCCTGAGTTGGCCGAGCTGGTGGAAATGGCCCAGAGCCCTGACAGTTGGGTGGCACGGCTGCTCAAGGCCCATGCGGATATGTTCCATCCACCACGTATTCCCCATGTGCCCAAGGGCGATGTCACCCAGCCGCTGATCGTTGCCGTGGCGTTGGAACAGGATGAGCTCAAGCCCTTGGGGCGCGAAGAGTTGGAAGGCTGGCGCCAGGAGCTGAAAAAGATGGCGTTGCGTTTTCGTGAGGGGTTGAACGAGTGCTGAAGGTAGGCGCTCGCCGGGCACCATTCATCAAGCCGTAAAGAAACCTGCCCGGTTCCTCTGCGAGGCTGGGTGGATGACTGATATAATCTCGGCCTTTCGTGGAGAACAGACTTTTATGCCAACGTCCTTTCTGGAAATTGTTGAACTGCCTGATGGCCGAATCGAACTGCGCCGGGCTGAGGACGAAGGTTCTCTGGTTATTCTGGATTTTTCCGAAGATGCCAAAGTGTTCCTGCAGGGCCAGCACGTGGAAGTGGCTAAAGCCATGTTGAGCGTGGGCGTGCAGATGGCAGGTCGCCTGGCTGAAGGCGAACCGGAGAAGGACGACGGCCCGCGGGTACTTCACTGAAGTCTTGTGCTGAAAGGGCTTCCAAGCCCGATCACTGCACGCCAAGCTGTAGTTTTATCCCAAGCGAATATTCAAACTCTGAGCATCGCCCGTACGTGCGGCACTGATGAGTTGCTGCTTGGCGCTCGCATTCAACGGATTCAACCAGCTCACCACCGTATGACTGCGGCCTAGACGCAAGGCCTCACAGGTCAACTGCTGGGCGCTCTGCGCTCCCCGTGGCTGCAACAGCAGGATGCGCTCGCGGTTGAGGCCGGCGTCCCGCAGCCAGGCCTGGGTCAGGCTGGCGGGCGGGGCGATCAGCGTCAGCCAGCGTGCGTCCTGGTCTTCGCTCAATTCGCGCAGAATTGGCGCCAGCAGGTTCAGGCAGCTTTCGGCTGCACCGCGCAACGACAATTCACTGAACGCCTCGGGTTCACCGCCCCAGGGGGCTTCGACCGTTTCCTTGAGGATGGGCGCAAGGGGTTGGGCCATAAAGGCCTCGAACAGCGACAGTTGTGTGTGTTGTGGGGTGTGCACGAGCTGCATGATGCCTCCTTTAGCGGCGAATGACGCCGACACTCAAGCCTTCGATCACCAGGTCCTGATCTTTCAGGTTGACTTCAATCGGGGCGAACTCAGGGTTCTCGGCCAGCAGCCAGACCTTGCTGCCTTCACGCTTGAAGCGTTTGACCGTGACCTCATCACCGATACGGGCGACGACGATCTGGCCATTGCGGGCTTCACGGGTGGTATGCACGGCGAGCAGGTCGCCATCGAAGATGCCTACGTCCTTCATGCTCATGCCGTGCACACGCAACAGATAGTCGGCGCGAGGATGGAAGAAGGTCGGGTTGATATTGCAGGATTCCTCGACGTGCTGCTGCGCCAGGATCGGCGCACCGGCAGCGACGCGGCCGATGATCGGCAGTGTCGATTCGTCGGCCTTGGCTTCAAAGCCAGGGATGCGGATACCGCGTGATGCCCCTGGAGTCATCTCGATCGCGCCTTTGCGAGCGAGCGCCTTGAGGTGCTCTTCCGCGGCATTCGGGGACTTGAACCCCAGTTCCAGGGCAATCTCCGCACGGGTAGGCGGGTAACCGTTGTCATCAAGGCAGCGCTTGATGAAGGCCAGAATCTCGGCTTGGCGTGGCGTCAGTTTTAGCATGTTGATCGCTCTGTCTTTTTATACAGTGACTGGGATTATATACAGTGAGCTGCGCTTGGCAATCATCCTTTTGCGCGACTCCGCTGGACGGTCATGCGTCACCCTTCCTACAACGTAGATGGGGTGTTGCCTACACGGCGGAAGGGATGTGATTAAATAGCGATGAAAGGGGTGACTGCCCGGCCGGAAAGCGAACCCGCAGGCTTGACAAGACACACTCTGAAACGTATGTTTCAAACAAGTGTTTGTCAGGCGGAGTAGCCATGGCCCAGTCGGAAACCGTTGAACGCATTCTCGATGCTGCCGAGCAATTGTTCGCGGAAAAAGGATTTGCTGAAACCTCATTGCGGCTGATCACCAGCAAGGCTGGGGTCAACCTCGCTGCCGTGAACTATCATTTCGGCTCGAAAAAAGCCCTGATCCAAGCGGTGTTTTCCCGCTTCCTGGGGCCATTCTGTGCCAGCCTCGACCGTGAGTTGGAGCGCCGCCAGGCCAAGGCTGATCACAAGCCAAGCCTGGAAGAACTGCTGGAAATTCTTGTAGAGCAGGCGTTGGTCGTGCAACCTCGCAGTGGTAATGACCTGTCGATCTTCATGCGCCTGCTGGGCCTGGCGTTCAGCCAGAGCCAAGGCCACCTGCGCCGTTACCTGGAAGACATGTACGGCAAAGTATTCCGCCGCTATATGTTGCTGGTCAACGAGGCGGCCCCACGTATTCCGCCTATCGAACTGTTCTGGCGCGTGCATTTCATGCTCGGCGCTGCGGCGTTCAGCATGTCCGGGATCAAGGCGTTGCGAGCGATAGCCGAGACCGATTTCGGCGTGAACACCTCGATCGAACAGGTGATGCGCCTGATGGTGCCGTTCCTCGCTGCGGGTATGCGCGCCGAGACTGGCGTCACCGACTCGACCATGGCCGCCGCCCAACTGCGCCCACGCAGCAAAACTGCACCGGTCGCCGCCAAGGTTTGACCGCCCCTGGGTGTGCGTGGCCGCTTGCATCCGCTAAGCTAGCCGCCATGCCGATTTCAGCTATTTGTCCGCAACCCGTCGTGCTGACCGTGCCTGGTCAGCACGACGGGTTGTGTGCGTTATTTAAGGAAGGTTTATGACTGCTGCCCTGCAAGGTTCTTTGATGGTCGACGTTGCCGGTACCTGGCTGACGGCCGAGGATCGTCACCTGTTGCGCCAACCGGAAGTGGGCGGCCTGATTATTTTTGCGCGCAATATCGAGCATCCACGCCAGGTTCGCGAGCTGAGTGCGGCGATCCGTGCGGTGCGCCCGGACCTGCTGCTGGCGGTCGATCAGGAAGGTGGCCGCGTGCAGCGTCTGCGCCAAGGCTTTGTGCGCCTGCCGGCCATGCGCGCGCTGGCCGATAACCCCAACGCTGAATACCTGGCAGAACAGTGCGGCTGGATCATGGCCACCGAAGTACTGGCCGTGGGTCTCGACCTGAGTTTCGCCCCGGTGCTGGACCTGGATTACCAACGCAGCGCTGTGGTCGGCACTCGCTCCTTTGAAGGCGACCCCGAGCGCGCCGCCGTACTGGCCGGTGCCTTTATCCGCGGCATGAACAGCGCCGGCATGGCCGCCACCGGCAAACACTTCCCTGGCCACGGTTGGGCCGAGGCCGATTCCCACGTCGCCATTCCCAATGACGAGCGTAGCCTGGAACAAATTCGCGCCAATGACCTGGTGCCTTTCGCACGCTTGAGCAAGCAATTGGCCGCAGTGATGCCCGCGCACGTGATCTACCCGCAGGTGGACAGCCAGCCCGCCGGCTTCTCGCGCCGCTGGTTGCAGGACATCCTGCGCGGCGAGTTGCAGTTTGATGGGGTGATTTTCAGTGATGACCTGTCCATGGCGGGCGCCCACGTGGTGGGTGATGCGGCGAGTCGGATCGAGGCGGCGCTGACGGCGGGTTGTGATATGGGGCTGGTGTGCAATGACCGCGCGGCTGCCGAGCTGGCACTCACCGCCGCGCAGCGGATGAAGGTCGCGCCGTCGGCGCGGATTGCGCGTATGCGTGGGCAGGCGGTTGCGTCGACGGACTATAAGCAGTACCCGCGTTGGCTGACAGCGCTTACTGCGTTGCGTGATGCGCAGTTGATCGACTGAAAACCGAAGCGCGGCCATCGCAGGCAAGCCAGCTCCCACATTTTGATGTGTGAATACATTCAAGTGTGGGAGCTGGCTTGCCTGCGATAGCGATCTAACAGTCAGCGCTTCTCTTGCTTATTAGGCAGTGGTGCGAAGAGCGCCTCGATATCCTCATTACCCAACTGCCAATCGCCAGTGGTCCGGCCATCCAGAACACCCGCCGCAAGGTCGGACTTCTCCTTCTGCAAGTGCTGGATTTTCTCCTCCACCGTGCCTCGGGCAATCATCTTGTACACGAACACCGGTTTTTCCTGCCCGATGCGATACGCGCGGTCGGTGGCCTGGTTTTCCGTGGCCGGGTTCCACCACGGGTCGTAGTGAATCACCGTGTCGGCTTCGGTCAGGTTCAAACCCACGCCACCGGCCTTCAAGCTGATCAGAAAGATCTGCAACTTGCCGCTCTGGAAATCCTTCACCGGTGTACGCCGGTCGCGGGTCTGCCCAGTCAGCAACGCGTAGGCAATCCCGCGCTTTTTAAGTTCGGTCTCGATCAGGCTCAGCATCGAGGTGAACTGCGAAAACAGCAGAATCCTGCGGCCTTCGGCAAACAGCTCGTCGAGCATTTCCATCAGGCTGTCGAGCTTGCCTGAGCTGCTGCCACGCGCTGGCAGAGTGGCGTCGTTGACCAGGCGCAGGTCGCAGCACACTTGTCGCAGTTTGAGCAGCGCTTCAAGGATGATGATCTGGCTGCGTGCCACGCCCTTGCGGGTGATTTCGTCGCGGACCTTTTTATCCATGGCCAGGCGCATGGTTTCGTACACATCGCGCTGGGCCTCGTTGAGGTCGACCCAGTGGATGATTTCAGTCTTGGGTGGCAATTCGGTCGCCACCTGTTCCTTGGTGCGGCGCAGCAGGAAGGGTTTGATTCGACCGTTTAGGTGCTGCAAGCGCACGTCACTGGCGCGCTTTTCAATCGGCACGCGGTAATCACGGTTGAAGCTCTTCACGTCGCCCAGCCAACCCGGCAACAGGAAGTGGAACAGGGACCACAGTTCACCCAAGTGGTTTTCCAATGGCGTGCCGCTCAGGCACAAGCGCTGGCGGGCATTCAGCTCGCGTGCGGCCTGGGCGGCCTTGCTGGACGGGTTCTTGATGTACTGCGCTTCATCCAGGATCAAGACGTGCAAGGGCAGGGCGGCGAGCGTGTCGATGTCCTTGGGCAGCAGGGCATACGTGGTCAGCAGCAGGTCGTAGTCGTGCAGGTTGGCGAAGTGTTTCTTGCGCCCTGCGCCGTACAGCGCCTGCACCCGCAGTTGCGGGGTGAAGTGCGCTGCTTCGTCGAGCCAGTTCGGAATCAGGCTGGTGGGCACCACGACCATGCAGGGCCGATCAAGGCGCCCGGCGATTTTCTCGGAGAGAATATGCGCGAGGGTTTGCAGGGTTTTGCCCAGGCCCATGTCGTCCGCGAGAATCCCGCCCACTTCCAGCTGGCGCAGTGACTGCATCCAGCTCAAGCCTTCCAGTTGATAGGGGCGCAAGGTTGCGTTCAGGCCCTGGGGCGCGACGCAGGTGAAGTCCTTGATGTCTCGCAGGCGTTGGGCGAAGTTACGAATCTTCTCGCCACCCTCCCATTGCAACGGCAGGTCTTCCAGCGGGTTGAGCCTGATCGCGTCGGCCTTGGCCAGGCGCAACGTCGTGGTGCCGGTTTCCTGCAGGTAGAACTCGCCGAGAGTCGCCAGTACCGGTTTCAAGCGCCCGTAGGGCAGCGCCACTTGCAGCGGGCCGTGGCCGTTGGGCAGCCCGGGAATATTCACCAGGATCAGTTCATCATCGCGGCGCCTTGCGAGTTTTTCCGGGTTGAGGATCTCGGTGTGGGAGCGCATCAGGTTCAGCAATATCGGTAGCAGGCTCAACCGTTCGCCATTGACGATGATGCCCAACTCCAGGTCGAACCAGTCACGCTCCGGCGCTTCATCGACGCTGGCGTACCAGTCGTCCACCGGGCTCAGGTCGAAACCGAAGTCTTCATCGATTTGCAGCTCCCAGCCCTCGGCCCGCAGCGTCGGCGATGAGTTGAGCGTGAAGTTCAGCCAGGCGCTGTCATTGACCATCTCGAACAGCTCGCCGGCGCTTTCAGGCAAGGCCTTGCTTTGGCGCGTAGCGATCTTGAAACCCAGCAGACGCAGCTGTTCGCGACAGGCTTGTTCCAGCTCGGGGTGGCGCTTGATTCGCAGGCTTTGGGTGTCCTGGCGCACGATGATATCGGCGTTCTTTTGCCCACTGACGTAATTGCCCAGGTAGTTGAACGACAGTGCCGCACGGTGCTGGATATAGCGCTGCATCTTGCCGTTGCGCGGTTCGAACGCGCTGAACTCGACGCTCGCCAGCCACAGGCGTGGCACGGGCTGCACATCCTCCATGACCACCTGCGGCAGGACCACGCGGTTATCCAGCACGGCCTGGAGTTTTTCCAGCAGTTGCGCATCCTGGGTTGCCGCCGGGTAGGCCAGGGTTTCCTGGACCTTGAGCAACACCGCCGCGATGTGTTTGCAGTTGGTGTGCACCGGGCAGGTACAGCGGCTATCCACCAGGATCAGCAGGCCCTTGGCCGACTCACGCAACGAGATGGTTTGCCGATAGACGTTACCGCCGGAACCTTCGCAACTGGCGGTAATGGTGCTGTCACCGCACTCGACGATACGCACGCGGTTTTCCAGTGCGTAACGCCGCCCGCGCTCCAGGCTCTGCTCTTTGAAGCGATTGGCCCACGAAGGGGCCAGGGGTTTGGTCAGAGGCGAAGTGAGGGGCATGGCGCTGGATCAGTCCTGCATGTCGGGCGGTGGTGCGCTGGGCGGCTTGGCGGTCAGCGAGGTGATCTTGATCAGCAACGCCAGGTGGCCGCCGTCCAGGTAATTAAGCTGGTTGTTCTTGGTGCGTACGTCTTTCTGCGCCAGGTGTTCACTGGCGATCACGCTGCCGTTGCCGTCGAACTGGTTGATCCAGAAATCAGCATCGATGTCGGTGAAACGACCCAGTTGCAGGCTCAGCACGCCTTCGATAGGAAACTGGCCGAATTGCTCCTGGCCGTCGGTGATCGCGATCTTCACCGGCTGCTCGCCCAGGTTCTGTTCCCAGGCCTTGTGCGCGAGCACGGTGTAGTTGGAATCAGCGCGCAATTTTTCGACGATGTTGCCCAGGCGCGGCGGGCTCAGCTGCTCGCCCAGGCGCTGGGCGCCGCCGTCCCAGTTCTCCGGGGCGGCGCGGCTGTTGATCACCGGCTCCGCATTCTGGCGCACCAGGATCATTTCCACCTGGTACGGGCTGTCGGCAAATGCCGAAGGCGCGAGTACCACCAACAACAGGCTCAGAATGCGGAACAAGCGCATGGCGACGTCCTTCAAGCGGATTTCGGGATGAGGCGCTCAAACAGCGCCTCCAGGGTATTGAAGCGTTCTTCGGCACGTTCCATCGGCACCATGAACTTGAACAGCGTAGCCCCTTCGAACTTGTAGCGGTTGGGCTGGCCCTGGATCAGCTTGATCAGTACCAACGGGTCGACCGGCGTCTGCGCTTCGAATTCGATACGCCCACCTTGCGGCCCGGCGTCGACCTTCTTGATCCCCAACTGCTCGGCCTGCAACTTGAGCAGGGTCAGGCGCACCAGGTTCTTGGTCGGTTCGGGCAGCAGGCCGAAGCGGTCGATCATCTCCACTTGCAGGTCCTTGAGGCCCTCTTCGTCGGTGGCCGAGGCGATGCGCTTGTAGAGGATCAGCCGCGCATGAACATCCGGCAGGTAGTCTTCGGGAATCAATGCCGGCAAGCGCAGGTTGATCTCCGGGCCGCCGCCCAGGGGTTGATCGAGGTTCGGTTGCTCGCCCTTGCGGATGGCTTTCACTGCGCGTTCGAGCATCTCCATATATAACGTGAAACCGACCGCCTGGATCTGCCCGCTCTGGCCGTCGCCGAGCAACTCGCCGGCGCCACGGATTTCCAGGTCGTTGGTGGCCAGCACAAAACCGGCGCCGAGGTCCTGGGTATTGGCGATCGCTTCCAGGCGTTTTTCCGCATCGGAAGTGATCTGCTGGCGCGGCGGCGTGAGCAGATAGGCATAGGCCTGGTGGTGACTGCGCCCGACGCGGCCGCGCAGTTGGTGCAGCTGCGCCAGGCCGAACTTGTCGGCGCGCTCGATGATGATGGTGTTGGCGCTGGGCACGTCGATGCCGGTCTCGATGATGGTCGAGGCGATCAGCACGTTGAAGCGCTTGTGGTAGAAGTCGCTCATTACCTGTTCGAGTTCGCGCTCGCGCATCTGCCCGTGGCCGATGGCGATACGGGCTTCCGGCACCAGCTCGGCGAGGTCGGCGGCGCATTTCTCGATGGTCTTCACATCGTTGTGCAGGTAATACACCTGGCCGCCGCGCAGCAGTTCACGCAGCAGCGCTTCCTTGACCGTGCTTTTGTTCTGCTCCATCACGAAGGTGCGCACTGACAGGCGGCGTGCGGGCGGTGTAGCGATGATCGACAGGTCGCGCATACCCGATACGGCCATGTTCAGCGTGCGCGGAATCGGCGTAGCAGTGAGGGTAAGGATGTCGACTTCGCTGCGCAGGGCCTTGAGCTGTTCTTTCTGGCGCACGCCAAAGCGGTGCTCTTCGTCGATGATCACCAGGCCCAGGTTCTTGATCTTCACATCGTCCGACAGCAGCTTGTGGGTGCCGATGACGATATCGATCTTGCCCTCGGCCAGGTCGGCAACGGCGGCATTCACTTCCTTGGCGGACTTGAAGCGGCTCATCACTTCCACGGTCACCGGCCAGTCGGCAAAGCGGTCGCGGAAGCTGTTGTAGTGCTGCTGGGCGAGCAGGGTGGTCGGCACCAGGATCGCCACCTGGCGACCGCCGTGCACCGCAATAAAGGCCGCGCGCATGGCCACTTCGGTTTTGCCGAAGCCCACGTCGCCACACACCAGGCGGTCCATCGGCTTGGGCGCGAGCATGTCGGCGCGCACCGCTTCGATGGTGGTTTGCTGGTCTGGGGTTTCTTCGAAGGCGAAGCCGGCGCTGAAGGTGGCGTAGTCGGCTTTCGGGTCGGCGAACGCGTAGCCTTCGCGGGCGGCGCGGCGGGCATAGATGTCGAGCAATTCGGCGGCCACGTCGCGCACCTGCTCGGCGGCCTTGCGCTTGGCTTTCTGCCAGGTCTCGGAGCCCAGGCGATGCAACGGCGCCAAAGCGTCGTCGCTACCGGTGTAACGGGCGATCAGGTGCAGGCTGGCCACCGGCACATAGAGCTTGGCGCCCTCGGCGTATTCCATGGTGAGGAATTCGGCGGCCTGGTTGTCGATCTCCAGGGTCTGCAGGCCCAGGTAGCGGCCGACGCCGTGGTCGATGTGCACCACCGGGGCGCCTTCGCGCAGTTCGGTGAGGTTCTTGATCACCGCGTCGTTGTTGGCGTCTGCGCGTTTTTCCCGGCGACGGCGCTGCATCACGCGCTGGCCGAACAGCGGGCTCTCGGCGATCAGTGCGAGGGCCGGGTCGTCCAACAGCAAGCCTTCGTCCAAGGGGGCGATGGTGATCGCCAGGCGCTCTTTGCTATTTACAAAATCCGGCCAGCTGTCGACGGTCTTGGGCCGCAGTTTCAAGCGTTCCAACAGCTCCAGCAGCACTTCGCGGCGCCCGGCGGACTCGGCGGTAAACAGCACGCGGCCAGGGAAGTCACCGAGGAAGTTGGACAGCGCTTCCAACGGTTGCGTGGCCTTGGCCTGGATCGCCAGGTCGGGCAGGGTTCCCGCGGGGAAGCGTTCCCGACCACTGCCGGCGTCTACATCTTGTTGGCTGGCGACCACGCGCGGCCAGTTTTTCAAGCGGGCGAAGCAGTCTTCTACCGGCAGGAACAGTTCGGCGGGCGGCAATAAAGGCCGGGACGGATCGACGCGGCGCTCTTCATAGCGGTTGCGCACGTCGTTCCAGAAGTTTTCCGCCGCCTGCTCGATGCCTGGCAGCGAGAACACCTGGGTGTCCTGGGGCAGGTAGTCGAAGAGGGTGGAGGTTTCGTCGAAGAACAATGGCAGGTAGTACTCGATACCCGCTGGGGTAATCCCGCTGCTTAAGTCCTGGAAGATTGGGCAGCGACGGAAATCCACGTCAAAGCGCTCACGAAAGCGCGCCTTGAAGCGGGTGACCGCGTCTTTTTGCAGCGGGAACTCCCGCGCCGGCAGCAGCTTGATCGAGTCGACCTTGTCGATGGAGCGCTGGGTTTCCGGATCGAAGGTGCGCAAGGTCTCGATTTCGTCATCGAACAGGTCGATGCGATACGGCAACTTGCTGCCCATCGGGAACAGGTCGATCAGGGCGCCGCGCACTGCGAACTCACCGTGCTCGTACACCGTGTCGACGCAGCGGTAGCCGCTGGCTTCCAGGCGCGTGCGCATCTGTTCTACGTCGAGCTTCTGGCCGATATCCAGCACCAGGCTACTGCCGAGCAGGAACTTGGTCGGCGCCAGGCGGTGCAGCGCCGTGGTGATCGGCACCACCAGCACGCCGTGGGCCAGTTCCGGCAGGCGGTACAGGCTGGCGATGCGCTGGGAGATGATGTCCTGGTGCGGCGAGAACAGGTCGTAAGGCAGGGTTTCCCAGTCGGGAAAATGCAGCACCGGCAAATCCGGGGCGAAGAAGCTCAGCTCCTGCTCCAACCGTTCGGCACTTTGGCTGTCGGCGGTGAGCAGCAGGGTAAAGCGCTTGGCTGCGCTGGCAGCCTCGGCAATGGCCAGGCTCAGGGCGGCACCGGGCAGGTTGCCCCAGTGCTGTTTACCTGCCGCGGCAGGGAGAAGCGGTAGACGCAGAACGGGCACGGAAGGTTGAGCTCCAAGCGTTGCGACAAAGTCGGTAATTGTAACGGCCCCAGGTGCCGCCTGTCAGTTGCTGACTGTGCCTATTACGGTTTGTAGGAAATGTAGTGGCTAAGACAAACAATGACCGGTTTTGACTCAATATGTAGTGCCAAAATGCGCGAATGTTTAGGAGGGTTACGGACAAGTCGGCGATGGCGCTGGACTAGTGGCCTTCTGGAACCCGCGTATTTACTGGGCTGTAGCGCGACGGTATTTTTTTGCAAGGGCTTTTTGTTGCCCCTAGCGCATTGCTCAACGGCCAGTCGGGCGACATAATGTAGCCCCTTTTTTCTGCCCCTACATGTGGAAGGTTCCCGTGACTCAGAAGCCCGACCAGTGTCTTGGTGAATGGATCGACCGTGAAGCACTCGCAGAAGCGATGATTCCGCTTATCGGCCAGCTGTACCGCAATAACAATGTGGTGAGCTCGATCTATGGCCGCAGCCTGATCAACCAGTCTGTCATCGCGATTCTCAAAGCTCACCGCTTTGCGCGCCATCGCTCCGCCGACGACAGCGAACTCTCCGTCCACGAAACATTCCCACTGCTTAAAGCCATGAGCGAGCTCAAGCTCGGCGCGGCCTCGGTAGACCTGGGCAAGTTGGCCTACAAATTCCGCAAGGAAGGCGCCGGCCGCAGTGCCGAGCAGTTCGTGCGTGAAGAAATGGCCGATGTGGTTGGCCAGCAAAACGCCGCGGCCCGCAAAGGCACCGACGTGGTGCTGTACGGCTTCGGCCGTATCGGCCGCCTGCTGGCGCGCATCCTGATCGAGAAAACCGGTGGCGGTGACGGCCTGCGCCTGCGTGCCATCGTGGTGCGCAAAGGCGCCGAAAACGACCTGACCAAACGCGCCAGCCTGCTGCGTCGCGATTCGGTACACGGCTCGTTCAACGGCACCATCACCATTGACGAAGAAAACAACACCATCACCGCCAACGGTAACCTGATCCAGGTGATCTACGCGAAGAACCCGACCGAGGTGGATTACACCCAGTACGGCATCCAGGACGCCCTGCTGGTGGACAACACCGGCGTATGGCGTGATGCCGAGGGCCTGGGCCAGCACCTGGCTTGCCCGGGTATCGACCGTGTCGTGTTGACCGCGCCTGGCAAAGGCAAGCTCAAGAACATCGTGCACGGCATCAACCACGCTGAAATCACCGCTGACGACAAGATCGTGTCCGCCGCTTCCTGCACCACCAACGCCATCGTGCCGGTGCTCAAAGCTGTGAATGACAAGTTCGGCATCGTCAACGGCCACGTTGAAACCGTTCACTCGTACACCAACGACCAGAACCTGATCGACAACTTCCACAAGGGCGATCGCCGTGGCCGTAGCGCCGCGTTGAACATGGTGATCACCGAGACCGGTGCTGCCACCGCTGCTGCCAAGGCCCTGCCTGAGCTGGCCGGCAAGCTGACCGGTAACGCGATCCGTGTACCGACGCCGAACGTGTCGATGGCCATTCTCAACCTCAACCTTGAGAAAGCAGCCACCCGTGAAGAGATGAACGAGTACCTGCGCTACATGGCGCTGCACTCCGATCTGCACAAGCAAATCGACTTCGTCAACTCGCAGGAAGTGGTCTCCACCGACTTCGTTGGCTCGCGCCACG